>JBEKCT010000156.1:0-8115 GCA_050014715.1 Anaerolineales bacterium | reverse complement strand
GGTGACCGCGGATGTAATCCGGCGGTACATAAAGTATCAGAAGGCGCCGAAGGATATTCAGCTCGAGCTGTGGGATAAAGGCTCTTGAAAGCCCCGCAGCTTGCTGCGGGGATCATTTACTATTAAGGAGATAGGACTTCTGTACCAGCATCTAAAAGCAAGTGATTTAAGGGTTAATTAATAAATAGTAAATACAATAAGAATCAGGAGAATTTTAAAAAGGTTGAAAGGAGAGATATGAGAAGATTGCTTCATTCCATTTTATTGATTTCAATCATGGTTCTTTCGGCCTGCAGCCTGCCAACCGGCCTGCCACTCGCGGCAGCCGGTACGAACACGAGCGGGTCGAATCCAACTGCAGCTGCTCCAACTTCACCTCCGGCAATCCAGGTCCCGGCCACCATGCCGCCCTCCAGCCCGGCTGCAACACAGCCCTACCAGCCCACTTCCAATGACCTGGCATTGGCGAAACAGTATATCAAGCACATCGTCATCATCATGCAGGAGAACCGTTCCTTCGACGAATACTTTGGCACGTACCCAGGCGCGATCGGCATCCCGATGAAAAACGGCGTACCGACGGTGTGTGCGCCCGACCCCAAGACAGGTCAATGCATCAAGCCATACTATAACCCGAACGATATCAATTCGGGCGGCCCGCATGGGGCGGCGTCGGCGGCCGCCGATATGAACAATGGTCTGATGAACGGTTTTGTGCGCACGTTCCGGGCGGCACAGAAGGCCTGCAAGAATCCGGATACGCCCGGCTGCGCCGCAGGAGTAACCCCGGATGTGATGGGCTGGCATGATGCCCGCCAGATCCCCAATTACTGGACGTATGCCCAAAACTTCGTCCTGCAGGATATGATGTTCGAGCCGAATTCTTCGTGGAGCCTGCCCTCGCACCTGTTCATGGTCTCGGCCTGGTCGGCCAAGTGTTCGATACCGGCCGATCCGATGAGCTGTGTGAATGCCCTGAACGGCGCCAGCGGATTGAATGTTTCGAAAAACGATTACGCCTGGACCGACCTGACCTACTTATTGTACAAAAACAACATCTCGTGGGGATATTATCTGAGCAACGGCAGCGAACCGGATTGCGAGGACGATGCCATGCTGTGTGCAGCCAAGCCGCAGAACGCAAATGTCCCGGGGATCTGGAATCCTTTGCCGGCCTTCGATACGGTCAAGCAGGACAACCAGTTAGGGAACATCAAGCAAGTCGACCAATTCCTGACGGCTGCCAAAGCCGGAATCCTGCCGGACGTTTCGTGGATCGTGCCGGATAACACGGTCAGCGAGCACCCGCCTGCGAGCATCAAAACCGGGCAGGCGTATGTGACCGGGTTGATCAACGCGATCATGCAAGGCCCGGATTGGAACAGCACGGCCATCTTCCTGGCCTGGGATGACTGGGGAGGTTTCTACGATAACGTTGTTCCGCCGAAGGTGGATATCAATGGATACGGCCTGAGGGTGCCCGGGCTGGTGATCAGTCCTTACGCCAAAAAAGGTTTCATCGACAGCCAGACCCTGAGCTTCGACGCCTATCTCAAGTTGATCGAGGATATATTCCTGGGCGGTCAGCGGCTGAATCCCGCCACGGATGGCCGGCCGGATCCGCGTCCAACCGTGCGGGAGAACGTGCCGCAGCTGGGCGATTTATTGGGCGATTTCGATTTCAGCCAGGCGCCACGGGCACCGCTGGTGCTGCCCACCAATCCTCCGCTAGGACCGGCTTCGATGCCTTAATACGATTGTTCCAATATCAGTTTATTCGACCCAACGAAAGGAGTTTCCATGTCAAAAAGAAACATTGTTCATATCGAGATCCCTGCGGCTGATTCCGTGAAAGCCGGGAAGTTTTACCACGAGCTGTTTGGCTGGACGATCGAAACAGATGCTGTAATGAACTATACCATGTGGTCCCCGGCAGAAGGTCCGGGAGGTGGCTTCGCCCCGATCACAGAGAATACAAAACCCGGGAATGTGCTGATCCATGTGGACAGTGACGACATCGAAGCGGACCTGGTACGCATCAAAAAGTTGGGCGGCACGGTCGTGAAGGAAAAGACCGAAATTCCCAAAATAGGCTGGTTCGCACTATTCAAAGATCCGACTGGCAACACGCTGGCTCTTTATACCAGTATGAACCGGGATTAAAACAAGTGAGAACTCGCCCAAAAGGAATTGAAGGAATGACCTGAATGGAAACACCCGGCCGCCAACCTTTTCCATCGCGCCCCCAAGCTGGAAACAACCTATCTATGGGCTGGTAGCAGGGCAGCCTGAGCACGCACTATGGATAGCAGTGTCCGAAAGTAAGGCAAAAAGGTTAAAATAAAATGCCCGCCACGGGAAGAGTGACGGGCATTTTATTTCCAAAGGAATCATTTCTTTCGTCTGCCTGCCAATAGCTTGCTTTTTGGCTTGTATGGCGCGCTGGCTTCGCTGACGGAATAATTATGCTGATGTTCCAAGTCAATGCGCTCGCTTAGGAAAACTTTGATGAGAGATTGGTATGGCACATCCCGCTGGTTGGCCATCTGGCGCAGTTCGTCCAGCATATAAACCGGCAGGCGCAGGGAAATGGCACGCGTACCAGGCTTCAGGTTGGGAAACAGGACTCGTTGGGATTTGCTCCAATCCACGTAATCGCTGGAATCGTGGGTGGACCAAAACGCACGCTCTTCAACTTCATTCTTGAAATCAGGAATTGATTCGCTCATAAATGTCTATCTCCTTTCGGCTCATGTCACGGGCCGAAATGCCGCGGATTTTGTTTTTACGCGTGGTAAAGGCAATAAACAAACGCCGCCCGGAGTCGGTCTGTCCAAGGATAAAATAGCGCGGTTCTGCCTTTGAATGGGGCGTATCAGGCTGGAACAAGCTGGGTAAATTAAAGAAAACCTGCTCGCATTCACCGGCGGTCACGGCATGTTTTTGCATGTTTTTATCGCGATTGCCTGAATCCCAGTCAAACCCGGAAATTGCTTCAAAATCAAGCATGCATGTATATTACCATAATATACAAAAGAGAACAAGAGCAGAAATTAATGCCCGCTACGCACATCAATATCGAAGGGGGCAAGTGGCCGTTCACCGGGTTGGTACGACTGCTCTTGCCAGACGCACGCTGATTCCGCCATTGACAAAACCAAGCGAGGTTTCGAGTTCCATGTGCATCTGGCCGAGCAGGACAGGATCATTGCACAAGACTGCCACATTCCAGCCGGGACACTGCCGGCGCAAAACATGGCCAAACTGGGCGTACAGGTTGCGTAAATCGCTGCCCTGGCTGACGCGCACGCCATAGGGTGGGTTGGTGACCACCCAACCACGCACGGGTGGTGGGGTGATGGATGAGACGGCCTGGCATTTGAATTCGATAGCATCTTCGACACCGGCGCGGGCGGCATTTTCATGCGCCATTTTGATCGCTCCGGCGTCCCGGTCGGAAGCCAGGATAACGATTGAGGATTGTTGATCGAGGATTTTTGATTGTAGATTGCCAACTGCCGACCGCTGATCGCTGAAAGCTGCCTGGTCATATCCCGGCCAGTCCATGAAGGCAAAACGGCGGTTGAGTCCCGGCGGGAGGCCGAGCCGCATCAGAGCTGCTTCGATGGGAATGGTTCCCGAACCGCAGAAAGGGTCAAGCAGCGGGGCGGAGGCGTTCCAACCGGAGGCCATCAGCAGCGCGGCGGCCAGGGTCTCGCGCAGAGGCGCCTTGGCGACCGCCAGGCGGTAACCTCGTTTGTGGAGCAATGCCCCGGACGAGTCAACGCTGAGGGTGCATTTATCGTCGACTAGCCGCACGACTATCATTTGGGGAGGATGGCTGTCTGATTCTTCGTCTGCTTTGACGAGCGGGCTGGCTTTGCCCAGCCGTTCCTCCAACCCGGCCGATATGGTACGGGCAACGGCTTGAGAATTGTACAACTTGGATTGGTGGCAGGTGACGCGCAGCACAATGGGCTGCCCGGGTGAAAGGAAGCGTTCCCAGGGCAGGCGGGAAGTGCGTTTCTGCAATTCCGGGTAGGCGGTGGCGTAGAAAAATGTACCGACCCTGGCCAGGATGCGACTGGCGGTGCGCAGATGCAGGTTGGCGCGGTAGAGCGCCGGCAGGTCGCCTTTGAATGCAATCCCTGCCTGGGAGGACTCTTCCAGAGTGGGAACAGCAAGAAGACCCAGATCGGTCAATTCGCGGGATGTAAACGGCTCGAGGCCGGGGGCGGTAACGGCAAAATAATTGTCCAAGTTAAGAACCAATTTAACTCAAAGTACACTAAGGATCACAAAGGTTCACAAAGATTTATAAAAACAAATTAGTCCTTTCTCCGTAGATATCCTTCATGGCCTGTGTGTCTAAATTCTTTATCGGTAACGATCTCTTTTTGGCGTTCCTTACGGCGGGCGTCCTTCTCCACGAAGAGCGGCTGGCCGGTGAAAGGATCGATTTCGGTATAGTACATCAGGCTGGAGTATGTCGAAGGGGTGGGGGTGAAAACCTGGACCTGCTCGGGGTGGATTCGCAGTTTTCGGCTGGCAAAGAGGCGCAGGTTTTGCATATCGGCCTCAGTGCAGCCGGGGTGGGCGGCGATCAGGTAGTAGGTCAGGAATTGGCGTTTGCCGGCCAGACGGTTCAGATCATCGAAACGGGTTTTGAACTCCAGCAGGGAAGCGGTGCCCGGCTTGCCCATCAATTCCAGCACTTGCTCTTGGGTGTGCTCCGGAGCTACTTTCATCTGTCCCGAGACATGGTGTTCCACCACTTCGCGCAGGTAAGCGTCGCCATGTTCCTTGTCACACTGGAGCATATCGTAGCGGATGCCGGAGGCCACGAAGACTTTCTTCACGCCCGAGATTTGGCGGACTTTGCGCAACAGGTCGATCTGCGGCTGGTGGTCCACCTTCATGAGCGGGCACACCTCCGGATAGACGCACCGTTTGACAGAACAGATGCCCTTGGCCAGTTTCCGGCCACATTCGAAGCCGTACATGTTGGCGGTGGGACCACCCAAGTCTTGAATGTAACCCTTGAAATCGGGATCCCGGGCCAGGCGGGCAGCTTCGGCCAGGATCGATTCGGGACTGCGCCAGCGCACGGTGGTGCCCTCATGGACCGAAATGGCACAGAAGTTGCATTCACCGTAACAGCCGCGATGGGTGGAAATGGAAAATGCGATGGTTTCGAGGGCTTTGACCCGGCCCTGTTGTTCATAGAAAGGGTGCTGGCGACGCTCGAAATCGAGGGCGTAAATGGCATCCAACTCGATCTGCGTTTCGGT
Organism: Anaerolineales bacterium; assembly: GCA_050014715.1. Classification (GTDB taxonomy): domain Bacteria; phylum Chloroflexota; class Anaerolineae; order Anaerolineales; family Villigracilaceae; genus UBA877. Next base: position 2,824 of record JBEKCT010000156.1, on the reverse strand, counting down.
CAGGGCGGGCGGGTTCTGGACCAGGTAGCGGTCGGCGTGTTTCTGAACCAGCCCGTGGGCACTGATGGGGTCGTTGTTGCGGTAGAAGAGGTGGAACATTTCGGTGAAGGCGGCCTTATCCTGCGCGACCGTCTCGTAGGCCGGTAATTCCAGGTAGCCTGGAGGCGGCTCTTTGGCGATATAGCACAGCCCGCGGATGGAATGAGGGTCCTGCCCATCCCGAAGGGCGGCGGCGAACTCGAGCACGGCTTTTTCGGCCATGCCGTAAAGAATATAGCCGGCTTTGGCGTCGAACAGCACGGAACGGCGGATGGCATCGTCCCAGAAATCGTAATGGGCTACACGCCGCAGGCTGGCTTCGATCCCGCCCAACACGATCGGAGCGGTGAGGCAGGGTGCCTTTGAAATGCGCAGGGTTTTATCGGTATTCTTATTTACCAGGTGGCGGATCAGGTTGCTGTAAACGATAGTGGCCCGGTCGGGACGGCGGGTGTTCAGGCCTCCGGGAGTGTAATCATCACTCTTGCGGGGTTTTTTGAGGGCGGTGTAATTGGCCACCATCGAATCGATGCTGCCGGCAGTCACGCCCCAGAAAAGGCGCGGCAGGCCCAGGCGGCCAATGTCAGCCACGCCGGAGATATCCGGTTGAGCGATCACGCCGACGCGATAACCGGCATGGGCGAGCACTTTTCCGATCACGGCCGTACCAATAAAGGGACTATCGATGTAGCTGTCGCCGGTCACCAGGATGACATCCAGCCCATCCCAGCCCAGGTTTTTAACTTCATCAGAGGTTGTTGGGAGGAACATGCGATGATTATACCTGCCCGGGATGAGAGTTAGCTTTGAATAAAGATTTTTTGTGAAGTTTCATGGTTATAATTAATTCCTGACAATGTACCAGTTCAAATTTGTATGAAGAACGTCTCACCACGTACCCGCGGGAGAACTCCGCGGGACATGCGGACTGGAAGGAAAAGAAAACGAAGGGAAATGCCAGAGAATGCCTGATATAAAAATTTCACCGATTGCTGTTGTACACAATACGCGTGTGAAACCCACCGACGACAACTGGGGCGGATTTATATCGGAGATCTGGCTCGACCCGGCCCTGCCGGAAGAGAGCCTGGATGGGCTGGAGACTTTCTCGCACGCCGAGATCATCTTCCATTTCCACCTGGTGGGAGAAGAGCAAGTTGTGATGGGTGCGCGCCACCCGCGCGAAAACCCGGATTGGCCAAAGGCAGGCATCTTCGCCCAACGCGGCCGACTGCGCCCCAACCGGTTGGGTCTGACGGTCGTGCGCATCCTGCGACGGGAGGGGTGCAGCCTGTTCGTGGAGGGTCTGGACGCGGTGGACGGCACACCTGTGCTGGACATCAAGCCGGTGCTGCAGGAATTCCTGCCGCGCGGCCCGATCAGCCAGCCGGACTGGTCACACGAAATCATGAAGGCGTATTGGAATCCATCCAAGGAGAACCCAGATGACAACCAATAATCCTGTTGTTCCCGGCGATGCCAATGAAGAAACCCGCCAGGCTTGGGATGCCAATGCGGCCTACTGGGATGAGAAGATGGGCGAAGGCAATGACTTCGTGAACCTGCTGGAATGGCCGGCCATGCTGCGCCTGCTGGACCCACAGCGAGGCCAACACATGCTGGATATTGCCACCGGAAACGGCCTGACCGCCCGCCGGCTGGCCGGCCTGGGCGTGCAGGTGAGCGCCTTCGATTTCTCGGAAGAACTGATCAAATTTGCGCAAGGCCGGACCGTTGCAGGCTCACCCATCGCGTATTATGTTTTGGATGCCACCGACGAATCCAACCTGCTGGAAAGGCTGGCCGCCGCTGCACCCTTCGACGCGGCGCTGTGCAATATGGCGTTGTTCGACATGGCTGATATCGAACCGCTTTTTCATGCCCTGACGAAGCTGCTTAAACCGGGCGGAGGATTCATTTTTTCCTTGACGCATCCGGCCTTCAACAATACTTCTTCCGTGCATGTGGCCGAAGAAACGGATGTGGAAGGACAGATCAGGTTGGTGTACTATATAAAGGTTTCGCAATATATGACCCCTCTTCAACAGCACGGCGCGGCTCTGCGAAACCAGCCCAAACCTCAACTCTACTTCGAACGGCCGCTGCAATATTATCTAAACTTGGGCTTCCGGAACGGTTTCGTGCTGGACGGCTTCGAGGAGTGCGCCTTTCCGCCCGGGCAGCAACAATCCAATCCACTCAGCTGGGGCGGCAACTTTAGCGAAATACCGCCGGTGCTGGTGGCGCGGCTGCGGCTGCCGGCCGGGAGTGGATAACCTGATGAGCTTACCTATTTATTCACCATAGAGCGCTCAGAGAACGCGGAGGTGAAAACTTCCTAATCCCTCTTGGAAGGTTCGGAAATAACGCGTCTTGCCCATCCCTCCGCCCCCTTGCCTTTCGGGTATCCCTTACAGTGACAAATTGCTTGGCGATCCCGGAGGGAAGGGGGGAAAGATAGGATATTTCGTATACTGAATCATCCCTTACCATGCTTAACTTGCCTTTCTTGTTGATCGAATTGCTCGACGAACTGGTGTTCGGGGTCAACCAGGCGGCCTGGCCGCTGATCCGCACAGACCTGCGCCTGAGCTACCTGCAGATCGGCTTGCTGCTGTCAGTGCCGGGGGTCGTTTCGGCCGTATTGGAACCGCTGCTCGGGAGCCTAGAAGCCCGGCCGAAAAGCTCGCGTTTTTCGGGGTTTGGGATTACACTCCGCGATAGACCAAATCAGGAGTGAGACATGCTTGGTAAACATTCTGAGCAAGGCAGCCTGTTCGAGGCA
>JBEKCT010000155.1:0-8118 GCA_050014715.1 Anaerolineales bacterium | reverse complement strand
AGGCCACCTGGTTCATTACGTAAGGCTTGAAGACGGGGGCAGCAGGTTTTCGTTTCATACCCCTATTGAATCACGTTTCCTTAAAAAAGAAAAGGCTGCCCGGGACTTTTCGGACAGCCTCTGTTTTTGTTGTAAAGGCCCCATCCCCCTTTTGCCTGCCCTCTGACCCCATTCCCCGGTTTTGTTCTTCATAGTTTTCAACCGACGATCGCACGCAACCCAAAAAAGCCCCTTTTCTGCATTCTCAGGGGTAATTCTTCCCATCTCACTTTGCACCGTAAGTGCGGCCCTTCCAGGTGACACCCTGGCCGGATAGGACTTTCCAGGCGGAGGCGAACAGCATGGCCGCGAAGAAGCCGGCCCCGAGCGGGATGGTCAGGGCGTACCAGGCCGGGATTCCCATGTCACGCAGCACCCGCACGCGCCAGAAGACGAGCCAGCCCCACAACAGGGCGGCTTCGGCGGCAACTAGCCAGGCGGCGGAGGCGGAGGCGGCAGTCCACCAGACCAGCCCGGCCAGCGTCCACAGGGGCAGCGCCAGCGCCGCCACCAGGCTCAGGAAGGCCCCCAAGGCACCCAGCAGAAGCAGGCCGGCCGAGCCGCTCAGGCCGAGGAAGATATTCTTGGTCCAGCCCTCCCACATTTCAGGCAGGGAAATGTACATGCGGGTTTGGGCGACCTGGCGACCATCCGCGATGACCAGGCGGAATCCGGCACGTTTGACCAGCACGGCCAGGTCGCGGTCTTCGACGATGGAATCCTTGAGGGCGGCATGCCCGCCAACCGCGTCGTAGACGTTGCGTTTGATGAGGATGAATTGCCCATTGGCGATGGCATCCTTGCGGCGGGGGTCATTGACCCGGCGCGGCGAAAACCCGACCGACAACGCCGTGAAAACCACCGGCAGGATGACGCGTTCCCAGAAAGTCGGTAATTCCTGGCTGGTCATGATGGTGAACAGATCGGCGCGGGTGGCCAGGGCGCGAAAATAGACCGAGGCGAGCCCCTGCGGAGTAACAAAGGTGTCGGCATCCACAAAACAAAGCCAGTCCCCATGGGCGACTTGGGCAGCCTGGAACAAGGCATGCGGCTTACCGGCCCAACTAGGCGGAAGTTCGGCGCCCAAGAGCACCGTCAGGCGTGGGTCGAGAGAGGCGATGCCGTGCAGTATCCCGGCGGTGGCGTCAGTCGAGCGGTCGTCCAGAACGATCAGCTCGAAATCCGGATAGGTCTGGGTGAGCAGGTTTTCCACGCAGCGCCGGACATTCCGTTCTTCGTTGTGGGCCGGGACGATCACGGAAATGTGCGGACCGGTCTGCGGGGCAGGGATGGGGGACACCACGACATCCATGTGGTGCTGGTTATGCAACCAGGTAACGATGAAGATGCCGGTCAGGCAGGCCAGGGTGGAGAGGATGAGCAGGGTTAATGTCATAACGGGAAACACAAAGTTGGAAGGTTTGACAGACTGTAAAACGCCCGCAAACCTTCCAACCCCGATGGAAAAAGCTTGTATTACTAGAAAACTGGAGATTGCTTCCCTACGGGATGCTACGCGATCGTCGCCAAGGCCCCCAAAGTACGGGGACAAGTGCGGCCCCTCGCAATGACACGGTGGCAGTTACAGACCGGCGGCTTTGCGCAGCGCAGGGGCTTTATCGGTATTTTCCCAGGGGAACTGCACATCATCACGGCCGAAATGGCCGTAGGCGGCGGTTTTGCGGTAGATGGGGCGGCGCAGGTCCAGGTCACGGATGATGGCACCGGGGCGCAGGTCGAAGTGCTCAAGGATGAGCCGGCCGATCTTCTCATCGGCGATCTTACCGGTATCAAAGGTTTCGACATTAACGGAAAGGGGGTGGGCCACGCCGATGGCATAGGCCACCTGGATCTCGCAACGGTCTGCCAGCCCGGCGGCGACCACGTTCTTGGCAGCCCAGCGGGCGGCATAGGCAGCCGACCGATCGACTTTGGTGGGATCCTTGCCGGAGAAAGCACCACCGCCATGCCGGCCCATGCCACCATATGTATCTACGATGATCTTGCGACCGGTGACGCCGGCGTCGCCCATGGGACCGCCGATGACAAAGCGCCCGGTAGGGTTGATAAACACTTTTAGGGCCTTGTCGCTCAGCTCTGCGGGAATGGTGGGGATGATGACATGCTCCATGATACCTTCCTCGATGTCGGCATGCGAAACGTCCGGGGAATGCTGGGTGCTGATCAGGACGGTGTCGATGCGCTTGGGTTTGCCATAGGCATATTCGACGGTGACCTGGGACTTGCCATCCGGGCGCAGCCAGGGCAAAGCTCCGCTCTTGCGCACCTCGGCCAGCTTGCGGGTCAATTTGTGGGCCAGGTAGATGGGCATGGGCATGAGCTGGGCGGTCTCAGTGCAGGCATAGCCGAACATCATGCCCTGGTCGCCGGCGCCGATCAGGTCGATCTGGTCCTGGTCGCCTTCCTTGGCTTCGAAGGACTTGCTGACGCCCATATCAATATCCGGGCTCTGGCTGGCAATGGCCGAGAGAACGCCGCAAGTGTTGCCATCGAAACCCTTTTCGCTGCTGTCATAGCCAATCTCCTTTACGACCCGGCGGACCAGTTCGTCAAAGTTGACGAAAGCGTTGGTGGTGATCTCGCCGAGCAGCATCACAAAGCCGGTCTTGGTAGCAACTTCGCAGGCCACCCGGCTCATTGGATCCTGTTCGAAACATGCATCCAGGACGGAATCGGCGATCTGGTCACAAATCTTGTCAGGATGGCCTTCGGTGACCGACTCAGAAGTAAACAATAATTTGGGAGAAGAAATGAAAGTAGTTGGCATGGAGTACCCTTTCTTAATAATAAGAAAGCCCTTTCCTGGCGAAAGGGCAATTGCACAAAGTGCACGGCTGCCCTCTCATCTTCCAGAATGTGGGCGACCAACCAAGTCGCTTCACCTGCCGGATTTGGCACCGTGTTCGGCTTATTCGCCGACCGGTTGTCGAGGCATCATAGGGCCGGTCCCTCCGCCTCTCTGGATAAGAGTGCCGATCAGGGCTATTTAATTGTTTTGGGATGATACCACAGGTCATAAGGAGAAGCAAGTGGGCAAATCGAAAAGCAGTGCTACAATTAGGGTGAGAGGAGATGCCATGCTAACGAAATCTTTTTCCCGAAAATATTTCAAGGTTTTTGTCATTGCCTTTTTACTCGTATTGATCGGGGTTTCGTGTGCAGGGTCCGTTCCTGCAGCGACACCCATACAGACCGTGGTCGTGCTGCAGCAAGTCATAACAAAGGTGGTCACCCAGATCGTGTATGTCCCCGTAACCGTCACACCGACTGCAACACCTTACATAGCCGACACACCAACCGCATTACCGCCCACCGCCGTAACCACTCCGCCGACCGCTACAACGACCCCACTGCCACCCACCGTAACAGTGCAAGTGAATACCCAATGCCTGTTCGGTCCGGATCCTGCTTATATCGGCAGGTATGACATCCTGGCGAAAAGCCAGCAGGTTGCGATCGGACGCAATCAGGATACCAGCTGGCTGCTTGTCCAGGGAACCGACCACAAATATCCGTGCTGGGTGAAGGCGGCGCTGGTAAAAGTGGATACGGGCAGTTTCACGGATCCACCGGTGGTCAATCCGGATTTGACCCCATATACCACGCTGTATCCCCCGCCGCCGGCCGTCAGCGCGGCACGGGCAGGCGATGATGTCACGATTTTCTGGCTGCCGGTCCCCATGACCCAGCAGGATTACAACGGCTACCTGATCGAAGCCTGGGTATGCCAGGGCGGACAACAAGTTTTCGTTCCGATAAGTTATAACACTTCGTGGGACAAGAACAGCACGATGATGGCTGTGAAAGTAACGGACCAGGCCGGCTGTTCAGAACCTTCCAGCGCTCGCATCTATTCTGTTACGACCAACGCCTATTCATCCCCGAAAAGCGTTTTCGCCTGGCCAGCGGTGGTGACGCCAACACCCAGCGTGACAGCCACTCCATAATGGAGGTCAAAAATAAATTGCATGCGCACATATGCCGAATTTGTTCAGAAATACCCGGCTTATGATAAAACCCACGATCTGGACGAGCTGCGCGCGAGCGATTATGCCCGGCTGGACCGGCTTGGACAGATCTACCTGGATTACACCGGCGGCGGGATGTATGCCGAGAGCCAGGTGCGAGCCCATCAAAAGGTTCTGGCGGAAAATGTTTTCGGCAACCCCCACTCGTCCAACCCAACTTCGCAGGCAGCCACACGCCTGATCGAAAGCACGCGCACGACCATCCTGGATTTCTTTCACGCAGATCCTGGCGAGTATACCGTCATCTTTACCTTGAATGCCAGCGGGGCGTTAAAGCTGGTGGGAGAATCATATCCTTTCGGAAAAGATTCGCATTACCTGCTGACCTTCGACAACCACAACTCGGTCAACGGGATCCGGGAATATGCCCACGCCAAGGGAGCCGAGGTGACTTACCTTCCGGTGGCGCTGCCGGATATGCGCGTGGATACGGAAACGCTCTCGGCGTCCCTGGATAAGGGGCCATCCGGCAAGAACAACCTGTTCGCCTTCCCGGCCCAATCCAATTTCTCTTCCGTGCTGCACCCACTGGAGTGGATCGAGCGCGCGCATGCCCAAGGCTGGGATGTGCTGCTGGATGCGGCTGCGTTCGCCCCCACCAATCCGCTGGATCTTTCCAAATACAAGCCGGATTTCGTGCCGCTCTCGTTCTATAAGATATTCGGCTACCCGACCGGTATCGGGGCACTGCTGGCGCGGCGGGAGGTGCTGAAGAAGCTACACCGTCCCTGGTTTGCCGGTGGAACCATCACAGTCGCATCGGTGCAGGGCGACAAGTATTACCTGGCCGAAGCCCCGGCTGCCTTTGAGGATGGTACTCTGGATTATCTCAACATCCCGGCAGTGGAGATCGGTTTGAGACACATCCAATCGATCGGTTACGAGACCATCCATGCGCGGGTGCACTGTCTGACCGGCTGGCTGTTGGAAAGCCTGTCGATGATGGAACACAGCACGGGCGCGCCGCTGGCGCGGGTATATGGACCGCTGGATACGTTTAAGCGGGGGGGCGCAGTAACAGCCAATTTCTATGATAAGGACGGCCAGCCGATCGATCACCGGTTTATCGAGGCAAAAGCGAACCAATCCAACATCTCTCTGCGGACCGGCTGCTTCTGTAACCCGGGGGCGGGCGAGATCGCCCTGGGCATCTCCAGGATGGAACTGGCGGCCTGCTTCACAAGCCCCGGCCACGACCAGCGCCTCAGCCTGGATGATTTCCGTCTGTGCATCGATGGTAAATCCTCGGGGGCGGTGCGCATCTCGACCGGGCTGGTATCCAATTTCGAGGATGTGCAAGGCTTCCTGAAATTTGCGGAGGACCTGCTTAATTAGATGCCAGTCCCCACACGCGCTCAACTCAAACCCGGTGTACGGGTACGGATCGTTCTGAAGCAGGACCAGACCACCGGCAAACTGACTGAAGGCATTGTCAAAGATATCCTGACCAGTTCGGCCACGCACCCGCACGGTATCAAAGTCTGCCTGACAAGCGGCGCAGTCGGGCGGGTGCAAGAGGTGGTTCCATAAAAATCCGCTCGATCACTTATTTCTGCAATCCCAGCTGGCCATTGGACGATTCGAAAATGGAACAGGCCGGGAAATTTCTGGCCGAGGCAAGTGCGGCCTGTAAAGCATCCGGCTACGAAGTCCAATCGACCCGGCTGGCAACGGTCCCGTTCCCGCAAATCCTGGGAGCGGATAGAATCACGGAAACACCCAGGCTGGCAGAACAAATGGAAGCGGCAATCCAGGCGGCCGGGATTGCCAACGCGGCCCTGGGGCCGGCCCGACCGGAAAAATTGGACAGTTATACGGTCATCCCCGAGGCAATTGGGGCGGCAGAGAACATTTTTTTCTCCGGCGTGATGGCAGATGTGCGGTCTGGAATTTCCATGCCAGCTTTGCAGGCCTGTGCGGAAGTAATCACGCGCTGTGCGAGCATCGCTCCCAACGGGTTCGCCAACCTGCGCTTTGCGGCTCTGGCAAATGTCAAAGCGGGATCGCCGTTCTTCCCGGCGGCTTACCACGACCAGGATGAACCGGCATTTTCCATCGCGACAGAAGCAGCCGATCTGGCTGTTACGGCTTTTGGCTATGCCCGGACTATAAATGAAGGCCAGTCTGCACTGGCGAATGAAATCGATAAACGCGCCAAGGAACTGGCCATGGCCGGTGAGGCGCTCAGTCATCAATTTTCGATTACATTCGGGGGGATCGATTTCTCCCTGGCGCCTTTCCCATCCGAATCCGTTTCCATCGGAGCAGCCATGGAACGCATGGGCGTGCCCAGGGCCGGGCTGCATGGTTCGCTGGCGGCGGCCGCGATATTGACGGAAGTTATAGAGCGGGCGCACTTCCCCGGAACCGGCTTTAATGGACTGATGCTGCCGGTGCTGGAGGATGCGGTCCTGGCCGAGCGGGCCGCCGAGGGCAGCCTGACGGTCAAAGATTTGCTGCTGTATTCGGCCGTTTGCGGCACCGGCCTGGATACCGTACCGTTACCGGGAGATGCCAGCGTCGAACAAATTGCGGCGGTATTACTTGATCTGGCAGCCCTGGCAGTACGCCTGGATAAACCTCTGACAGCCCGGCTGATGCCGATCCCCGGTAAAAAAGCCGGCGACGCGACCAATTTTAATTTTGATTACTTTGTCAACAGCCGGGTCATGGGACTGGAGGCCAGGCCGTTGAAAGCAGTTTTCACGGATACAAGACTGTTCTTGCTAGCTCCCCGGCATTCACGCTAAGAGGTTCCCTGGGAATTAATGTGGAGTATGGGAAAAATGGGGTATTGGGCGGGGTTGGCAGTATAATTAACCGGTATGAAAATCTTCAGCAACAAGCATATTCTGCTCGGCGTTTCCGGCTCCATTGCCGGATATAAGGCGGTCGAACTGGCCTCAAAATTGACCCAGGCCGGTGCCCAGGTGGATATCATCCTGACCCCTGCCGCCGAGAAATTCATCACGCCGCTCACATTCCAGTCCGTAACCGGCCGAAAGGTATTTACCGAAGCCGATTTATGGGGTGGACAAGCGCATGTGCTGCATGTGGGGCTCGCCCAAGTCGCCGACCTGCTGGTGATAGCTCCGTGCACCGCCAACACGCTGGGAAAATTGGCCCACGGCATCGCCGATAACCTGCTCACCATCACGGCCTTGGCCGCGCGTTGTCCAGTGCTGGTGGCTCCGGCCATGGATGCGGGCATCTATACCAATACAGCCACGCAGGAAAATGTCCGAATCTTAACAGAGCGTGGGGTTTATTTCGCCGGGCCGGACGAAGGCCGCATGGCCTCAGGGCTGATTGGCAAGGGTCGCCTGGTGGAACCCGCCGATCTGCTCGGTCACCTGCGGTTGGTGCTGGGCAGGCAGGGCCCGCTATCCGGGAAAAAGATTGTGGTCACAGCGGGCGGGACACAGGAACCGCTTGACCCGGTGCGGGTGTTGACGAACAAATCCTCCGGCAAACAAGGCCTTGCGCTGGCCCAGGCCGCCATCGATGCGGGCGGTAGCGTCGTTTTGGTCAGCGCACAGACGGTTTCAGCTGCCCCAGTGGGAGCGCGCCATATTGCCGTCAACACGGCACAGGAAATGCTGGAGAGCGTGCTGGCCGAATCTGAGGGGGCGGATGCACTTATCATGGCTGCGGCTGTGGCCGATTTCCGTCCGAAGCGGGTAGCAGAACATAAGCTCAAGAAAAGAGATGGGGTTCCGCAGGTCGATTTGGAAGCCGCACCGGATGTCCTTGCGACTGTAGCAGCAATGGGCTCCCGCAGACCAGGCGTGGTGATCGGGTTCGCCGCAGAAAGCCGGGACCTGTTGAAGAATGCCGCTGCCAAATTAAAATCCAAAAGTCTGGATATGATCGTTGCCAACGATATTTCCGCGGCGGATTCAGGCTTTGGCGTGGATACCAACCGCGTTACACTGCTCTTTTCAGATGCGAAGGAAAGCCCCCTGCCGTTGATGGGCAAAGATGAAGTGGCAGAGACCATAATCGCCCATTTGGCGATGCTCCTGGAGAC
>JBEKCT010000154.1:0-8237 GCA_050014715.1 Anaerolineales bacterium | reverse complement strand
GCAGCGGTTGCAAGTGCTTTTGGTTGGCTTTGTACATGTTTCAGTTCCTCGGCTTTGGTTGTCGCCGATTATATTAAACTTTTACCATTCACGCGACCCTTTTTTCAGGGAAGCCATCTATATTCATCGGTGCAACCGGCCATGTGTCCGATCGTTTTTTAGTGGTAGGGGCTATCTGGCAAGAAACTGATAAACATCCAGAAATAAAGAAAGGTTGCTTCCATGAGATCCTTCGACCGGAATAGTGCGCTGCGGGAATCTCCGATCCGAAAACCCGGGTCGAACCTGTCAGAGCTGGATAAAGCCCGGAAGGATTCGGCGAGCTTCAACCAAGAGAATAGTAATGACCTTCCAGGCTCGCAGGCACAGCTGCGCAAACTAGCCGCCACCCTGGCAGGCCCAAAACAAGGAATTGGAAACATACACTCACATGGTGGCTCACGATCTGAAGGACCCGTTGACCGTCATGATCGTTACTTCAGACCTGATCAGTGACATCCCCAACCTGACGCGCAATGAATTAAAGGAATACCTGGAACAAATCCGCTTCACGGCATACGATATGAACCGGATCATCGACAACCTGTTGCTGTTTGCCGAAGTGAGCAAGGCGGAAGCGCCGGTGGAGCCGGTGGACATGGCCAGGGTGGTGGCAAAAATCCGCAAACGCTTGAGCTACATGATCAAGGAACGCCATGTACAGATCGCCATTCCGGAGACCTGGCCGGTGGCGATGGGTTACGCACCGTGGATCGAAGAGGTGTGGACCAACTATCTCAGCAATGCCATCAAGCATGGCGGTAGGCCGCCGAGGGTGGAAATGGGCGCAACGTCTCAGCCGGACGGCATGCTGCGCTTCTGGACGCGTGACAACGGTCCGGGTATGCCTAAAAAAGCCCGGGCGCGCCTGTTCACACCATTCAGCCAGATCGACCATGTCCATGATCCGGGACACGGGTTGGGTCTTTCCATCGTGCACCAGATCGTCGAAAAACTGGGCGGCCAGGTGGGGGTGGAAAGCGAATTGGGCCAGGGCAGCCTGTTTTTCTTCACCCTGCCGGCCAATCCCGCCACAGAAACAGCCTATCAAAGTTAAGTCTTCTTTTTTTTCCTCCCCCAAGTGGCGGAAGAAAATACTCCCCGACCGGTGGATGCGGCCGGGGAGGCTTTGTTATATGATTAAGTACAGGTGCATACGCGCCCGTTCAGCGCGCCCGGCCTGTAAATACAAGAAAGGCATCCAGCACCATGCAGGCTAACAACGTGCTATCGCTGCAAGAATCGGAAAGCCGATATCGCCGTCTGTTTGAAGCAGCCCAGGATGGGATTTTAATCCTGGATGTCCGGACGGGACTGATCGAGGATGTCAACCCATATCTGATAACCTTGCTGGGCTTTTCACGTTCAGAGTTCATAAAGAAGAAACTCTGGGAAGTAGGCGCAATCAAGGATATCGAAGCCAGTAAAGAGGCATTTGAAGCATTACAGGATAACGAATACATACGCTACGATGACTTGCCCCTGAAAGCAAAAGACGGGAAGCTGATCTCAGTGGAATTCGTCAGCAATGTTTATCGGGTGGGTGGGAAAAAAGTAATCCAATGCAATATCCGTAACATTACTGCACGCAAACTAGCCCAGGCTGCCCAGCACGAGAGCGAGGAAAACTACCACTTACTGGTGGAAGCCCTGCCGGACAGCGTGATCGTCCACAGCCAGGGGCGCGTCGTCTTTGCCAACCTGGCCAGCGCAGCAATCATTGGCGCGACCAGCCCATCTGAACTGATCGGACAACCGGTGATGGAGTTTGTGCATCCGGATTTTCGCGAACTGGTATTGAAACGCATCCAACAATCGCTAAACGAGAAAATTCCCGCCTCCCAGGAAGAAGAAATATTTGTGAGCCGGGACGGCAGGTTGGTTGACGTTGAAGTATCTGCCGTACCATTTATTTACGATAGCAAACCGGCCATGCTGACTGTCTTTAATGACATCACCACACGCAAAAAGGTAGAACAATCGTTGCTGGAAAGCGAGGAACGCTACAGGCAGCTGCTGGATTTTTCTCCGGATGCCATTGTAGTCCACAGCAAAGGGAAATTTGTTTTCCTGAACCCGGCGGCAGTCCATATTTATGGAGCAAAAAACGCCCAAGAATTGCTCGGAAAAGCCATGTTGGACCGTGTCCATCCGGATTATCGTAATGCGGTCAAGAAACGGGATACGCGCTTATACAAAGGCAAGGAAGCGGCCTTATTGGAGGAAAAATTCCTGCAATTAGATGGAACAGAGGTGGACGTGGAGGTTACAGCCAAACCTTTCACTTACCAGGGCGCTCCAGCCGTGCAGATGGTTATCCGTGACATCACCAATCGCAAGCAAGCTGACGAAGCATTGCGGTTGAGCGAAGAAAAATACCGCACACTGGTTGAAGGTGTCAAAGACGGGTTTTTTGTGACGGATGCGGCGGGGGTCTTCACGTTTGCGAATCCCGCCCTAGCCCGGATATTGGATGTTAAGACCCCGCAGATGTTGTTGGGCCGGAAGTTCTCGGAGTTCTTCGCACCGGAGGTACGCAAGGAACTTGTCAAGGGATACCGCAACGTGATGGAGAAGGATGGCGGTTCGGGCACCATTAACGACCAGATCGAACGAACAGATGGAACACGCACCTTTATCGAGGTCAAGCCCAGCATGATCCTCAAGGCAGGCCAGATTGCAGGCACGCAGGGCGGTATGCGCGATGTCACGGAGCGCAAAGTTGCGGAGGAAAAGATAAAGCGCCAGCTTGAGCATCTCACTGCATTGGGCAGTATCGATAAAGTCATTACATCCAATTTTAATTTACAACTCAGCCTTTCAGAAATTCTTGCCCATTTGACCAAGGAACTTGGAGTCGATGCGGCCGATATTTTGATCTTAAATCCCAATTCCCTCATGCTGGAATACGCCGCCGGGCGCGGCTTTCGGACCAAAGCCATCCTAAAGGCACAAATCCGGTTGGGCGATAGCCACGCCGGCCGGGTCGCCCTCGATCGCCAACTTTTACAGATTTCCAATCTCAGGGATGAAACAGATAAGGTCTTCCTGCCAACGCATTTAGCAGGGGAGGATTTCGTATGTTACTACGGCGTGCCGGTAATTTCCAAGGGACTGATCAAAGGCGTATTGGAAGTCTTCCACCGCAGCACGCTGGAACCGGATGAAGAATGGTTCGGCTTTCTAAATACCCTGGCCGGGCAGACCGCCATTGCGATTGAGAATTCCACGCTGTTCGAAAGCCTGCAACGTTCCAACTCGGAACTCGGCCTGGCCTATGACGCCACAATAGAGGGCTGGTCAAGGGCAATGGACCTACGCGATAAAGAGACCGAAAGACATACGCAGCGGGTAACCGAGATGACGGAGAAACTTGCGCGGCTGTTTGGCTTGAGCGAGGCGGAACTTGTGCAAATCCGCTGGGGGGCGCTGCTGCACGATATCGGCAAGATGGGTGTTCCGGACGGGATCCTGCTCAAACCAAGCGCCCTGACGGAAGAAGAATGGGTAGCCATGAAGAAGAATCCCACCTTTGCCTATGAGATGCTCTCCCCCATCAGCTACCTGCGGCTGGCGCTGGATATTCCTTACTGCCACCATGAAAAATGGGACGGCAGCGGTTATCCGCGCGGATTAAAAGGCCCGCATATCCCGCTGGCTGCGCGTATTTTTGCCGTGGTGGATGTGTGGGATGCTCTAAGATCGGACCGCCCTTACCGGCCTGCCTGGGCGGTAGACAAGGTACGTGAACATATCCGCAGCTTGGCCGGAACACATTTCGATCCGCAGGTGGTGGATGTTTTCATGCAGATGCTCGATTGATCTTGAGGCAACCGATGAACTAAGCGGGATTTGGTCAGGATAGTGAAGGTGTGAAACATGCGCACATTGAAAGAGTCAGAATTACGTTACCGCCGCCTGTTTGAAGCCGCCCAGGATGGGATTTTAATCCTGGACGCACAGACAGGACTGATCGAGGATGTCAATCCATATTTGATAAACTTGCTGGGTTATTCGCGCGAAGAGTTTGTGGAAAAAAAGCTCTGGGAAGTAGGCACGGTTAAAGATGTTGAAGCCAGTAAAGAAGCCCTCCAGGTCTTGCAGAAAGATGAATATATCCGTTACAAGGATCTGCCTCTCCGGGAAAAAGGCGGGAAGCTAATCCAAGTGGAATTCGTCAGTAACGTCTACCTGGTGGGCGGCAAGAAGGTCATCCAATGCCATATCCGCGACATCACGGAGCGCGTCCATGCTGAGAATGCCCTGCGCAAGAGCGAAGCCAGCCTGCGCGAGCAATCCGTCCGTGATCATCTGACCGGTTTATTCAACCGGCGATACATGGAAGAGACCCTGGAACGCGAGTTGCTGCGAGCCGCGCGTAAACAACTCAGCCTGAGTATCATTATGGTGGACGTGGATGATTTCAAGCAGTTCAACGATACTCATGGCCATGCAGCCGGCGATGCTGTCTTGCGTAAAATAGGCAATTTGCTTCGCAGGAATGTGCGCGGAGAGGATATTGCCTGCCGCTACGGCGGCGATGAATTCATCATCGTGCTGCCCGATTCCATCCGGGAGATAACGATCGGACGCGCCGAACTTCTTTGCGAATCTGCCAGAAAATTTCACCTCAAATACGAAGGGCATATCCTGAAGGCAGTCACGCTTTCCCAGGGCGTGGCAGTCTTCCCGGAGGATGGCGCAACCAGTAAAGCCATCTTGAGAGCTGTTGATATGGCGCTTTATCGCGCCAAGCGGAAAGGCGGTAGCCGGGTGGTTGCGGCGAAATAAATTGCCACCTCCCCCAAGTGGCGGAGGAAAAACCTCCCCAATGGATGGATGCGGCCGGGAAGGGTTCGTTGTATGATGGATTCATGATTGGAGAACATATGGAAATTCCTTTACAAGCCCAGGTGGAATGTACGGATGGCATTTGTGGCCGCTCAGAGTATGTGTTGATCGACCCGCTTATCGACCAGGTGATAAGCCTGGTAGTGAGCGAGACTGCATTTCCCAACACGGAGTACATTGTACCGGTTGAGACGATTTCCGAAACAATTACCGGTACGATTCGACTGCGCTGCAGCAAGGCAAAACTGGAGAAGATGCGCCGGTTTGTTAAAACCACTTTCGTGGAAGCCAAGGTGCCCCTGATGAGCCCCGGATATGCAGGTGGAATGGGTACGTACTACTACCTGCCCTTTGTCACTGCCGATATGACCATGAAAGTGCCCAAGGAGCATCTGCAAATTCCAGTGGGAGAACTGGGGGTAACCCGTGGGACACGTGTTGAAGCAACGGATGGCTATGTGGGCCACGTGGACGAATTCGTGGTCAACCCGAAGAACAAACATATTACGCACCTGGTGATGCGGGAGGGACATTTGTGGGGTCAGAAAGATGTGATCATCCCGCTTTCGGCAATGGGCGAGACGCGGGAAGATACCGTGTTCCTGAAGCTTGACAAGCACCAGATCGAATCTTTACCAACCTTCCCGGTACACAGGCGCTGGTCCTGAGAGCATGAACGAATCTGATGAGGCGAAATTTACGTGCAAAGAATGCGGCGGCCACAGCCTGACCGTTACACATGTCTGGAGCATCCTGGCTGGAGAAAGCAGCGAATGCTGGCGCGAATGGGGACCGCTTAAGGACAGCCACCACTGGCAATACGAATTCAAAGAAAAGGACGAAGAAAAACCGGACGGCGAAGTCCAGAGGGGTGACTTCGGTGAGTTCGAACAGGATGACTCTGCTTCCGAACCGGAAGAATATGAAATATTCGAGCCAGAGACCAACCGGGAAAGCGATGATTTCTTTGTAAATTGCGAGGATTGTGATCGTGAGATCGAATTCGGCTGGTCGGAGCCGGACAGGCGTGGTCTTATCATGCCGGTCGAATTTTCCGACTTCAAGCCTGCCGAAAGCTGGCCGGATCCAAAGTATTCGGATATCTGGCAGCAACGGGGCTGGGTACGAAAATGACTCCTCCCCGGCCTCCCCCAAATGGCGGAGGGAAAAACTCCCCAACCGATGGATGCAGAAGGGGGGCTTTAATTTTGGAATGATAGATCCGACGCGCGCAAGCCAACCACGGCGCATGAATACAACGGACCCTACAGATTAACTCCGGAGGTGGAAGATGAAGAAGAAATTGTTCATGTTTGTTTTATTGGCTGTAATGCTTGCGATGGTCGCAGGCTGTTCCGCCGTTCCATTCTTACAAATCAATACACCTGTTCCCAATGCGCCAGCCGGTACGCCCACTCCCAGCGGGCAAATCAGCGTGCCCGGTGTTACCATACAGGTCTATGCACCCGGACCGAACCCAATGGTCAATACCGCCGATGCGCAGGGCCGCGTCGCCGGAATATGGCTGGGGCTCTGGCACGGATTTATTTCCCCGGTGACTCTGTTACTGTCGTTCTTCAACAAGGATATTCAGATGTACGAAGTGCACAATGCAGGGAACCTGTATAACCTTGGTTTCTTTTTGGGAGTGGCAATCGTATTTGTCATCCTGGGCTTGATATTTGGTTCAATACGTTGAGGCTGTAAACGTTTTTCCTATAGCATATTCATATGTAAAAAAGGAGATCTATGATGAGTACAAATATGTATACGATTATCATCGTTATCGTGGTCTTGGTAATCCTGGGCCTGGTATTGGGAGCTGTTTTTTCCCGCCGCCAAGGGTCAAAACGGACGGTGAAGTACCAGGATAAATTTGGACCTGATTATGATGCCACCGTAAAGACGATGGGGAACGAGTCCAAGGCCCAAAAAGAAATGGATAACCGCCAAAAACATGTCGATAGTTTGAATATCCGTTCCCTTTCTCTGAGCGAGCGCGAAAAGTACCTGGCTGAATGGAAGGCTGTCCAGGCAAAATTCATCGACCAACCCGGACCTGCGACGGTTGAAGCAGATCATCTGATCATGGAAGTCATGCAGCTTCGCAACTATCCCGTATCCGATTTTGACCAGAGGGCAGCCGATATCTCGATCAATTATCCTGAATTGGTGAGCAACTACCGCCTGGCACGCGCAATCGCATTAAAAAATGAGCAACACACGGCAGATACGGAAGAATTACGGCAGGCATTGGTGCATTACCGCGCCCTGTTCAACGAACTCCTGATCACTGAGGAAGTCGTTCCGGAAAAGAAATAAAGTATCTTCCCAATAATTCATGCTGGATAAGTGGTATCGGGGTGGCTATTCCGTCCGAATACCACTTACAGCCGATCAATTGAAATATTACAAAATCTGGGAGAAAAAATGGAAAAGAAATTGTATCGTGTCAAGGTGGATTTGTTTGTGATGGCAGAGGATGAAGCGGAGGCCTGCGCGGCCGCCACCCGGGCGCGCTTCGACATCTTCGAATGCACGGCCAGGAAAGCAGACTATGTCGCTCCGGAATGGAATGATGCGATTCCTTTCAACGCGGACGACGAGCGCTCCTGCGCAGAGATCATGAGCGAAAAACTGCACGCTGCCCATCCGGACACCCTATTATCGGAATTGCCTGCCTACGTTGAAATCGCCATGCGTGAGTTTAACGCCGATAACCAATCGTACCAGCCAAGCCAACAACCCCAAGCCCCACTTGCTTCTCCCCCAAATGACGGAGGATAAAACTCCCCGGCAGGTGGATGCGGTTTGGAAGATAAGGGTGTAGTATGAGATGAATCCCCGTACCTTTTCCAGCGGTGGATAATTTGAGTTTATAAGGAGTTTATTCCCATGGCAACCAAGACTGAACCACAAACCGACAAGGCCAGCGCGACGAAACCCAAACGGGCTTCCAAGAGCAAACGCACGCATGTACGGCGGCTGAAGCAGGAAGGGCGCAAGACGGCCGGCGTTACCAAGGCCTGACCCCTGCCCTGCCTCCCCCAAGTGGCGGAGGTAAATACTCCCCGACCGGTGGATGCGGCCGGGGAGTGTTTGCTATAAGATAAGAAGATACATCAAATCAACGGAGATTCAAAGAATGAATGTCAGCCCTCTTGCAGGAAAGCCGGCCGACCCAGCCAGCCTGGTCAATGTGCCTGATCTCGTCACAGCCTATTATACGGAAAAGCCTGATCCTGCCATCCCAGCGCAACGGGTTGTATTCGGCACTTCCGGGCATCGCGGTTCGGCCTTCGCGAAATCTTTTAACGAATGGCACATCCTGGCCATCAGCCAGGCAA
>JBEKCT010000153.1:0-8260 GCA_050014715.1 Anaerolineales bacterium | reverse complement strand
GTTCATCACGTACGGTTTAAATACAGGAGCGGCAGGTTTCCTTTTCATGCCCCTATTGAATCACGGTTCTTTAAAAAAGTGAAGGGCTGTCCAGCACTTTTTGGACAGCCCCATCATTTACTATGGTTTTGAACTGAGGGTTATCCTTATTCTCTAGGGGGTGCTTTGTACCTGGGCGGTCGACACGTAGGCTGTTGAAGTGGCGTTATTATCTGCCTGTGCTTGAGCGAGGGTGGGTGTTGTGGGAACGTAATTCGTCCAACTATTGTTTATGACAACTTTGGATTTGTTGCGCTGCTGAGTGAGCCAGGCTGTAAATGCGTTGCCAACTTCGGTCTGATATTGCTGGGCTGTCAATGGACGGACTTCGTGCCCAAGTATCTGGATGATGTAATATCCACTAGTAGACTTAACCGGTTGGCTGGTCTGACCAATTTTAAGCGAAAAGGCAGTAGCGATTATTTCGGAAGGCACACTCGTCGAATCGCGACCAAACCAGCCCAAATCTCCACCATTCGTCTTGGAACCGGTGTCGATGGAATCTTTGGCTGCCAGGGCAGCAAAATCGCCACCAGGAGCCATAAGTTGTGCAAGGACGGTTTTGGCAGTCGCTTCGTCTGCGACTTCGATGACTCGTGCCCAGACCTGCTCCTGTGAATAGTTCACGTTCGCGGTTATTTTGGCTTCGACGCGCTGCTGATAGAGTACGCTCTCGAAGAAAATATAGCGGAAATCAGCATCCGAAAGTCCCAAAGCTGTATAGGTTTGCGAAGTGGTCTTATATTGGCTCTGGTATCCTTTGAGTGTGTAAGGCGTCACAGTGGGGGTAAGACTGGGGATGAGAGTCGGGCTGGGAATTGGGGTGGCAGTGCTGGTCAGGTTGGGTGTCGCAGTAGGAGCCAGAGTATTGGTGGGTGCAGTTGTTGGTGTCAGAGTGGGAGTAATCAACGCATATTGAGTCGCATCTAGAGTCGAAAAAACCAACGGCGTTGGAGTGAGCGTGGGGGTTGGTGTTCCGTTCTTGTAATACTGCAATGCTTCTTCGGCGGCCTTCTCAACGTCAATGGCACTAACCGTAATACCGTTAGCCTTGGCGTACTGACGGATGAGCAGATCATGTACCATATTATCGATGGCTTGCTGGCCGACCACCGATGGGGTATTAAGCTCATCCGTGATCCCCGTCATCGTTTGAGATAATTGTGGATCAGTGGTGGGATCGATGCCAAACATTGCAGCCATCTGCGAATACTGCATGTACTGGCTGATCAATTGTTGACGTTCCACCTTTACTTGAGCCTGAAACTCATGCAGGCTGCGTGATTCGCCATTGACGGTTACTGCCGGTCTCCAGATAAGGAAGAGCGTATCGTTCAGGAGCCCATACGCGATGCCCAGAACCACAATTGCAATGATCCCAATGGCAATACCGGTGATCAATCTGGTCTGTCTGCGCTCACGCTCCTGGCGCGCCAGATGTTTTTTTGTTAATACTTTTGGAGACTTGTTTTTTGCCATACATACCTCATCGGAGAGTCATCAGCGCTCTTCGTTAAAGGCGCGACCAGTAAAGGGAAGCAGGGCGATGTGACGGGCGCGTTTGATGGCAACAGCCAATTCACGTTGGTGTTTGGCGCAGGTGCCGGTCTGGCGTCGCGGGCGAATCTTGCCTTCTTCAGTGACAAATCGGCGCAAAACATCTGCCTGTTTGTAATCAATTGTCATATGCCTGTCGGCACAGAACTGGCAAATCTTGGGCCGGGCGTAATAGCGACGCTCCTGCCCCCCTTCCATTTCATTATCCATTGGATGATCCATAAGAATTTATACTCCAATCTAACTTACAAGACGCAACGTTTATTGAAACGCTGCCTTATTCCGCCCAACTTTAGAACGGAAATTCAACCTCGTTCCCATTCTGACCATCGGGCTCTTCGGATACAAGCGGCTCATCGCCGGCCGGGAGATGTTTAGCCTCCTGGCGCTCGCCGAGCATCATCATTTCCATGGCTACGATTTCGACGGTGGAATGTTTGACACCTTCTTTGTCTTCCCAGTGCCGTGTCTGAAGGCGTCCTTCGATGTAGATTTGTTGTCCCTTGGTCAGGTACTGTTTACAAATTTCTGCCAAGGTGCCCCAGGTTACTACATTGAACCATTCTGTATCAGTGTGGCGTTCACCATCAGTGGTGTTCCAGGAGCGACTGGTGGCGACAGTGAAAGTAGTCACCGGGCGGCCAGAGGGCGTGTAACGCATCTCGGGATCACGTCCCAAATTGCCGATTATCATGACTTTATTTAAACCACGACTCATCTTTCACTCCGATTTTGTTAGCGAAAAACCGACTGCGACACCTTTATTCCACAGAGATGAGCATATAACGAATAACAGGTTCAAGAAAACGCAGATTCTTTTCCAGTGATGTGGTGGCTACTGGTTCCAAGCCAAGGTTAAATAAAACATATTGGCCTTCGCGCTGTTTCTTAATGGTGTAGGCCAGACGCTTTCGGCCCCAGACTTCCACTTTATCCACGCTACCGCTGGTTTCTGCAATCCAACCCTTGACCTTTTCAATGATGCCGTTAAATGCAGTCTCGTCCAGATCGGGATGGACAATACAAACCAATTCATACTTACGCATAGGGAAAACCTCCTTTCCTCGGGATAAGCCCCCGGACATTCACCGTGGGTGAGCCGGGAGCGGAAGGCGTGCACTCGAGAAGACTTCGAGTACAAGCACCCGGAATAACTCCGGGAAACACAATGGCTTATATTGTAAGCGAAAAAGAGTTTTTAAGGGAGAGGAAATTTCATTACCTGATCAATTTTCGGACATGATAGAATAGTTAATTTATGAAGAAGTTTCTGAAAATCTTGGTCCCGATCGTGTTTTTTAGCACCCTAATCCTGATTGGATGCATCTTGTATAAGGATTATGGAATCCCGTGGGATGAATCGATTCAAACCCAGATTGGGGCATTGAATTACCGTTACCTTTTCAGAGGCGATCATGCTTTATTATCTTTTTCTGACCGGTTTTATGGCCCCATTTTCGAGGTGCCATTGTTATGGGCCTCTTCCCGTTTCTCGTTCCCAAGACACCTGGCTATCTTCTTGATTTTTGTTTTTGGAGTAATCTTATTCTATTTTTTGTGCAAGCGTATATTTCATAGCCCCTGGTGGGGGCTGTTGGGGGCCGTCGCGATTGCGGTCAGTCCGCGTATCTTTGCGGATGCATTTTATAATTCCAAGGATATTCCCTTCATGGTCGCAGCCTTAGCTGCGATTTGCATGCTGGTAATTCTTTCTGATTCCTTGACAAGAAATAAACCCTTATGGATGTTCGCACTAATTACGGTTTTGAATGCAGTAGCGAGCGCGGTGTTTATAAGCACGCGAGTAGCTGGTGTGATGATCCTTCCTTTGGCTTCAATATTGCTGTTGCTCAAAACATTAGAATCGCTAAGTACCTGGAAACGCAACTTGGCCATATTATTGGTATATCTGGTTTTAACTATTGGACTTACTATTTTATTTTGGCCAATCTTATGGCAAAACCCATGGAAAGAATTCGTCAACGCCTTTTTCATGATGAGTAAATATCCCTTTAACAGGCCGGTGCTCTATGAAGGGAAATTTTACTTGCCGGAAAACCTGCCGTGGCATTACCTGCCAGTCTGGATAGGAATCACCACCCCTGTAATCGTTTTGGCAGGAATCCTGCCTTGCCTCATTGGATGGAGTGGGAGCATAATATCTTTAATCAAATCAAAGGAAAAGGTCCAAACATTAATCAGATCTTCTTCAGAGATTTCCATATGGTTTGTGGTAATAGGTTGGCTGGTGATCCCGGTTGCCGCAGTTTACCTGTTTCATTCTGTTCTTTACGATGGTTGGCGGCAGATGTTTTTTATTTATCCGGTAATTGTGCTGATAAGCTTACGTGGTTTGATTTTTCTTTATCAATGGATGGAACGGATCCCTTTGCAAATTAATGTTATTAAAGTAATCGCCAGTTCACTACTACTTTTAGGGCTAATTGAGCCTGCCTGGTTCATGGTTTATTACCATCCATTTGAGAATGTGTACTTTAATGTTTTTGCTGGTGATCCATCGACACTAAGGCAAAGATTCGAAATGGATTATTGGGGTCTGTCTTACAAACAGGGAATTGATTTTATTCTGACCAAAGATTCGAGTAAGAATATCAAGATATTTATTTCAGATCCGCCTGGACTAGATTATATTAATTCCGGATTAACTAGCGGGAATAAATCCCGATTGATACCGGTTAAAAACCCCGCGGATGCCAATTATTTTGTAAGCGTATTTCGTTGGCATCCTGCTGATTATGACTATCCAAATATATTTTATTCGATAAGTGTTCGCGGGGAGATAATCATGGTTGTCTACCACCTCCGATAAAAAAAGCCAAGTTGTTCTGGGAATCGCCGGTGTAGGAAGTGAAATTTATCTTATATAAATCGGATTGCTAAAAATCCATCCCCGACGCTTGCCGAGGTAGCGTTTATAAGCCTCGACACGGTAAACGCCCGGCTCGTTCGTGATGTGTGTAAATGTCTCACCTTGCAACCCTTTGATGCATTTTCCGTCCTTGAACAAATTGATCTCAGCGCGGGAAGGAAATTTGGCTTGAAAAGTTACTGCTCCCTTCGATGAAATTTCATCCCCCATAATACCGCTTGACTCCCGGCTTTGAGCCGAGAATTGGAAGCCACACGTGGAGCAAGACAGGTCATTTCCTACAAAACAATGACCGGCGGCGAGAGCGTCAAAAACCATTTTCCGATCGTGGAGAAGGTCACCTGTCAATGGCGTGGGAGTGAAAGTGTGTGTGTTGATTGTTGAAAAGTGATATTCGTAGGGGAAAATGATCTTATGTAAAGGCCCCAAGGTCTTGCGCTGAGCATGGGCATCCGAACCCCCCACGGCAACCACGCGCCGACCTTCGTTCAGAAGATTGTCCCAAATTTCTATTGTCCTTGGGAGCGGACCATGCGGGATAATTTCCGGGAAAAAGGCGCACACGATTGCGTCCAGTTTTCCTTTTGCTACTGTTTTGAGTTCGCTGAAACCATTCCATAATTCGATCCCGGTAAATCCATTGACATCCCAGTCCACCCAGGATATGTCTGTCTCCCCAAAAGCCGGCATGGCCGGATCGACTGGATGTGCAAGAAAGCACAGTCCACCCAGCCGGATGACGGCGTTAATGAGAGTTTGAGGAGTGTCTGCCAAAGGTGCCAGCTCATGGTCTGCGCCAAAAACGAGCAAATGGTTTTTTTGCGGATCACGGTCCTGGTCGTGGATTTCCTCGCAGGCAATTAAGAGGGTTCGTTTGTTCCCGATCTGACAATAAGCATCTACTCCCTGCACCCAAACGTTATGATCTGTAACCAGAAGAACGTCCACGCCTGTTTTAAGAGCCGTACGGCAAAGATCGGCGTGGATGCCAGAGCCATCCGAGTAAGTGGTATGCATGTGCAGATTAATAATCAATTCATTCATAGCGTTGGTTGACGGTTTGCCCTTATAACAGGTATAATTTGACGGCTAAATTCCTGGAGGCTAATAGATGATTAACATTCTGGATGGTGGTTTGATTTTAACATCAATCGCGCTGGTGGTTAGTATAATCCTGCAAAGCAAGGGCGCAGGACTGGGCGGATTAACTGGTTCTGATGCTGGCGGTGTGTTCACTGCCCGACGCGGGATCGAAAAAACACTCTTTTGGGTGACTATAGTTTTCAGTGTCTTGTTTTTTACCCTTGCAATCACCCTCGTGATTATTTCCGCCCACCAATAATTTTCTTCAGAGAGAAAGGCCAGCACCGATCTGTGCATATCCCGGAGGCGGCCTTTCTTTAATTAATTTGATATTTCATGAAAAAATTGCGCTGGCAATTCCTAGTCGTAGCACTGACATTGATCGTGGTGGCAGTGCTCTTACTTACACAACAGCAACCTTCCCTAAATCCAATCTTACCTCAACCGGCCAGCGGTGGGATCTATACCGAGGCACTAATCGGCTCATTTGGGCGGTTGAACCCTCTGCTTGATTTAAACAATCCAGCCGACCGGGATGTGGATCGCCTGCTTTTCAGTAGTCTGCTCAAGTTTGATTCGCAAGGCATTCCACAGCCAGACCTGGCTGAATCTTGGGGCGTTTCAGCGGATGGAAAAATCTATAATATTACCTTGCGAGCAAATGCCAACTGGGATGATGGAAGTCCTGTCACCAGTGATGATGTCCTGTTTACGCTGAGCTTGTTGCGCAGCCAGGACTCTGCCTTCCCTCAGGATGTTCGCAGCCTGTGGGATGGGGTACAAATCACCCGCTTGAATGACAAGAATATTAAATTTGTTTTGCCAGAGCCATTTGTCCCATTCCTGGATTACCTGACATTTGGCATTCTGCCCAAACACCTACTAGAGTCTGTTGCAGCGGACCAAATGTCAACCAACAGTTTTAATCTGGCGCCAGTTGGATCGGGCCCTTACAAGTTTGACCATTTAATGATCGAAAATGGAAAGATCGCTGGCGTGGTTCTTACTGCTTCGAAGACTTATTTTGGTCAGGCACCATTCATCGACCAGGTTGTTTTCCGGTATTATCCCGACTCCCAAGCAGCCTTGACGGCTTACCAGAACGGAGAAGTGCTCGGGATCAGCCAGATCACCCAGGATATTTTACCTTCTGCCCTGGCTGAGACAAATCTGGCGTTGTATTCCAGCCGTCTGCCCAGCCTGACGATGATTTTCCTCAATCTGGGCGACAAGACATTGCCTTTCTTCCAGGATAAAAATGTTCGGAATGCCCTGATGCTTGGCTTAAACCGTCAATGGATGGTGGATAAATTACTAGGTGGACAAGGAATCGTGGCCAACAGTCCAATTCTGCCTGGTACCTGGGCTTACTATGACGGCATAGCGCAAATCGGTTTTGATTCGGATGCAGCAGCCTCCACATTAAAGAGTGCGGGTTATGTCTTGCCTGCGAATGGAAATGTGCGCACCAAGGGAGATGTAGCTCTCTCGTTCACCCTGGCATATCCGGATGATAATTTGCATGGCCAGTTAGCAAAAACCATTCAACAGGATTGGGCGGCCATCGGCGTGGATGTGGCCTTAAAGGCAGTTTCCTACGAATCACTAATAAATGACTATCTGACACCACGCACTTACCAGGCTGTTTTGGCGGATCTGGATCTCACCCGTTCGTACGATCCGGATCCCTATCCGTTCTGGCATCAAGCTGAAATTACCGGTGGGCAGAATTATTCTCAATGGGATAATGGTACTGCCAGTGAGTATCTCGAACAGGCACGTGTAACAGCTGATCCAGATGTTCGCTTGCGCCTGTACCGAAATTTTCAGGTTGTTTTTGCGAGCGAATTGCCTGCCCTGCTTTTATACTATCCTGTCTACACATTTGGTGTCGATCAGCGTGTACAGGGAGTACAAGGCTTGCCGCTGTTCGAACCGGCTGATCGATTTAACGGGATTTCGAGCTGGTATTTGGTTACAAAGCGTACTTTGGACCAGACAACCCAACCAACCATTCAGGTTGGACTGCCAACCTCCACAGGACCTTAGAAAGCTCCTGAAATATTATTTCAACCGGGATAATAATAGATCATCAAGATTTCCAGGAAGAGGTTTCATGCCAAATCAACTCGAAAATGCTTTGCAATATGCCCGTGCCAAGAAAGAGAATTTTCTAAGTTCTTATAAAGAAATTTTAAGTATTCCATCAATTTCAACAGAGAAGGCGCATAAACCAGACATTCAACTTGCAGCCGAATGGTTGATTACTCAATTACGTTCGCTGGGCATGCACAAGGTGCAGCTTTTCCCGACAGCCCTGAGCCCGATTGTTTATGGTGAATACCTGGATGTGCCGGCGGCCCCGACCGTGCTGGTTTATGGTCATTATGATGTTCAACCGGTCGACCCGATTGAATTGTGGAAGACGGATCCTTTCGAACCAACGGTCATCGGAGAAGATATTTTTGCCAGAGGGGCCTCGGATATGAAGGGGCAAGCGTTAATAACGCTTAAAGCGGCCGAATCATTGATTCGAACCGGTGGCATGCCAGTTAATATTAAATGGTTGTTCGAAGGGGAGGAAGAAGTCGGCTCACCCAACCTGGCCACTTTCATAGCTGACCATTCAGAAATATTGGCCTGCGACTTTGCCGTCAACCCGGATTCGGGCATGATGGGCAGGGATTTTCC
>JBEKCT010000152.1:0-8321 GCA_050014715.1 Anaerolineales bacterium | reverse complement strand
GCAGCCGGTGGCATGGTATTGGAAATCTCAACCTTGATCGCCATGCTGGTATATGGTTTGATCGCATGGGCGGTTGAACGAATCATCTTCGTGATCTTCTATCGCCCGCGCGGCCCCGTCACACAAACAACCACCACCGATCAGCATACGCATGTGTGAGAACAGTGAAATATGGATATTTCGACGGATAATCACGAATTTGAAGAAAACCACCGGCCGGATCCCTTTTTAACTTTTGAGAGGTCCATCCAGGACCTGATCCGCAAGCTGACCGGGATCTTCAAGGTCACGGATGAAGACATGTCAGATGCCGGCATTTATCACGGCGACGAAGGGCGTGATTGAAAGACCGGCCAGCGGATATCCAGCTTCACAGTTCATGTAAATTGGATCGTGTATTTATTTCATTCACCATATTCATTAATCAAGGAGTTGACAATATGGCAACCAAAAAACGCACGTACAAAAATAACCCGATCAGGCTTTTACTCGGCCTACTGATCGGCGGCCTGGCCGGAGTGGTAACCATGCTGCTGCTGGCACCCCAATCGGGGAAGCAGACCCGCGATCAGATCGAGGGCAAATCCATCGAACTGCGCGACCGGACGACCAAAAATATCAAGAAGGCAGTTGCGCAGGTCCGTTCCGATACCAACAAGCTCACGGCGGAAGTCCAGGACAAGGCTGAGGAACTGAAGCAGCTTGGACAGGATAAGCTGGTCGAACAGTTGGATAAGGTATCCGCAGCCCTGGATACCGAGAAAATGGCGGTCGAGGCCGCCTGAGATCAGATAATCCGCATCCATCCGGACGGGTAACCAGGGTCGCCGGCCCGACGCCCGTCTCCGTTTACCTTGAAAAGGAGAATTAACATGGCAAGAATGAGAATCACAAAGAGTATCGGCATGCTGTTGTTGAGCATCTGGCTCATCCTGACCGGGCTGATCGCATTGCTCAAATTCAGCTTTACCGGCCTGGACATTATCATGGCGATACTGGCCATTGCGGCCGGCGTCTTCATCCTGATCGGCCGCTAGGCCAATGCCACCCGGTCCAAACGCCGGGTGACATTCATTAGATCATCCAAAAGGAGTAAGCTCATGTTGTGGACTATTATCGTAATCCTGTTTATTCTCTGGCTACTTGGTTTCTTCGGTGGGCGTGCCTGGAATAACAACCGGCCGTATGGCGGAGGCTGGATCCATACCCTGATCGTGATCGCTGTCATCCTGTTCATTTTGACCCTTCTGCATGTCATATAGTGTGCAGACGGCTTCATTTATCTAAAGTGTCAAGCCATCGGCCACCAGGTGCCATAGCCTGGTGGCTCAAAATTAATTCAAAAGGAGAAACCTTATGTTGTGGATCATCATCGTTGTTCTGATAGTCTTGTGGCTGCTGGGCTTTTTTGGTCCGACCGTAATTCCAACCTTGCCGCACTTCGGCCCCTGGGTTCATATTTTGATCGTTATCGCGGTGATCCTGATCATCCTGGACCTGCTGGGTGTAATTTAGTACGCACAAAATCTCAATTAGATGAGGCTGAGGAGGCGGGCGGCTCGATGCCACCCGCACTCTCTTAACATCTTCCAGTCAATAAGAAGTATTAATGAAATTCATAACAGGAGCTAAACCATGAAAGCACTCGTCTACCTTGGTCCGGGTAAACGTGCCCTGCAGAACATGCCCAAGCCCGCCATCCAGGTACCCACCGATGCCATCATCAGGGTAACCAAGACAACCATTTGTGGAACGGATCTGCATATCATGAAGGGAGATGTGCCGGCTGTCACAGATGGCCGCATTCTGGGGCACGAAGGAGTTGGCATCGTCGAACAGGTGGGAGCGAGCGTATTCAATTTCAGCGTGGGCGACCACGTCTTGATCTCGTGCATCAGTTCGTGCGGGAGATGCACCAACTGCAAGAAAGGCATGTATTCCCACTGCCTGAACGGGGGTGGTTGGATACTTGGGAATCTCATTGATGGAACCCAGGCCGAATTTGTGCGCATTCCCTTCGCAGATAACAGCCTCTACCCGATTCCCTCCGGGGCGGATGAGGAAGCGCTGGTCATGTTGAGCGACATCCTACCAACCGGTTTCGAATGCGGAGTTCTCAACGGACAGGTCAAGCCCGGGGACACGATCGCCATCATCGGAGCCGGACCGATTGGGCTGGCAGCCCTGCTGACGGCGCAGTTCTATTCGCCGGCGGCTGTCATCATGGTTGACAACGATAATAACCGTCTGGAAGTCGCCAAAAAACTGGGGGCGACGCAGGTAATCCTTAACGACCTTGGCAACGCCGCTGAAAAGATCATGACGCTGACCGATAACCGGGGCGTGGATGTAGCCATAGAAGCAGTTGGAATCCCGGCCAGTTTCGATGTTTGCCAGGCGATCGTGGGTGCCGGCGGCCATATTGCCAATGTGGGCGTGCACGGCAAACCGGTCCAGTTAAATCTGGACAAGCTGTGGGCGCATAATATCACCCTGACCACCCGGCTGGTCGATACCGTCACAACCCCCCTGCTTCTAAGAACTATGATGGCCGGAAAACTCCAGCCCCAGCAATTGATCACCCACCACTTCACACTGGACCAGGTCATGCAGGCCTACGATATATTTGGTAATGCCATGAAGGAACGGGCTTTAAAATTAATTATATCGAACGATGCATGATTTTGTGGATTTCAATCGCGCACCTAAAAAAAAGACTGTCATGATGAGAAATGGAGTTCAGTATGGGAATACTTTCCTGGATCGTCGTTGGTTTGATCGCGGGCTGGTTGGCCGGGTTGCTTGTAAAAGGGGGCGGTTATGGATGCGTCGGTGACATCATCGTCGGCGTGATCGGCGGATTGTTGGGCGGCTGGATCGCTTCGCATTTCTTCGGCATGGGCGACCCGATGTCCGGCATCAACCTGCCTTCCATCGGAGTCGCGTTGGTTGGCGCAGTGATATTTGTGGTCATCTTACGCCTGATCGGTGGAAGAAGGGCTTAGCGATAGTACAGAAAGAGCAGGGCAAGCATGGCATTCCCGCCACCCGAGCAACCGAAAACCTGGACCTTCCGGCAGGTCGTGTGGGCGACTCTTCTCCTGGTCCTGGTTGCCCTTGGCTTCTGGCTTCTTTACCGGTTTAACCAGGTTATTTTCATCCTGCTGATCGCCATCATGCTGGGCACGGTGATCCGGCCGGTCGTAACATGGTTAAACCGGCGGGGAATTCCCCGATTGCAAGGAGTGATACTTGTCTTCCTGCTACTGCTGGTCGTGTTGATTGGTTTCGTGCTATTGGCATTCCCGCTAATCGTCGCCCAAGCTACCACGATCGCGGCTGCAATGCCAGGCTATTACCATGGCCTGCGCGGGGGCTTGACTGCTTATCCCAACCAGTGGATTGTGCGCTTAGGCGGGTTCCTCCCGGAAACCCTACCGGGCCTGACGTCGATACAGTCAATGGGGCAGTTGAGCTTGGCTTCGGCAGGGCAGGCCTGGGGTTTTGTGATATCGGCAGCCAATATCATCTTTGGAGGGATCGTTCTTTTGCTATTGGCATTTCACTGGACGCTGGACGGGCCGCGCATCATTCAATCCCTGTTGCCATTGGTTCCAAATCGCCAGCGCGAGAGCACTGGCGATTTGATTTCCGCCATGGAAACCAAAGTTGGATCCTACATCGCCGGACAAGCGGTCCTTTGCGTGATAATCGGGATCCTGGCAATGGTTGCCTACCTGCTGATCGGCCTGCCCAATGTGCTGGTATTGGCGCTCCTGGCAGGCGTTATGGAAGCAATCCCGCTGATCGGACCGCTGCTTGGCATCATTCCGGCCGGTCTGGTGGCCCTGTCCATCGGGCCCGGCAGGTTGGTGTGGGTCATCATTGCCACATTGGTTATCCACCAATTGGAAAACTATTTCCTGGCTCCGCGCGTAATGCGCAAGGCGGTCGGGGTCAATCCATTCGTTTCCCTGCTGGCTTTTTTTGCCTTTGGATCCCTGCTTGGCCTGGGCGGTATGCTGGTGGCGATACCGATGGCGGCCATAATACAACTTCTGCTCGATCGTTTCGTCTTTCATAAAGGGAACCTGGAATCGGAGGATTCACCCGGGCGTGACCTGGCCAGCCGGCTGCGTTATGAAGCCCAGGAACTGGTCCAGGGCTTGCAAAAGCAGGCGCGTCTCAAGAAGGTCGGCTCGGCTCTGCAGGTCAAGCAGATGGATCAGGTATTGGATGAGATCGAGACCATCACGAACGATCTGGATGCACTGCTGGCCCAGGTCCCTCCTTCAGGTGCACCATGACAAAGCAAATCATCCGGATCGGTGCAGCCGTCATGACCACGCTACTGGCGCTGTTATTGTTTTGGCAGTTTCGGCTCGTTGTCGTTTACGTGTTGATCTCACTGGCGCTTGCGGCTGCGTTGCGCCCATTGGTTAGCCGCCTGGCCGGGCGAGGCTTGCTGGTGCGGGCGGTCTGGATTCTAGTCTACCTGGTGACACTGGGCTGTTTCGGCTTCCTGCTTTTTCTAACCACTCAGGCCGCGATCAATGAAATTCAACAGTTGGCTCGCACTGTGTCCGCGCAGGATGCATG
The DNA here is from genome assembly GCA_050014715.1 of Anaerolineales bacterium. Lineage (GTDB taxonomy): Bacteria > Chloroflexota > Anaerolineae > Anaerolineales > Villigracilaceae > UBA877. The sequence goes on along the minus strand of JBEKCT010000152.1, from coordinate 3,722 downwards.
GAAGCTGCCGGTCTGGTTGGAGGGCAGTTCTTTCCAGCAGGCGCTGGTTGCGGTGCTGCCACCACCAAGTACGCTCTTCGCAGCCGTCACCGGTGACCAGGGCCAGTTGGTTCTGCCGGCCCTGCTGGGCTTTTCGGAGAACATTGTCAGCCTGATAAGCGGCATTATTGTCATTCTTTTCTTGAGCATTTATTGGAGCATCAACCAGATTCATTTTGAACGTCTGTGGCTCTCGCTGCTGCATTCCGGACAACGCAAACAGGCACGCGGAATCTGGCGGACGGTCGAACCCGACCTAGGCACATATATCCGCAGCCAGGTAATTCATAGTCTGCTGGCCGGGCTGGTATTAGGCCTGGGTTACTGGGCACTTGGATCCCCTTACACTGCGTTTCTGGCACTGGCTGGCGCTCTGGCATGTCTGGTGCCTGTGGCTGGGCCGGTCCTGGCAATGCTTGCCGTGCTTTTGGTAGGGCTTCTGACCGGCGTGCAGTTGAGCCTGTTTACCGCTCTCTATACGGTAATCGTCTTGATCGCCCTGGGAGTATGGGTTAAGCCACGCCTCTTCAAGCGCAGGTGGGATAACCCCATTCTTACACTGGTCATACTGATTGCCCTGGCAGGCGCTTTTGGCCTGGTTGGCATCATCATAGCGCCACCTGTTTCGGTGGTTTGCCAAATCCTGTGGAACCGACTGGTCAGCCGGCGGGCGGTTCTAGGGGCTGCGGCTCAGATATCTGACCTTAAAGAACGCCAGGCACGCGTGTGGGTCAGCGTAAAGGCAATGGATGAACCGGCTCTTCCCCTGGTGACCAGCAGCATGGAGCGGCTCAGCGAACTGATCGAGAAAGCGGAACCTATCCTGAAAGCCGGCCTGCCAGCCGCCGCTCCACTGGCGGAAGCGTCCGAACCATTCCTGGCGCCCCAGCCTGTCATAAACGAAGCTGAACCGGTTGTCACCACAAAATCCTGAAGAAGAAGATGATATCCCATGGATTTTAAAGATTATTATCAAACATTAGGAGTAGCCCCGGAGGCCGACGCAAAAGCGATCAGGCTGGCCTTCCGCCAGTTGGCCCGCAAGGTTCATCCGGATGTAAACCCGGGAAATAAAGATGCGGAAGAGAAATTCAAGACTATCAATGAGGCTTACCAGGTGCTGTCGGATGCGAAACAGCGCAAGAAGTACGATGAGTTGCGGGCGCAATACCTGCAATGGCAGCAGACGGGCGGCCGCCAACAGGATTTCGACTGGCAAAACTGGTCGGCATCCCGTGCTGGAACCGGGACTACCTCATCCCGTGCCGGGTCGCAACCCGACCAAGGAGCGCGCGTCCATTATGCTAGTCCGGAAGACCTGGAAGACCTTTTCGGAAACGCTTCGCCGTATTCCGACTTCTTCACCAATATCTTTGGCCAGGCGCGCGCCGGCGGCAAAAGCCGCGGCCGCAGCGCTACGGCCAGCCCGCGGCACGGCCGGGATGTAGAGTACGAAGTGGACCTTAGCTTGGAAGAGGCTTTTCATGGTACAGAACGCCTGTTGGAAATGGATGGGCACCGCATCAAGGCTGGCATACCAGCAGGCGTGCGGAGCGGGTCACGCGTCCGTCTGGCAGGCCAGGGAGAGCCGGGCCAAAATAAAGGACCGGCTGGAGATTTATATCTAATCGTGCAGATCCTGCCCAATGAAACCTTCGAGCGCGAAGGGGATGACCTGCACATGGATGTGCCGGTTGATATTTTCACTGCTATCGCCGGTGGAGAAATCCGCATCCCCTCCATCGAGCGGTCCCTGATCCTGACCATCCCGCCCCGCACTAATGCCGGGCGGAGCTTCCGGCTGCGCGGCAAGGGCATGCCCCACCTGGGTGAGCCTAAAAGGCGCGGCGATCTCTTTGCCATGGTCAAACTGGTGCTGCCCGACCCGCTGTCAGATCAGGAGGTCAATAGCATCCGCACTTTGGCCGCCGCCCGGTCAAAAAATTCCCAAGCAATTCCAAAATGAGGTAATGGTATGACCCCAGAGAATCCATCCGCAAAACAGGTTCGTTATGGTAGATCTGAAGGCTATGAGTCACGCAGCCAGCGCCGTTTGCAAGACGACCTGGGAATCGATCAGGGCGCGGCTGAGACGATCCTGCACCTGCGTCGACAGGTAATCGAATTACAGTCCCATGTTCACCAGTTGGAAGCCGAGTTAGCCGTCCAATATGCCGGACAGCATATGCGCCTGACACGTTACCGGGAGGATTATTTCGAGGCCACCTGGATCGAAGTGGAATTCCAGGAATGAAAATTGCCCTTAGGCGATTGTCAGCAGCCAGACCGCCTTCAATAAACAGCAGCAGGTCAATAAATATTGGACCAAAGGATGGAGTACATGGAAGAAATAACTGACGAGAAACCCTTCTCCACAAGAAAACACAGCATTCGGGCCAAACTGATCTTTAATCCCAGCGCCGGGGCCGCCAGACCAACGCCCATCGAGATAGTAGACGTGATCCATGAGATGCAGGCCTGGAAGCTTGTGCCGGAAGCCTACCTGGTGGAGCCGGGCTGCGACCTGCCCGGGCTGGTTCAGGATGCGCTCGCCCAGGGGTTCCGGATGTTCGTGGTGTGCGGGGGGGATGGTACCATTTCTGCGGTAGCCAGGAGCCTGGCCGGTACACCCGCCACCCTGGGGATCATCCCCATCGGCACACAGAATAACACCGCCCTCAGCCTTAACATCCCAAATGATATCCCGTCTGCCATCGCTATCCTGCGAAACGGCCGGCGCATCAAAGTGGATGTTGGCATGGCCACCTGTGGCAAAACCAGCACGCCTTTCCTGGAGGCTTGCTCGGTGGGGCTGGCTTCCGCACTCTTCCCGTCGGCCGATGATATCCAGCATGGCAACCTGGCCCAGATCGGCAATTTCCTGGCAACCCTGGCCGGAACCCCGCCAGCCGAGATCCATTTGTTACTGGATAACAAGCGGGAAATCCACGACCTGGGCCATGTGGTGGTGGTATCCAATATGCCCTACATTGGGTTCCATTATCAGCTTGGCAATCTGGCTTCGTTTGGGGATGGCTTGTTGGATGTGCTGTTCTTTGCCGATCTGAACAAGCTGGAGCTGCTGGGCTATGTTCTTCAGGGGGTGGGTGAAGGTTATCCGGAAGACCAACGCATCCAGCACTACCACGTGCGCAGGGTGGAGATTGACACCCACCCGGCCATGCCGGTCATGGCAGATGGGAGTCCGTTGGGCGAAGGCCTGGTGCGTATCGAAGTACGGCGGCATTCCCTGGCAGTGATGGCAGACCAGCCGGCACCAACGCTGCTGCCAGATGCTGGCGAGATCATTGTAAAGTAAGAATTTGACAGCCTCCCCAATCGAGTCGAGGTGAAAGGGAAAGTCATATGATTATAAGAAGAATGGTCGGCATTCTATTGATCTTGGCTGCGGTGGCCGGAATTATTTTCAGCCTGGTTGGCCTGATCGAAATCTGGCGCTACCGGCCAGTGGTGACAAAAATAGTGATTAATAACCTGGCATTGAGTGATCAAGCTCTGGGTACAACTCAGGACGTTCTCACCATCGTCGGCCAGGTGGTGCAGGCATCAACGGCGGATGTTGCTTCCGTGCAGGCAACCGGCAATGCGCTTGCTCTCCTCATCCATGACACAAACCCGATGCTTGATTCCCTGATCAGCCTGACCAACAAAGATCTCCCGGT
>JBEKCT010000151.1:0-8453 GCA_050014715.1 Anaerolineales bacterium | reverse complement strand
ATGGTGCTGGCCGCCGGGCCGGACTTCCGCCTGATGGGCGAGAAGCTCACCCAGGTCAAATCCACCAAGCCGGTCGTCTCGGTGTGCGCCGTGCGGACCGGTTCGGGCAAGAGCCAGACCACTCGGCGCGTCTCTTTGATCCTGCGCGGGATGGGTTACAAGGTGGCGGCCATCCGGCACCCCATGCCGTACGGCGACCTGGTCAAGCAGGAAGTGCAGCGCTTTGCCACCTACGCCGACCTGGACAAACAGGAGTGCACCATCGAAGAGCGTGAAGAATACGAACCGCACATCGATAATGGCGTGATTGTCTATGCAGGCGTGGACTATGAAAAAATCCTGCGCCAGGCTGAAAAAGAAGTGGATATTATCCTTTGGGATGGCGGCAACAACGACTTCTCGTTCTACGTCTCTGACCTGAAGATTGTTGTGGCCGATCCGCATCGCGCCGGCCACGAGAGCACTTACCATCCAGGTGAGGTCAATGCGCGGGATGCGGACGTGATCGTGATCAACAAGGTCGATACGGCCGATCCACAGGCAGTCATAAAAGTTCGCGAGAACCTGCGCCGGCTGAATCCAACTGCCACGGTCATCGAAGCGGCTTCCCCGCTCTTCGTGGACGATCCCGCCGCCATCCTTGGCAAACGCGTCCTGGTGATCGAGGACGGTCCGACCCTGACACACGGCGAGATGGCCTACGGAGCCGGTTATGTGGCGGCCAAACGCTTCGGCGCGGCTGAGATCGTGGACCCGCGCCCGTTCGCGGTGCGGTCGATCGCAGCCACCTACCAGAAGTATCCCAAGACCGGCCCGATCCTGCCGGCCATGGGCTATGGCGCCGCCCAAATCAAGGACCTGGAGGCCACCATCCGGAAAGCGGATGTGGACATGGTCATCATTGGCACGCCGATCGACCTGACGCGCGTGCTCAAGATCAGCAAGCCGTTCCAACGCGTGCGCTATGAATTGCAGGAGATTGGCCAGCCGACGCTGGAGGTTATTCTAGAGAAGAAGTTTGGGAAGAAGAAATAAAGGGACTGAGAACAATGATCAGCGATTAGGGGTTAGTGCTCAGTGAAACGAAAAAGTCCCCAGCAGCATCCGTTGCCGGGGACTTTTTTATTATAAGGGCGGATGCCCATTGCGGTTTGAATAACCTGCGCCTGGTGCACCTGGTCATTTTTAACTGGCTGGACCGAATCTTCGGGCATGAAGCGGGTGATATGCGGTTGGTTGTTAATATGATTACAGGTTTTGCATCCCGTGCCAGGTATGGAAGAAAATGAAAACTGCTGAAATGCATCCATACAGCCTTGAACCTCCCAGCTGGGCGATGCCCAAAAACGATAGATAAGGCGTGAGGCGCGGGTCCAGCAAACCGGCCGGGCTGTTGCTCCAGGTGGATGCGGGCGCCAACAGCAACGGCAGACAGGAGCAAAAGTAGACCAGTGTTCCTATAATGTAAACGGCCATTCCAGCCTTAGGCAGGGTCGATAACCAATCAGACCCATGCAGCAGGGGGGTGAGCACAGGCAGGGCGAAAACCAGGATGCGGGGAACGTTTTCGGCGATCAGCAGCCATGGAGGGGAATGGGCGTCTGAGGTCACGTGCGGGTCGTTTATACTTGGACCCAGAATTAGATTCCAGGCCAGCAGCGGCAGAATCAACCATAAACAATTCAGCAAAGTTAATTCCATTTTCATTTAAGTAACCTTAAATGGTTCTCTCACCCGGCAGTATAAAAACCCATTCCTGGAGTCCGAAATCTGGAGACTTTGGTCTCCATGAGATTTATTGTAATCAGCTCAATTCCACGCGGATTATCACTGCCTGTTTGGCAGCCTGCTGCAACTCTTCGGCATTGAAACTCCCACCTGCCTCAACACGGATATGGTGATATTTGATGAGGGCAGGGAATTGTCTGAGATAAAGCCCGAAGCCTTCCTGGATTGCTTCAGAGTCGGTATCCGGCTTGAGTACGATTGCGTTTCCGGCCAGGGTCTGGCCGCGCAATATCAATTGCACGGGTGCGGCCTCTTTCAGATTGCGCCACCAGGTTTTTTGCTCCGGTATGCCCGGCATTAGATAGATAATATGCCCGCTTTGCACGTATTGAACCGGCAGGCTGTATTCCGTGCCGCTTTGACGACCACGATAGGTGATAAGCAGCAGAGTCTCGCTCAAAAGGCTATGTAAGGGGGAGCACAAGATCAGCCGTACCATCGGATTGACGATTTTATTCATGAACCAAAAGGAAGAGCTTGCCCGGCCGGAAGGGCTGGCGATCAGTTTGTTTTCCATTTCGATTTAATCATCCTCCATCTGCGAACGGCCTGGCGAAACGCTGCACGTAGACATCGTTCTTCTTCAACATGTCATCGAAGTAGGCGTGCGCCAGCGGCAAGCTCAGGAAGACCTGGAAGAGCGGGCCCAGCATGGCAGGGAAGCGTTCGGGGGCGGCCAGGCGGGCCAAACTCTGCGGGTCAAGCTTTCCCTCCTGGCGTAGGCCGGCTCCCAGTGACTGCAGCTCTTCGAACAGGCTCCGGGTGGCGTCCGGCGGCATCAGCCGGATGCCTTCGCCGTTGCCTTTAACGATGGTTCCCAGGTACGGGCAGCCCAGGCGTTCCGCCAGCCTTTCGAGATAGCGTTCCACGTAGCGCGAGTGCAATCCTTCCGGGAAACCGGATTGGACCAGGAATCCGATGGATGGGTTGTTTTGCCGGCCGGTCAGCGGTTCGAGCGCTTCGATGAAATGCTTGACCACGCCGGGCATGGCATCCGTGTAGAGCGGGAAACCGAGCAGGACACATTCGGCCGTGGCGAAGGCCTGCACCATCTGCCCGGTCTCTTTCAGCCGGATGAGGTGAACCATCTCCGTGGGAGCAACGAAGCCCTGGGCAAACTGTTCGAGGAAGATGGGAGTGTTGCCGCGCCGGCCGCGCGGCGAACCGTTGAAGAGGGTCAGCCGGGCGGGTGGACTGACGGTGACACCGTTGGTGGCGGGTAGATGCCCGGGCAGCGGGAGCGGGTGGGCTGGCGTGACCAGGATGCGCCAGGCCAGCTCCGCCAGCGGTGTTTCGGTGGTCAAGCTGAACTCCAGGCGGGTTTTGAAATTGAGGGCGGTGCGACAAAAGATGTCGGTTGTAATCTGCAGGTCTCGTTCGCTGGTGTCTGGTTCTTTTTCGAGCAGCAGGCCGATGCGCGGGTAATGCGCATAGCGTTTACGGTGGTGGGCCTCTGTGTGATCCACAACCATATAAGGATGGATGAGCGGCAGATGTTTGTCCAGTGCCATTTTCAGTAGACTGGAGGGAAAGCCCATTTTAAGCGGCGCAGCCCACAGGACGAAATCGGCGTTGATGACGGCCCGGTCCATTGCTAGGCAGGTCGCATCCCCGTTGGAGCACTGGCCGGGCGTCTTGACCCAGCAACCCCAGCAACCGATGCAGTAGCGCAGCGACAGGTTGCGCAGGTCGAACTGGGTCAGGGAGTGGCCTTCGCTCTGGAGGGCTGTGACCAATTGAGCCAGGGTTGTATCGAAATGAGATGGTGTGGGATTTCCGTTCAGAATGGTGATTTTCATAGTGGTTATCCTTCTTTTGCAGGAACCTTGCCCTGCTTTAACTGTCCGATGACGTTCTCGGCCCAGGCCAGGTTGGCGCGCAGCGAGCGGATGCCGCTGTCGAGCGTTAGCAGCCAGAAGAAGTGCTCGCGCGGAGAGCGGATCTCCTGCTGGTACGGAATGATCTGGGCCGGGATCTGTTCATATTGCGCAAGGACGGTCCGCATGATGGCGGCGAAGCCTTCGAACTTGGCCAGGATCTCCTGGTCCGTCAATTGCCCGGCAAAGAATACCTGGATGAGCGGTGCATTGCGTGCCTCACCCAGCGGAGGCGGCCCGGCCAGCCACTTCATTAACTCGGCCCGTCCGGCCGCGGTGATGGAATAAACCTTGCGATCAGGTCGGTCATCCTGCGGCACCTTTTCCATTTCTGCGAAGCCTTGCCCGGTCAGGCGCGCCAGGGTGCGGTAGATCTGGCTCTGGTCGGCCGGCCAAAAATGGCGGATGGAGTTGTCGAAGATCTTCTTCAGGTCGTAGCCGGAGTAGGGATGGTAGTTCAGGAAACCCAGGATGGCGTATTCGAGCGACATATGAGATACTCCTTATATAGGACTAAGCATATATAATATACGTCATATAATAAACCCGGTTGCGCAGATTGTCAATGAGGTTGGCCGGTCTGGCTGCCTTTAGAAACCTTTCAGGACTTTGGAACCCTTTTATTAGACGGTATAATGATTGCAATGGAGAAAGCATGTTCATAGACAAGGCAGAGATACTGGTACATTCCGGACGAGGCGGGGACGGGATGGTGCATTTCCACCGCGAAAAATACGTGCCGCGCGGCGGGCCGGACGGGGGCGACGGTGGACGCGGCGGGGATGTCATCCTGGAAGTGCGCCCCACGCTCAATTCGTTACAGGCCTTCCGGTTCACCACCCGCTTCGAGGCCGGGGACGGCAAAGGCGGGGGCACGAACAACAAGTCCGGCAAGTCGGCGGATGACCTGGTTGTGGCGGTCCCGCCTGGCACGCTGGTTTATGATGTGAGTGAGAGTCCCGCCAACGCGGCGGAAGGCGGGCTTCCGCATCTTTTGGGGGACCTGACGGCCGCGGGGCAGCGCCTGGTGGTCTGCAAGGGTGGGCGCGGCGGGCGCGGCAACCCGCACTTCAAGAGCTCGATCAACCAGATCCCGCGCACGGCCGAGAACGGCGAGCCGGGGGAAGAGAAGCGCCTGCGCCTGGAACTTAAATTGATTGCGGATATCGGCATCGTGGGCGCGCCGAACGCCGGAAAGTCGACCCTGCTTTCGGTTCTGACGAATGCCAAACCAAAGATCGCAGCCTACCCGTTCACCACACTCGACCCGAACCTGGGCGTGGCGACCGTGGATGACGAAACCACGGTGGTCCTGGCGGATATCCCGGGACTGGTGGAAGGCGCGGCGCAAGGGGTGGGGTTGGGGCATGACTTCCTGCGGCACATCCAGCGCACGCGCGTGCTGATCCATATGCTGGATGGGCTCTCCGAAGACCCGCTTGAGGACTTCCTGCAGATCAACGCGGAACTGGCCCTGTTCGATCCTGGGCTGGCGAAGAAGCCCATGCTGGTGGCGCTGAACAAGATCGACCAGCCGGAAGCGCTGGAGGCCTGGCCGAAGCTCAAGAAGGAATTAAAGAAGCACGGCTACGAGGCCATGGCGGTCTCGGCGCTGGCGCGCACTAACGTGCGTGAACTATTAATGAAGGCAGTCAGCCTGCTGGCGGATCTGCCCCCAGTGGAAGAAACGGAACAGCCCATGCCGGTCTACCACCCGGCCGAGGACCCGCACGCTTTCACCATCGTGCGGGAAGCGGACGGCTACCGGGTCAAATCGGCGGCGATCGAACGGGCGACCAAGATGACCCCATTCGACCAGAGCGGCTCGGTGCGGCGCTTCCAGAAGCTGATGGAACGCCTGGGTGTGGACAAGGCCCTGCGGGAAGCCGGCGCGCAGGAAGGCGATACAGTGTACATCGGGGAATACGAGCTGGAGTACCAGGAATAAACGAAATGCGCTGGTGAGGCTGGAAATGGAAAAGTAACCACAGACAAAATACCAGCAGGTTCAAGTGAGCAGATTTTAGCAATAAAATTGAAGCTTTAATCACTATTTGACTAAATAAAACCCTACCCTTTTAGGGTTTTATTCCCTTCATGGACATGATTCGGATTGTCAATAATATGTTAGACGAGTTGCTTATAAGCGAGTTATCTGGCTTAGAGGAATATTTTAATTATGATTTTTCTTTTAGGTGGTCCCCCAAGAGTTGGAAAATCAATTATCTCCAGTGAGATTCGGCAGAAACATGCGGTGAGCGTTGTTTCAACGGATAGCCTCGGTGCAGTGCTGGAGAATGTTCTGAGTCCGGAAACGGCGCCAGACCTGTTTGTTTTTGGCAAGTTTAATGAATTGCCTCTGGCGGAGCGGATGAATTTGATGATGAAGGATCCGGCAGAACATATTGATTATGTGAGGAAGGAAAGTCACGTCGTTTGGAAAGCGGTAGAGGCATTTATCAGGAAAGAGAAAAATGAAGGTCGAGGTGTACTGATTGAAGGTGTTGCGGTTCTTCCCGGGTTGGTGAGTCGGCTCGAGGATATCCCTCATCGGGTTGTATTTATCGGAAATCAAGGAGAAAATCACAAAGAGAATATCAAGAAATTTGCTGAAGCGAATGAACATGATTGGCTGCGGGGTGTCAGCGACGAATACATTGGCGCCTATGCAATATTTGTGAAGCGGATGAGTGCCTATATCGAGCGGGAAGCTAAGAAGTATGGCTTCGAGTATATAGAGATGGACAAAGAACTATTAGGGGATGTAATGGAAGCGGTTATGAAATCACTAGGATTGAGCGACAGTTAACCATCACTTACAATCCGAGCGCCTTGCGGAATAGCGAGTTGCGACAAAAACAAGAGTACCTCTGGTTTTGTGTTTTGATGTGCCAGAACCGGCGACGGCAGTAAGGGAGCGGTACCAGGATGTGGTTCAAGCTGCCAAATGTTTTATTAGAGGAATTGAACCTGTAACCGCCATATAAAGACTCTTCTCAGATTCATTTATTTCTCCCACTTTTTAGTTACCTCTAATCTTCGGTAGTCAAAAAATGCACATTCAGCGATTCAATTCCAATCCGATTCTGGCCAAGCCTCGGGCTGCAAAGCAGTTAATCATGACGTAATCCATAATAATTCGATTATTGCCGTACCAGGCATGCCTGGAAGAAAGACAAATTGGCAATTTTAAAAAGCAGCCCTAAGAAATATCGACTCTGAATTAAATCCCCAAAATCCCCCCAATTCCTTTGTAAGTGTTGATCATCACCCTCAAATCAACTTAAGGATTTATTTCGAACTTGAAGTTCGAGGACGGGGCTTCTACCTTGTGAAAACCGGTCCTGTGCAAAACTGCTATGGAAGATCGGTTCTTTGGATGGACGTATGCGATGATGGAAGCCAATCTCAACCGGTCAAAGCCAAAAGCAAATATGAGTTTGACGGCTTCGGTGATGATCCCGCGACCGCGGAAGGAAGCAGTAGATAACCAATCTCCCCGATGTTCCCGGCAAAGCCTCGATAAAACCCGCAGGTTCCCACGATTCCATGAGTTTCCTTTAGATAGATGCCCCAATGGCTGGATTTGCCATTGCGGATATCAGCATTGATCCGTACAAGAATGCGGCTTGCCTGCGTGACATTTTCGGCGAACACTCCGTCGTATACGGAAATATCAACTATAGAGTGGATATCGGCGGGAGCAATTTCCTGCAAGGCCAGCCTGTCATTGGAAAGGATGGGGATCTTTTCAAAAAAATGTCCGGCATTAGCAATTTCAGAGTCCATCAAGGCTGCCAATATAGCAGGGCCAGGGAGACCTGTGTCAAATTATCTTTTCAACACTGTGCTCATATTCCACACATTGTTAGCTCCTCCCCGTCAAGCATCCTTTTTATTTTCCCCACGTACTAGTAATCTCTAATTCACCATAGTCAAAGACTGCACGTTCAGGATAACGATGCGGCTTTTTTCTCTGTTCAGCGAACCATGCTGTATATCCGATTTAATACCAGACTCCGAGGATGCCCCTGTGCACACCCGGGTTCTCAAGCTCCCGGAAGATCGCCAGCGCCACATCACCAGGAGATATCGTTTTCATCCCGCCTGTGAAAACCTTTGCCGTCTTGAAGGTACCCCGGGTCGGGCCATCTTTAATCCACGGACAGCCAATCAAAACCCAATCGAGAGTACTGACACTGACCACCGAAAAAGCGCCGTCATGGTCACGCGCCCCGTTCCCTACTGGGGTCAGTCTTAAAATAGCTGTAGTGATCTTTTCGCCCAGGTTTTTTGGCATCTCGGTGTGCCTGTAATGGCCAGATAGCGCGGGATTTTCGCTTCTTCGGCCAGCGGTATAAGCGCCTTGGCTGCATCGGTGACTAATGTCGATGGTTTGAATGGGTCAGCACCGGCAACATTGACTATGGCATCCCATTTTCCCGAGGAGAAAGCGGCCTTCAGGGAAGCAGCGTTATTTAGATCCCCGGTCAGAAGGGTCAAAGCAGGGTGGCTCATCGATAATTTCTTAGGGTCTCTGATAAAGGCAGTGATACGGTTGCCCGAAGTTAATGCCAATTTTAAGAACTCAGTTCCGACCCGTCCAGTTGCTCCAACAAGAAAAATATTCATGGTAATGATATTATCATTAAATATGGATTCAACATTCAAGTGCAACAGATGGTTCCAAGAATACCTCAAAAGGTGTAAGAAAATCAAGGCATTTTCTTGGGCGGTGGTTGAGTTTATCAGTGACGGAAAGAACTTCTTTGAAAGTGGAATGCAAGA
>JBEKCT010000150.1:0-8453 GCA_050014715.1 Anaerolineales bacterium | reverse complement strand
CCAGTCCGACTAAGAACCATGATCGATGAGAAAGTAGCCAAACTTTGGAAAATCTCACGGTAACATTTCGCTTTGATGCAACGATACCTAGAAAGTAACATTTGGCTTTGATGCATCACGCCAGGCAAGCCGGAAATCACATGGAATCTTGAAATTAAGTCTATCGTATAAGGGATAAAAGGTATTATATATCATATATTCCCTGCGGCAGGTTGTCACAGCGTAGCTGATAAGTATGTAAAACCTGTTCTTTTGAGATTTGCAATCCAAATAATTTCCTTGGATCGGACAGGGATTTTCGGGTAGACTCGCACCCATGCGCACCCGTCACGTTCTCTCTTTTATCTTACTCTTGTTAATTTTGTCGGCCTGCCAGCCTTTTGCGGCGGCCGGCACGCCCGCTTCTTCAATTGTCGGTACCATCGTAGCCAGTACGCTGACAGCCAATGCCAGCACTCCCACTCTACCTGAGCCAAGCCCAAGCGCCTCTCCCGAACCCATGCCGTCACTGACCCCCACGAATGGACCTCCGGGCGGCATCCCTGCCCCGGCCGCCCTAATCCCACAGCCGGCCGGAGAGGTAACCATCCTGGTGATGGGTTCCGACCAGCGTCCGGGCGGACAGGATTTCCGTACCGACACCGCCGTGTTGGTGGTACTTAAACCGGATGGTACGGTCAGCCTGGTCTCCTTTCCACGCGACCTGTGGGTCTACCTGCCCGGCAAGGTCATGGAGCGCATCAACACGGCCCAGGAATATGGCGGTTTTGCACTAACCCAGGCGACCTTTCAGTATAACTTCGGTTTTACCCCGCAATCTTATGTACTGACCGATTTCAGCGGCTTCCGGTCCATTATTGATAACCTGGGAGGCATTGACGTGCAGGTTGGCCAGACGTTTTCAGACGCACGCACCGGTTACCCGAAGGGATACACGGTACATGCGGGGCTGGTGCATATGGATAGCGCGACGGCGCTCTGGTATGTGCGCGCCCGCGAAACCAGCAGCGATCTGGACCGGCTCCGGCGGGCCCAGGAAGTGATCCTTGCGATCGGAAAGAGATTGTTAAGTCTGAACGCCCTGACCCGCATCCCGCAACTCTTTGCGGGTTTCCGCGCTGCCATCGTGACCGACATGACCTTGCAGGATGTAAGCGCCCTTTTGCCGGTCCTGCAGTTGGTCAACCCTAACCATATCCAGCGCTATGCCATCGGCACCGACCAGGTGACGGCGTACTATACTTCCGGCGGGGCCGATGTGCTGCTGCCGCGTCCACAGGCCATCCGGCAATTGCTGCTGCAGGCGCTGGGAAATTAGGAATACAGTGGAATTGGTGGGAGAATCCTTTAATCTTCGGGGATTTTCAATTTTTTTTAGGCGTGTCGACTTGAACTACAAAGTTGAAATATCGAAGACCTTTACTGCAAAGTGGTGTTTGCAGATTTTATTTTTTGTATTGCCTACCCAGCGCTGAAATATAAATTCATCCCAAATAATCCCTCAATAGCCGACTTCTTGTGGGATGGCGCAGCTTGCGCAATGCCTTGGCCTCGATCTGGCGGATGCGTTCGCGTGTCACCTTGAAATAACGGCTGACCTCTTCCAGGGTGTGGTCCTTGCCATCCACCAGGCCAAAGCGCAGTTCTAAAACCTGGCGCTCGCGCTCGGAAAGCGCCGACAGAGCAATCTGTACCTGCTCGCGCAGCATTTCACGCGAAGCCGCATCCAATGGTTCGAGTGCATCCACATCCTCGATGAAATCACCCAGCTGGCTGGAATCTTCATCCCCGCCGGCAGGACCATCCAGCGAGACCGGCTCGTCCGCGGAACGCAGGGTATGGTCCACCTTGGTAATAGCCAGTTCGAGGCGATGCTGAAGCAGCGGATCCAGCAATACATCCTCTGCACGCGCCCTCAGGACCGCCTGAACGTCTTCCGGATTGAGATAACCGATTTCGATGGCCAGTTCCTCGTTGGTGGGGTCGCGGCCCAGTTGCTGGACCAGGTTGCGCTGGGCTCGCAGCAGGCGGGTGATCGCCTCGAATAGATGCACCGGGATGCGGATGGTGCGGGCCTGCTCGGCTATCGAACGATTGATGGACTGGCGGATCCACCAGGTGGCATAGGTGCTGAATTTGAAGCCCCGGCGCGGGTCGAACTTGTTCACCGCCCGCAGCAGACCCAGGTTGCCCTCCTGGATCAGGTCCAGCAGCGCAATGCCGCGCCCCAGGTAGCGCTTGGCAACGCTGACCACCAACCGCAGGTTGGCACGAATGATGGCCGCATTGGCTTCATCGGCGCGGCTGCGAATGAGTTCGACCTCCCGCACCAGATCGGGTTCGGGTGGCAGGTTATGGAAGAGCGTACGCTGGACCGGCAGGGCATGGTGGGTTTCGATATGTTTCAACAACCAGTCTGCAAAGGGTTCCGGCAGGATGTAAAAGATTACGAATACATTGTAGGCTCGTGCCACCAGGCTGTCCCAGACCGGATCGGTTCCCCAAAGTTCGTGTTCCAGATAATTATGCAAATAGGAAGGAGTTGTGCTTTCCCAGCCCCGGTGCAGACTCTGTGACTCTGCCAGCAGCAATGCGGCATCCGGGACATGGTGCTTAAGGCGTTCGGCATCTTCTTCCAGCCGCGTCCAGTCTATCAGCAGGTCACTGAGCAGGGAATGGTAGGCAGCACTGGTGGGCGAACCGGGATTCTTTTTCCCCATCCGGCGGCGGCGCATGGTCAAAAGCACCACTCGACGGCCTTCCAGCATCGCCGCCAGGCGAAATTCCCTGGCCGCGTCCAGCAATTTTACCGAACCGATCTCCCGCAGATACAAACGGACCGGATCCTCGGACATTTCTGCGACCAGCTCGGCCCGGTCCACTTCGAGCGGCTCCTCGTTATCCAGTTCACTCAGCCCTTCTACCACCTGGCTTTCGTCCGGTGCCAGCGAGACATCGGCCTCCTCATCGAGATCCGGGTCAACCGCGGTCGAGCGGGCCTGGTCATCAATTTCGGGCTCGGACTTTTCCTTTTTATATCTGGGATTGGTAGGGCGGTGCGGGTAACGGGGCGTTGTTTTGGTTTTGCTGGTCATCATCCCTCTTTACGACGTCCGTTCTGTTTTGATTGTGCCTGGTCAAGGCTGCGCAAAAGCATGGTATGGGTTTGGACCATCTGGCGATAAGAGTCTGCCCGCAGGTCGCCATCGCCCGATCGTTGGGCTTCTTCCTGTAAAAACCGCAACTGGTTGACACTTTCATTCAACGCCATATGACGGATTTTTACCACTCCACGGAACATATCTTCGAGCAATCGGTCTTTCACCGGATCGAGTTCGCCGGCCTGCACGATCAATTCGTCGACCAGGGTCTCCAACGCTGGCGGCAGATTCTGGCGCAGATACTGCTCGGGATCATGCGCATCCTGGTCAAGGGATTGGCGCACCAGCCGGAAGAGCACCTGATGGTCAGTATAACCGAAATCTTCGGGAGCCATGCGGCCCAGGCCGGCTTCCTGCAAGAGGCGGTCAAGCCGGTAGAGCAGGTCGGGCTGCAAGCACAGCAGACTTAATACATGACCTTCGATCAGTCGAGCCGGAGACATCTGCACGGCTGCCGGCGGCGCGGGGACTTCCTGCTCCCGTGAGGCAGTCTCTACCCGCAGCCGCGGCCGGCGCATTTTCGGGCCGGCGGCTTGCGCTCCCACCAGGGAACGCTCATCCACTTTCAAGAAACGCGCCAGCCGCTGGCGGTAGGTGTCGCGTTCGACCGGGTTTGGCAGGTCTTCGATCAGCGGCAGCACCTGCCCGGCGATTTCAGATTTAACCCTGGCATCCTCCAGGTCACGTCCGGCGGCCAGCGCCCCCATCACATGGACAACGATCGGCTGGGCATTCTTAATCAGGCTTTTCCACTGCTCCGGCCCACGTTGGACGATTTCATCCGGGTCGAGCCCGTCCGGCATGGAGGCCACGCGCAGGTCGGCCTGCAAACGGGCTTCGTGGCGCAGCAGACCGCGCGCATCGAAACGCAATTCATCGGCATGATCGAGACTCTGGCGGGCGGCTTCCAGCCCGCTCAGGACGGCTTTTTGCCCGGCGGCATCCGGGTCGAGTGCCAGTACGATCCGGCGCGTGAACCGTTTAAGCAGGCGTAATTGCTCTTCGGTCAGGGCGGTGCCCATCGGCGAGACGACATTCTCGTAGCCGGCCTGGTGGACGGCGATCACATCCAGGTAGCCTTCCACAATGACGGCCTGGTCGGCTGCCCGGATGGGCTTGCGCGCCCGCTCCAGCCCGTAAAGCAGACGGCTCTTGCTGAAAAGCGGCGTCTCAGGCGAATTCATGAACTTGGGGAAATCATCCGGGTCAAGGATGCGTGCCCCAAAACCGGCCATTTTGCCATTCTCATCCCGGATGGGGATCATCAGGCGGTTGCGGAAGCGGTCGAACGTGCGCCGGCGCTCCGTGATACCCGTTTCGCCTTCCCCTTCATGGACGATGATGAGACCAACATCCAGCAGTTCCTTTTCGGTGTAACCCTTAGAACTGAAATGCTTAAGAGCGGAGTCCCATCCCGGCGGCGCGTAGCCCAACCCAAAGGCCTCGATGATGGGATCGCTCAGATGGCGCTTTTCGTGGATGTAATCCAGGGCGAATTTCCCGGCCGGTGTGAAGAGATGGTGACGGTAGAACGTCACGGCTTCTTCCAGCAGGCCGCGCAAGCGCTCGTGGGCTTCTTTTTCCTGAGGCTTTTCGGCCTTGTAGGCTTCCAGTTTGACTCCGGCGCGTTCCGCCATGGCCTGCAGGGCTTCCTTGAAATCCCAGCCTTCCTTCTTCATCACGAACCGGAAGATATCACCGCCTTCGTTGCACTGGCCGAAACAGCGCCAGGTCTGCCGGTCTGGCGAAACGATGAAGGAGGGGGTTTTCTCGTTATGGAATGGGCACAGACCGGAATAATTCTTTCCGGTGCGGCGCAATTTCACGGTTTCCCCGATCAGGTCTACGATGTCGATGCGGGATTTGATATCATCAATTTGGGACATTTGGTATTGGCGGAAAGGTGGATGCAGAATTATGAACAGAGCCCGATTGCATTATAGACTCGCTTGACAGGCAGCGCAAGCAGGATTTAATTGGCTAAAGAGCTGGCAAGCCGGATAATCAAAAGACCGGGGACGATTTTTGCCCCGGTCCTTGGAGGAAAGTCTTTTACCGGTTAGAACCCTTCCAATTTACCCAGGTCTGCCACCCCATCCGCCAGGGCGGCAATTTGCTGCAACAGGCCCAGGCGGTTTTCCCGGAGAGGCTGTTCATCCGCCATCACCAACACCTTATCGAAGAAGGTATTGATGGAAGGTATGAGCGCCATGACGGAATTCAACAACCTATCCACATCTCCGCCACCCGACGGGGGTGCTGCGCGAAAGGTGGATGGCTGCGCGTTGACCGCTTCATACAATTTCCGCTCGGGCTCATCCACAAAGAGCTCCGGCCTGACGGTATACTTCTCTTTCCGGTCGCGCGTGATGCGCACGCAGCGGGCATACGCCGGCAGGATCATGTCCCAGTCCGGACGGGCAACCCAAGCAGCCAGTTGCTTGACAGCATGCAAGGCCTCCGCCGGCCGGTCGGATTGCTCTGCAAGCACGGCATCCACTACATCATACTTGTAGCCGCCATCCTTCAGGAGCACCCCCAGGCGACCGGTGATGAAGTCGAGCACCTGCTGCTGAACGGCCGGGCTGACCTCAACTGGCTGGAGTTTGGCCGATTCACTAACCGCGGCGCGCACATCGAAATCAATGGCATGCTCCATAAGCGGTTGGACCACCCCGATGGCTGCCCGGCGCAGCCCAAAGGAATCCTTGGTGCCAGTGGGAGCTAAACCGGCCGCGAACAGACCGACCAATGCATCCAACCGGTCGGCCAGGGCCAGCACCAGGCCGGGTTTACTGCCTGGGACAGGTTGGTATTGCTCCGCTATGGCCGCTGCCACCTGCGGATGCTCACCCGAGCGCAGGGCGTACTCGCCGCCCATGATGCCCTGCAGGGAGGTCATTTCGACCACCATGCGGGTGACCAGGTCGGCTTTCGATAAAAAGGTGGCGCGTTCCGCATCCAGGCGTTCAACTTCTGAGAGACCGAGCATGGGTGCCAATAATCCTGCCAGCTTGAGCATGCGCTCGGATTTATCCAGCATCGAGCCAAGTTTCTTCTGGAAGATCAGCGAGGCCAGGCGCGGGCGGAAATCCTCCAATTTGTGCTGAAGGTCTTCCCGTACGAAGAAATTGGCATCCGCGAAACGGGCGCCCACCACGTGTTCGTTACCCTGGCGCACCAGGTCCAGTCCCTGCTCATCTCCGTTACGGACGATCACAAAATTCGGGAGCAAGGGCGAATGGCCATCCACCCCGGCTGTGCGAATGGGAAAGTATCTTTGATGTTTCATCATCACCGAAATGAGCACATCTTCGGGCAAGGCCAGGAATTCTTCCTTAAAACTGCCCAGCAACGGCATGGGTTTCTCGACCAGGTTAGAGACCTCCGACAGCAGTTCATCCGGCAGGATGGCCTCACCCCCAACCGAAGCTGCCAGCAGTTTGACCGCTTCGGAGATCAGCGTCTTGCGCGCCTGCCCATCCAGCAGGATGCCGTTAGCTTTGATAACGACATCATATTCGTCCGCGGAAGGGATGAGGATTTCAGGCGAATTATAGGGGCGCAGGCCATGGGTCGTGCGTCCGGCAGTCAGCCCGGCGTACTCGAACGGGATGACAGTCTGCCCCAGCAGCGCCACGAACCAGCGCAGTGGGCGCGAGAACACCACACCTGAATCTTTTCCCGCTCTGCGGGAGGCAGGCAGCCAGCGCATGGACTTGTCGAACTTGATGCCCGCCACCAGCCCAGGCAGGGATTCAGCCAGCACTTCGCCGGCCGGGCGCCCGGCCTGTTTTACCAGCGCGACGACATACTTGCCGCCTTCGAATTCACGCACTTGCAGATCTTTGGGGGTCAGGCCTTTGCCGCGCGCAAAACCGATGGCGGCCTGGGTCGGGACGCCATCCGGGCCGAAAGCACGCTCGGCAGCCGGGCCCCTGACCAGGTCAGCCCGGTCGGGCTGGCGGGGCGCCAGGCTCTCCACGTACACAGCCAGCCGGCGCGGCGTTCCGGACACGCGCACATTGCCATGTTCCAGATGCAGTTCTTCATTTAGTAGTTTGGGGACGGATACTTTCAATTGTGCAATGGCCGCATCCAGGTCGGCAGCCGGGAGTTCTTCAACGCCAATTTCCAGAAGCAGCGATTGGGGAGTAGAGATCAGAGAGTAGTCCGGTAGCGCGGGTTGGCTGGTCCCTGTTTTCTTTTCTCCGCTCTCTTTCAACAATGGGTATTCCAGTTCCTTGCGCTGTTCCAGGTAGCGCTCGGCCACCCGGCGGGCCATCTCGCGCATTTGACCGTAGAAGACCTGGCGCTCGGTCACCCCGATGGCGCCGCGGCAATCCAGGGTATTGAAGGTGTGCGAGCATTTCAGCACATAGTCGTGCGCCGGCAGCACCAGACCGGCCGCAAGGCAGGCTTCAGCTTCGGCTTTGTAGAGGTCGTACATCTGGCGCAGGCGCTCCACGTCTCCGATCTCGAAATAATACTTGCTGTGCTCGTACTCTTCCTGGCGGCGCACGTCCCCGTATTTTACCGTGTCGTTCCAGGGTTCATCCCAGATGGCTGCAGCGTTGTTGAGGGCGATCAGGATGCGGTCCAGGCCGTAGGTGATCTCCACCGAGACCGGGTCGAGGCTTTGCCCACCGACCTGCTGGAAGTAGGTGAACTGGGTGATTTCCTGCCCGTCCAGCCAGATCTCCCAGCCCAAGCCCCAGGCCGAGATGGCCGGTTGTTCCCAGTTGTCTTCCACCAGACGGATGTCGTGTTCGCGCGGGTTAATGCCGATGGCCTCCAGCGACTGCAGGTACTGCTCGACCGGGTTACCGGGGTCCGGCTTGAGGATCACCTGGAACTGGTAATGCAATTGGAAGCGGTTGGGGTTTTCGCCGTAGCGCCCATCGTCCGGGCGGACGGAGGGTTCCACGTAGGCCACATGCCAGGGTTCGGGGCCCAGCACGCGTAAGAAGGTGGCAGGGTTCATCGTGCCGGCGCCCACCTGGGTGTAATAGGGCTGGCCGATCAGGCAACCCTGGTTGGCCCAGAATTGCTGGAGTTGCAGGATGATGGATTGAAAGGAAGAGGACATTTTCGATTTTTAATTGAGGATTTATGATTGATGATTAACGCAGCGAGAGGATTATACCGTAAAGAGAGGCCTGACAGATTTCACCGCATTGCATCAAATAGAATCTTACCCTAAGTCAAGTCGTTGCATCAAAAAGGATGTTACCCTACGGCAGAGATTTCTGGCTGCCGGAGGAGAACATGATGAGTCAACGAAGCAAGAGA
>JBEKCT010000149.1:0-8474 GCA_050014715.1 Anaerolineales bacterium | reverse complement strand
ACGCAGCTCAGAATTTAAATTGGGCTAATTCATTGATAGCGTTTGTCCAATCTTTTCAGCACTTTTCGTTCAGATTGCCATGTTTCAGTTGTTAATGTACAGTTTTTTCAGTCGAGCCATCTATTGAAAAAGAATTTCCCTAATAGACTTTTCATAGTTCTTGCAGGCTTGATCGTCGGTTTTGGATTGGGAGTGGCAGGCAGTGCGGTAGGCAGCGAGGTGCTTCCACAAAAGAACAGCTGCCTGCAATCATGGATATGCAGGATCTGCGCGAGCGCCGGGATCGTTTTTGGGTTACACTTAATATGGTTCAGCCAAAGTTTTCACCCGGTTTGGGCGAAATTGATGGCAAAATGATTTCGACGTGGAATCTCGGTATTATATTCAAAGGGTAGGATATATCAATTTTTCTGACAGGCTCAAAGTTGGTGCGAAAAGTACAAACGCAAAGGAGCACATAATGGTACGTCCGAATGAGACCATTTCAGAGCCCGGTCAAGGCTGGATGTGCTTTCGATTAATCGGAGGAATAGCCGCGTTGCTAGCGGCACTGGTGTTTCGGAGATGGCTTAGCGCCGAATTCAGCATGTTTCAGAGCCTTGGCGTGGTTCAGATACAAACGACGCCATCGACACCTCTTGAATGGTTCTCCCTCCTGCAAACTAACAAGTTCGTTGGACTGCTTCTGTTAAATGCCTTTGATACTGTCAATTATTTACTTGCAGCATTGATGTATCTTGGAATTTACTCGCTCATCAGAAATCATGATAAAGCCTATATGAGATTTGCAATGTTCCTGGTTGCAATCGGAACAGCAATTTACCTCACCTCTAATCAAGCAATGAACATTCTGTCTCTAAGCAACCAGTATTTCTCATCAGGTACCGAGTTCCAGAAGCAACTTATCCTTGCTGCGGGACAATATGCTTTAACCATAAACAACCCTGTCGCATTCGGAACCGGAGTATTTTGGGGGTACATGTTCTTCTATGCCGCCGGTTTGATCCTGTCCATGGGTATATTGCGAAATGGTCCGATTAGCAAATGGATCGCTGTGGTTGGGGTTATCGCAAACGCCTTTGGCCTAGGGTATTTCGTTACGTCGCTTTTTAGGCCTTCTCTGGGCATTATACCGGCATTGGGGACAGCACCCCTGAATCTCATTTGGTATATCGTGATCGGAATCCAATTAATAAGGTTTATGAAAACGGAAGTGTGAGGATCGGCGTCTACCCTTTCGCAAAGATCGAATAAAAGGTGATTTGAATTGACTTTATCACGAGAAATGAAAAACACGCCCAACACAGGCTTCACCTGACCGCCTTTGGCGTGGAAAAGTATCGGCCATTGGATAGAAAAAGAGATTTCAAGTGGCCTTGTCTTGTTCAAACCGACGGCAGGTATAAGCAGGAGTTCCAATAACTACTGGCTCTACGGATTGATTGTAGCTCTCATTCTGTTGGCGTAATTCCGTCATAAAATCAGCGGGAAAGAGCAAATCGAGTAATTGGAATTTTTCTTCCATGTGATCGGACCTGGTCTTGGGTGAACTTACATCCAGGACCTCGAGTCGGATATAGCCGCTGTCCCAGGTGTATATTAGCTCATTGGGATTGTTTTTAGTTTTATGTGGAATCCGATAGGATTACCTGACAGGGCTATGTAGTCAGCCTTGCATTTCCCAACTTCTCTCAATCCCAACGATTTTCAATAAACCGAAAAAGTATAACCCGGCTTCATACTTCAATCGGATGACTTCTTTGATCTTCTTCAAGGTTAATCACTTCCTGGCCATGGTACCTCTTTGAGTTCATGGAGATAGCTTACCCTAACAGGTACCATGGGCCATGGTTGGGGATCAACCAGTGTTTTTTTCCCCAATTATTTCTGTGCGATTTGCTTCGGAATCACTGTGCGGTTTGCTTCGGATTGTGCATATGTTATTTGAGTAAGCATCGATTGTATTTACTGCTACCCGACTGCGTCGTACGCCCTCGTGATGAGTCCAAATCAAGAAACGGTTGTGCGCGAAAGGCGTGCTGGTCCGAACACGGCGACAATTATGATAACCACGAAGCATGTTATTCCACCCACCAAGAAGAAATCCTGGGCAGTAATAGTGCCACCTAAAGCTACGAAAACTACAGCGGTGGCTGTATTCCCCGCGGCATGGAACAGACTCACGATGAGCAAACTGCCTTTCGTATTGTTGTAAAGCCATGTGTAAAGGATTGCAGAGGCAACAAGTCCGATAAACCACGCAAGGAAGGGGAAAGTGGACATCGGATTATTCTTATCCAGGAAAAGCGGCACATGCCATAATCCCCACAAGACCCCAATGATCAAACTGGAGACAAGTGAGCTCTGGCGAGCTTGTAATCTCGGTAATGCAAACCCGCGCCAGCCTACCTCCTCCCATAAGTTGGTCAGCAAGTAGGTCAGAAACATTGGCAAAACGATAAACCAGGAGCTGACCAATCCGAAGTCGGGCATTGGCTTGCCGAGGAACATATCTAGGCCGATTGAGGCAAGCAGAATCAATGGTTGCAAGAATAGCGCGATGCCATACCAAACAACGCTAACTCGCCACCGGAATAATGGCGCGAATAACTCTCGCACGCCACCTTTCCCGGCCGAGACGAGTGTAACGATGAGTGCTGCGAACGCCGGTCCGCCAGCGCCAAGTATAGAAAAGAGCGGGTTTTGAATTGGAAAGAGACTGAGCGAATACGCGGCCTGCGGGACCCAACCCAACCACGAGATGACGAAAGCCAACACGTAGAAGGAAATTACTGGATGGCATCTTACCCCCTCAGAAAAAGGTGATGCCATTGTAAATACCTCCAGATTGAGCCACCCAACAGCATGGATCAGCGGTAACGCCGGGACGAGGAAGACTCGCTTATTTTATCGTGCCGCTTCTTCCAGGCCGCCGCAGATTCTCCGCGACGCAGGCTGCTGTACGAGAGAACGGTATTAGATTGGCTCCCGTTTGTTGATGTATTATATTATCATACATAAAGAAAACGAAGTGCTTGAGAACCTATCCGAAAATTGCCTAATCGATGAGGATATTGGCGCAAGCGAAGTAAACCAGGGAAAGCCAGTTCTGGGACTTCTTACATCAACAGGTAAGCAGACTGCGTCGCTTCGCCAACCAATCCAGAGTACGTTTTCCTCTTAATTTCACCGGGATTCCACATCTGCTGTATGGAAGCAATATCTTTTTAGTGTTTGATCTGATGTCGGCATTGGAAGAGGTGAAAAAGTTACTTCCAGTAATTCCGGGAATCCCTCCTCTTGATATTTGGGATGGTGAACTTTATCGTCTTGATATTTGTTACAACCATCAGGTCGGAGATCTTGTCCCCTGGTATATCTCTGCTCTGCAACATCTAGAGATTTCACGCCGAAGGATTGGCCCTTATACAACTCAAGGAGTTCAATACATAAACATGCAAGTAAATTCCAATTATAACGGTTTCCAGGCGATTGGCCCATGCGAAAGCCTCCATCACACTTGATATTTACGGGCACCTGATTCCGACGATGCAGACGGAAGTGGCAGAGATGATTGACGACCTGGTCATGCCAGTCATCGTCCAACTCGGCAAAAAAGTTGAACCAGGGACGTAAAAATGGTTGCAGCCGGTTGCAGCCGGTTGCAGCAGATTATCCTTCTAAAAATCCCAACACAGTCCAATACCCCCATAAATAGGCAAAAATAAGCAAACACCCCCACGGATGGGGGTGATTTGGTGGGCGCAAAGGGACTCGAACCCCTGACCTTCTCTGTGTAAGAGAGACGCTCTAACCAACTGAGCTATGCGCCCATAGGGCTGCATTTGTGAATTCGGTGTTCCTCCGCAGAAGAGGAATTCTCTATTCACAAAGTAACAAGTGCCACGCAGTGGCATGCGCCCGGCGCCGTCCATTATACCGAGATTTTGGCAACTGTGTTACACTTTTATAAAAGCTTTGCTCCTGGAGACTTTTATGCGCATCGTCCGTTATCAATATAAAACCGAGGCTCCGACCTACGGCTGGCTGTTTGAGAATAAAGTCGGACCGATTATCGGGAATATTTACGGCGAGTACCGGCGGCAGGAAGTGACACTGCCGGTGGAATCTGTCCACCTGCTGGCACCGGTCCAGCCTTCCAAGATCGTCTGCATCGGACGCAACTACGCGGAACATGCCAAAGAACACGATGCCGAGGTCCCCAAGGTGCCGCTGCTGTTCCTTAAGCCGCCTTCATCCATCATAAATCCCGGTGACCCAATCGTCCTTCCACTGCAATCGCAGCAAGTAGAGCACGAGGCCGAACTGGTGGTTGTCATCGGGAAACGCGCCCGCAACGTCACCGTTGAACATGCGCAGGATTATATATACGGGTATACCGTCGGGATAGACGTCACGGCACGCGACCTGCAGCACAGTGACGGCCAGTGGACGCGCGCCAAGGGCTTTGACACATTCTGTCCTTTCGGCCCGTGGGTCGATACCGAGTTCGACCCATCCGATGCGCTGATTACATGCCGGGTGAGCGGCCAGCCGCGCCAGATGGCTTCCACGCGCGATATGGTTTTCAATGTCAGCATGTTGATTGCCTTCATCTCGGCTGTAATGACGCTCGAACCCGGCGACCTGATCTTTACCGGCACCCCGGCCGGGGTAGGTCTGCTCAAGGACGGTGATGAGGTGGTGGCTGAGATCGAAGGACTTGGCAGTCTGAGCAACCCGGTGCGGAAAAGTTAACCTGAAAGAAAGACTTCCTGAAATTGTTTTTTTGAGCACCAATGAAACTGAAAAAGCCGAATCTGGAAACAATCGTACTGCTACTGATAAGCGGCGGGATCTTCGCGATGGATCTTCCGGTTATGCAATTGAAGCTGTTGAACTTTGCATACCACTCACAAGCCTGGGAAAAACACAAGAATGGATTTTTCGAGATACTCGTATTCTACGGGATTGTTCTGTTTATCCTCGCGATTTTGAGTTACCTATCCTCATTGAAGGGGAGCACGCTGCTTTTGCAAATTCTCAAATATTCCAAGGAGGGAATTTCAACATTACGAGAGAGAATTATCCCATCCATACAACAGACCCTGGCTCCAGAGAATGGGATTGTCTGGCTGCTGCTAGCTTTGATGATAGGGGTTGCCGTAAGAGCCTACTTCCTGTCGCAGCCCATGCGGTACGACGAATCCTATACTTTTCTTTTTTTTGTAAACAGAGGTTTTTTAAGCCTTTTTTATTACCAACTGCCAAACAACCAAGTACTATTTACCCTGCTTGCAAAAGGATCAACCCTCGTCTGGGGAAATTCACCTGCAGCAATCAGGTTCCCGGCGTTTTTAGCTGGAATAGGTTCCATACCGCTTACTTTCCACCTTTGCCGCGCCCTTCATAAATCCGGCCTTTTTGCGTCCATCGCAGTTGCCGTTTTTCCATACTTGATTCTTTATTCCACCAATGCCAGGGGTTACGCAGTTCTGGTCTTCCTGACGTTGGCGCTTGTGTTGGTTGGATTACAATTTGTGAAAAGAAAGCCAACCATCGCCGGTGCTTTGCCAATCTCCGCAATTGCCGCCCTGGGCATGCTGACCATGCCATCCATGCTTTTTGCCATCGCTGGTGTATATTGCTGGTTGTTATGTTTGCTTCTGATCCAGGGGCAAACGCTCAGGATCATTCTATCCAAATTTGTAATTCCAGTAAGCTTAATCACCATAATCTTCACCATGATCTTGTATACCCCGGTAATTATTGTTTCCAATGGGGTTGAGTCCATAGTAGCAAATGATTATGTGCTATCACAGCCGTGGCCAGAGTTTATGCGCCAGGTAATACCCCACGTTCAAGCGACAATAAGCGATTTTTTCAGAAACGTACCCGTCTTGGTGCTGATCCTTTGCTTCATTCTTATCATGGCGGGCATTTATGCTTCTGTGAGAAAACGAGACTGGGCTGCACTGCTCATTTTGCCAATGATATTTCTTGGTTCGGCTATCATCTTTTTCATTCAGCACGCAATTCCATATCCCAGGACATGGATTTATTTCATTCCCTTGATACTTTTATATGTAGACTCCGGATTAACTTATATTAATGAGAGTATTTCACACAAAATCCGGCTTCTGGTCACAGCATTAATATTTTCCGCAGGAGCATTGGCTGCCTTAACTCTGATTTCTACAGACGCGATTACTAAATATCCTGATACAGGCACTTTCCCTGAAGCCCGGATGGTTGTCAATTTCCTAGAACCCAGGATGAAGAGTAATGACCTGGTAATCGGAAAAACACCGGCTGATTTTCCCACGTTTTACTATTTATGGGCTTATGATGGCAATGATCACAATGGCGAGATAAACATTAAACCAAGGAAAACTTTCTATGTTGTCAAAAAGAGCCTCTATTCCGTCCATGATTTAACTGACAGACCGGTTATTAAGCTGCTTGATTTTAGTGATATGGCCCTGTATCAGGCAGTTGATGTTGAAGATAAATAACATGAAATAAAGCACATCCATGCTTACTATCCTGAGGTTGTTGGGGGAAAGGGTCTTATAGGAATTTACTCGCACTATCTACTGCATTAAGTAAAAGTTCATTTACACTAAGCCCTGCAGCAACCGGGCATTTTTTCTTATAACGCTCTAATAGCCAGCCTTTCATGCCCATGCTATAATCCGCCCGAAAGGTACATTTTTCCATGCTTCAGAAATTCGTCAAAGCCTTTGGGGGCGACCCCAATAAGCGTGAAATTGAAAAGACCACCGACGTCGTGGACCAGATCAATGACCTGGAGCCGGAATTCGAGGCCCTCAGTGATGAAGCCCTGCGCCTTAAAACGGACGAGTTCCGCAAACGGCTGACCCAGGAGATCGCAGGCATTGAGGATGATGAGGCGCGGCGCAGAGTCGAGCAGGAAGTGCTGGATGAACTTCTGCCGGAAGCCTTTGCCACGGTACGGGAAGCCTCCAAGAGAGCCATTGGCCAGCGTCCCTATGATGTTCAATTGATCGGCGGGCTGGTCCTGCACCAGGGCAAGATAGCCGAGATGCGCACCGGCGAAGGTAAGACGCTGGTCGCCACCTTGCCGCTCTATCTGAATGCACTGACCGGCCGGGGCGTCCACCTGGTGACGGTCAATGATTACCTAGCCCGGCGGGATGCCCGCTGGATGGGCGCGATCTACGACTTCCTTGGCCTGACGGTCGGCATCCTGCAAATGGCCGCCGCCACCGAGAACGGTAAAAAAGCTTTCCTGTACGATCCGGCGCGTGAATCCCCGCGTGAGGACCTGCACCAGATGCGCCTGGTGGAGCGTGTGGAAGCCTACAAAACTGACATAACTTATGGCACCAACAGCGAATTCGGTTTCGATTACCTGCGCGATAACATGGTCAATCGTTTGGAAGACAAAGTACAGCGCGGCCATCATTTTGCCATTGTGGATGAGGTGGATAACGTACTGATCGACGAGGCCCGCACTCCGCTGATCATTTCCGGTCCGGCTTCCGGAGATGTGGAGTGGTATGGCAAAATGGCTATCCTGGTGCGCCAGTTGAAGGCGGAAGACTACGAGGTCAGCGAGAAAGACCGGGCGGTGACTCTGACCGAGATTGGTACCGTCCACGTGGAGCAGTTGCTCGGTCAGCCGCTGCGCGACCCCGACCGGCCCGAGGACGTGACTCCCGAACAAGCCCACCTGTTCGGCTTCCTGGAGCAAGCTTTGCGCGCCCAACACCTATTCAAACGCAATAAAGATTACCTGTTACAGGGTGGCAAGGTCATCATCGTGGATGAGTTTACCGGCCGGTTGATGCCAGGGCGGCGCTGGTCGGATGGCCTGCACCAGGCCATTGAAGCCAAGGAAGGCGTCAAGGTGGAACCGGAGAACGTTACCTATGCCACCATCACCCTGCAGAACTACTTCCGCATGTATAAGAAGCTGGCGGGCATGACCGGTACCGCCCTGACCGAGGCGGAAGAGTTCGACAAGATCTATAAGCTGCCCGTCCTGCCCATCCCGACCAACCTGGAATACCAGGCGTTTGGCGAGAATGCAGCCTTGCTGGAAGTAAAAGCTAAGGACGATTATGGTTTTGATTATTCTTATTTTGCGCGCGCGGATGATCCAGAAAAACAGGTTTATTTATGGCGCCGCAAGGATTACCCGGACGTCATATATCGTACGGCCGAAGCCAAACTGCGGGCGATTGTGAGGGAAATAGTTTTCAACCACGTGCAGGGACGTCCCATGCTGGTGGGTACCACCTCCGTTGAGGGTTCGGAACGCCTGTCAAACCGGCTGCGGGCCGAACCAATCCGGCGTTTATTGCAAATCCTGCTTATCCGTGCAGTCTGGCTGGAAAAAAACAACCGTTTTGAAGACGGGCGGATCATCCCGGAACTCCAGCCGCTTAATAAACCCATCGATCAGCTACGCCCTGAGGACCTGCGCC
>JBEKCT010000148.1:0-8522 GCA_050014715.1 Anaerolineales bacterium | reverse complement strand
TCATCAATAATTATAGTGCTCATCGGTTTTCCTCTCCTGTATAAAAGTGGATGTACCATATTTTAAACACGATGAGACTGATATACTAGAAATTTTGAGCTAATTTAACATTGTCGAGCTAAGAAAGGAACAAGAATCCAGATAGAAATGCAATTTGATGAAAACACATCTGATTACATTGAAAGGGTGAACAAACAGCGAACGGACTGATAAACGAATGGGAGTTAAATAGCCTAAGACTTGCTGATGAAGCAAGAATGTCCTTCGGGATGCTGCGAAGCCATCCCCGTTCCGAGGGGATGGCTTCGCCCAAAGCGAGGCTCCCCCGACAACGGGGACGATGTCGCAATGACACAATCCCTTTATCTGTTATTTGACATCAATTAGAATGAGCCGAAGAGGGGAATCTTAGCCCCGTTGACGGTTCCAGCCGCGTCTGAGAGCAGGTACAGGATGGCGGCGGTCAACTCCTCCGGGGTGGTCCAGTAGGCGTTGTCAGCGGAGGGCGCAGAAATCTTCTTGCGCTCCACATCGATGGTTTTGGCCTGGAGAAGGTTGGCGGTAACGCCGCTGCCGATCAGTTCCTGTGAAAGGGTTTGCATAAGGGCTTCCTGCCCGGCCTTGCCGACCGCGTAGGGTCCGCCGTTGGCATTTGGGCGGAAGGCGTAAGGCGAGGTGATCATGGCAACCCGGCCCCACCCATTCTTGATAAGAGCGGGTACGAAGGCCTGGATGACGTTGAAGGTGGTCCAGACGTGCTGGTTCAGCATGAAGGTCAAGTCGCCGGCGGGCGATTCGACCAGAGGCTTGCCACCCGTCCAGCCGCCAACCACGTGTAAAAGGATATCAATCCGACCGAATTTATTGAGGATTGCCGAGGCGGTCGCTTTGGTCGCGGAAAGATCAAGCAGATCGACAAACTGGGTAAAGATTCGAGAAGCGGGAAGGGAAAGAGAACGGAAAAGCGTTTCCAGCCTGGCAGGATCGATATCCAACAGAGCCAGGTTTGCGCCCTGGGAAGCCAATTCGCGCGCCAGGGTGGAACCCAGTCCGCCGGTGGCGCCGGTGATGACGGCAAGGCGATTTTCGAGAGACATGGCAGCTCCTATCTTCCAATTCAATGATGCAGGTCACGCTTTAAGCGTGATCTGCATCATTCTGATCATTAAAGAGTTTCTTGACCAACTCCACCTGTAGTTCGTCCATCCCTTTGACAATGGGCAGGTCGGCCTGCTCAGGCAAACGCTTTTTTCCACCGAAATCCATCAGATGACCGGATTTATTGGCTTTTGTCTCCAGGTAAAAGCGATTGTACTGGTTGGGCTGCATGATATGCGGAATGCGCCCTTTAACGCAGATCCCATTCCTTTCCAGGTCTTCGATCTTTTTGGGATTGTTGGTGATGAGTTTTATGGACTTAACCTTAAGACTTTCGAGCATGTGAGCGGCCACACTGTAATCGCGTTCGTCGTCACGGAAGCCGAGGGCAATGTTGGCTTCGACTGTGTCGTAGCCATGTTCCTGCAAGCCATAGGCGCGGATCTTGTTGATCAGCCCAATGCCGCGACCCTCCTGGCGCATATAAAGCAGGATGCCCTGATCCATTTTGCCGATCATGCGCAGGGCAGATTCGAGCTGGTCGCGACAGTCACAGCGCAACGAACCGAGAACATCGCCGGTAAGACATTCCGAGTGCACGCGCACTGGCACTTCCTCGGCGTTGGTCACGTCACCGCGTACGATGGCGACATGTTCTTTATCGTCTTTGTTGTTATAAAAGGCTACAATGTGGAATTGCCCGAAGCGGGAGGGCAATTCGGCGATGGCGGCAATCTTGACGCAAACATGGTCCGGGCCGACTCCGTCACAAGCGTGGGCGCGGCTTTCGTCCAGTAATTCCTTGATATGCATTTGGGTGAGACCCATTCTAGAAATCTCCTTTATACGGATAATTTTCCTGCAAGTAATCGCACCGAAGGGTGGCTAGAAACAGACTTTTCCCGAATAAACCTTTTCCGAAAACCACCCTGATGGAACCAGGGCGTCCCCGTACAGACGGGAAGATTCTTGCAGACTTTATAAATAATGATGCGTGAGGAGCTGGTTAATGGCCCAGGAAGTTAAGACTTTCCCTGGCCGCATATTTTTCTGCGATCTGCCGGATAATCTCGGCATCATGTTGGGTGATATCGGTGATACTAAACCCGATATCGTATAGGTAAGGTTCGACCACATCCGGTAAACACCATTTGGTCCGGGCGGTAAATTTGATGTAATTCTTATCAGCCACGTCCGGCATGGTATCCAGCCGGAGATGGTACTCTTTTTCCAAAGGGAGCGGTTTCTGGCTATCCATCATTAACCCTTTTGGAGTCAAATCAACCAGGTGGCCAACCATTTCCCGGGAATTGGCGTCCAGGACCAGCATATAATAGGTGAGGCTTTTTCGTTTTAATTTGCGTCTTTCCTGTATACTAGGTTGATCCATATTCACATCCTTTCTTGGTTTATCCCTTGCCCTTTTTCTATTCTAATTAATTTTGTTTCCTCTCAATTCACTGGAGGGGGGTAGTGAGCTGACTAGAGAGCCGGCCTTTCCAAACTCTGGCTGCGACACTCAAAGAGAAATACTTCGATAAGCTGAATCTACTAATGAATCAAGTATAGAGCAAAAACCCACGGGAAGCAATGACCAAATCGGCAGTGGAAACGATTTTCTCAAAAAGAAAAGCGGGTGCGAGCCCTATGAAATCTCCTTGCGTTCAACCAGGTAATGAATATAAACGCCGCCTTCATCATCAAATTCATCGGCTGCTTCCAACCTCAGTATAGGCATTTGCTCCGGTAAAAAACCCGGACCGTCAACCAGGGTGGGGGCGGTGGAACCGCCAAAGATGCGCGGTGCAATATACAGCATCAGCTCATCCACAAGATCGAGGCGGAAGAATTCCGCGATCAGGGTGCCACCACCTTCGACCATGACCTTGCGGATGCCCTGGTCATAGAGAGATGCGAGCATAGCGATACAATCCACGCGCTGATCACCCATCGTAAAGACCTGCGCCCCGGCATTTTCCAGCCGGCGGATTTGCTCTGGCGGGGTGCGCCGGGTGGTAAAGATCAACCGGCGGGCGGATCCGGCGGCCATAAAATTGCCATCCAGTTTGAGATCTGCCAGGCTGACGACCCCCACTTTGACGGGGTTCTCATCCAGACCGGCGGCTTTCCGTTCAGACCGCAGAGCCAGGGATTTGACAGTCAGTTTCGGATCTTCATCCAACAATGTCCGGCCGCCGACGAGAACGGCATCCATGCTTGCACGCAGGCGGTCCACCCGGGCTTTATCGGCAGTGGATGAGATGGTCATGCCCTTGCGGGCGGTTGAATCCATTTTTCCATCCACGCTCATGGCAGCATTGACCAGAATCCTTGGCCGATTCATGGAATAATTTTACTCGTAATTATCCAAAATAAAAATAAGAGGATTGTAAGAGAAAGATTAAGAATCGTGAAAGAAAAGGAAGTAAGAGGAGAATTAGGAAAACAAAAAAAGAATAAAAAACCTTATACAAGAAACCTGGAGGAATGAAAAAGAGAAAAAGGTAAATGATAAGAAATAAGTGGTGAGGAATAAATGAAAAGGAATGAAAAAGTGGCGTAATGGGAGGGTGTATTTAGGAACTGGTATAATTTTACCCATCATCGAAATAAAAGGAATTGTAATGAAAGCATCCACAATATCTTCCGCCCTGCCAAATATTCCGTGGGAAAACCGACCGGCTGGAAATAGCGAGGTAGTCTGGCGGTACAGTCGCAATCCGATCATCCCGCGGGACCTGATCCCTTCATCTAATAGTATCTTCAATAGTGCGGTAGTGCCATTCAATGGCAAGTTCGCGGGGGTATTCCGGTGCGATGACAAGAGGCGCAACATGAATGTGCATCGCGGCTTCAGCCAGGATGGGATCAATTGGAAATTGGACGATACCGTCATCGAGTGGATCTATACTGATCCAGAATGCGGATTCAGCAATTACAAGTATGACCCGCGCGTGTGTTGGATCGAAGACCGTTATTACATCATGTGGTGCAACGGTTTTCACGGCCCAACCATCGGGGTTGGTTACACAACCGATTTCGAAGAATTCCATTTTCTTGAGAATGCCCTGCTGCCTTACAATCGCAACGGTGTACCCTTCCCGCGCAAGATAAACGACAAATATGTCATATTGAGCCGGCCGAGTGACAACGGGCATACGCCATTCGGAGACATTTACCTGAGCATGAGCCCCGACATGGTGCACTGGGGGGAACACCGTTATGTAATGGGGACCAAAGGCGGCTGGCAAGCCACCAAAGTGGGAGCAGGACCGGTGCCGATTGAAACACCCGAAGGTTGGCTGTTGTTCTACCACGGCGTGCTGACCTCCTGCAACGGTTTTGTTTATTCCTTTGGGGCAGCCCTGCTGGATCTCGATAGGCCCTGGAAAGTCATTTACCGGGGTTCGACTTACCTGCTTTCCCCCCAGACATATTACGAATGCGTTGGGGATGTGCCCAACGTGGCGTTCCCATGCGCCAGCTTATATGATCCGCCGACCGGGCGGATCGCGATCTATTACGGCGGCGCTGATACAGTTACCGGACTGGCTTTCTGCAAGATGAATGAAGTGTTGAATTTCCTGAAACACAACTCGGATGTATAAAAGCACTTACAGGCCCAAGGAATAAAGACCCAGCTTAATCGAAATATCTATCCTTTCCCGTATTTTTCCGCGATCTGTTTAACGACCTCCAAGTCTGCGGGAGAAATTTCAGTAATACTAAAACCAGCATTGTACAGGAACGGTTGAATTGAATCGGCAAGGCACCATATGCTGGTGGCTACGAATTCGAGGGAGGCTTGACCGGCAATCTCTTCCATGAGATCCATGTGAAGACCAAATTTCTGGTTGGCGGGAATAGGTACCTGCGAGTCCATCATCATACCGATCGGGCTGAGATTCATGATGTGCCCGATAACCTGCTTGGTGACGGAATCCATGACCGGCAGATAATAGGATATATTCCGCCGATTCATTCGCCGCCGTTCTTTGAAGGTGGGCGTGCTGATTATGGGCTTGTTCAAAGTGGTTGACTCCTTTGCCATCAATTCATCAAGGTTGGGGCAAGAACCTGCCTGTTTGCAGCTGGTCGACGTGAAAACTAAATTGCTAGAATGATGAATGATCCAGGAATCACGTTGCAATAATAAAGAATCGTTACACCGATATTATACATCCATAGGATAATATCAGGTTCGCAGAATTGGTGATGGGAAATGAATTGAATAAACGAGCCAAAGGCCGCCTAATTGGCATGTAAGAATTCCTGCTTGAGTACCGGGAATCAATAACAGAACTCTGCATGGATTTTCGGTGCCCTTAAGACAAGTTTAATTCATTTGCACGTTTTGTAGCATTGGAAATTTGGGGAAGTTGACATTTGTGCACGGGCCAGGTTGTTATCCATCGGAATGTGGCGTTCCATTTTCGAACAAAAGCAAGCTGCTGTTTCACAGGTTATTTTCTCTTTCCAAATGATGCTGGATAGAGTCGTGGACCACTCCAGATAAGCTGGGTTTGACGGAAATAACCCAGACCAAGGATGAGATGATCTAACGGGACTCTGGTGCCAGCTGTGAATGATTCTTCAATCTCATCCACCAGCCTGACAGGATCAAAGGCTAAGAACTTACTGAATGCAAGATTTATTGTACAATAGAGGGGATGAAAGCCGAGACATTGAATGTCCTTTTCCTGGCGGTGGAAGCGGAGCCATTTGTTAAGATTGGCGGTCTGGCTGATGTGGCCGGTTCATTGCCGCTGGCGCTGCGCAATCTCTCCAGCAAGGACAAGCCTGACCAAAAGTTGGATGTTCGGCTGGTATTGCCGCTTCACCGGGTGATGGCAGCCGAATCAGCCACATTGCGCCAAGTGGCGGAATTTCCGGTTTACCGGGTCGGCAGGAACCTTTCGGCGCGGGTTTTTGAAACATCCCTAGCAGGAATGCCGGTTTATTTTATCAGCGGCGAACCCATTTCCAGTGCACCGTCCGTATATTCACAGGATCCCGCACAGGACCGTGAAAAATTCACCTTCTTCTCACTGGCGGCCCTGGAAATGATCCGAACCATGACATGGAAGCCGGATATTATCCACGCCAACGACTGGCATACCGCCCTGGCGTTGTATGCCTTGCGTTCACGCCTGTCGGACCCGATGAATGGACGCACGCGCTCCATACTGACCTTGCATAACCTGCCTTATTTGGGGGGCGATTGTACTGACGAGCTGGCGGCTTATGGATTGATCCCGCCGATCGACGAGGCGCTGCCAGAATGGGCGCGCACCCAGCCTCTGCCGCTTGGATTGTGGTCGGCGGATGAAGTGGTAGCAGTCTCGCCCACATATGCACATGAAATACTGACACCTGAATTTGGATGCGGTTTGGAGGCATTCCTGGACAACCGATCAGCCAGCATTAGCGGCATTTTGAACGGGCTCGATCTGGCTGCCTGGGATCCTGAAACCGACAAATGCCTGAGCGAAAATTTTTCAGCAGTAAACCTGACCGGGCGTTCAACTAACAAAGCCGCCTTGCAAAGGCAATTGAATCTGCGGGTGGACCCGCATGTCCCCATCCTAGCCATGATCGGACGGATCGACCTGCAAAAGGGTGTGGATATTATTCCCGAAGTGCTGCGCCAGTTAACCGACCTTCAATGGCAATTCATCGCGCTTGGCTCCGGTGACCCGAATATGGAAAACACGTTGCGAGCGCTGGAATTGGAGTATCCCGGGCGCATCCGGTCAGTTATCCGTTTTGATGCACAACTGGGTCATTGCATCTATGGCGGCGCAGACATGCTAATGATGCCCTCGCGTTATGAACCGTGCGGGCTGGCACAGATGATCGCCATGCGGTATGGCTGTGTGCCGGTGGTACATGCAACCGGCGGGTTGAAGGATACTGTGGAAGAAGGGAAGACCGGATTCCTATTCCCGGCAGCCGAGGCGAACGCCATGCAGGAAGCACTACGGCTGGCACTCTCCACGTATGCGAGCCCGGGAGTATGGGAAAAATTCCAACGCAATGGCATGGCGAAGGATTTCTCCTGGTCGCGTTCGGCAGCCCAATATGCCGTGTTGTACCGGTCCTTGAATTTGGCGTGAAGATTTATTCTGAGAACTTAGGAATATTAACCGTTTGAAAGCGGATCTTATTATTGCGCGAGTGAGGTGACCAATGAGAACACGTGCCGTTATCCTTGCGGGTGGTGAGGGGGCCCGTTTAAGCGCTCTGACTGCCAAGCGAACCAAACCGGCGGTACCCTTTGCTGGAAAATATCGCATTATTGATTTCCCGCTTTCGAACTGCGTCAACTCCAATATTTTTGATGTGATGGTTCTGGCACAGTACCGGCCCCAGTCGCTGATCGAGCATATCGGTTCGGGCGGGCCGTGGGACCTGAACCGTGATTTCACAGGCGGGGTGCGCATCATGACCCCTTTCACGGCCCGCAATGAGGCTGGATGGTTTGAAGGGACCGCCGGAGCTGTCCAACATAATTTCACTTTTATCAAGCAAGGATCCCCAGACCTCGTCCTGATCCTTTCCGGCGACCATATCTATACAATGGACTACGACCGATTAATCCAATACCATCTGGCCAATCAGGCTGCCCTGACAATGGCCACGATCCGCGTCCCGATCGAGGAGGCTTCCCGGTTTGGCATTCTTGGGGTGGACAAGGATTACCATGTTAGATCATTCATCGAAAAGCCGGAGAACCCGCCGTCTGATCTGGTCAACATGGGTGTATACCTGTTCAACCTTGACCTGCTTGATCGGGCACTATGGGCGGACCACCTGCGCGAAGAATCGTCCCACGATTTTGGCAAGGATATCCTGCCGGTTCTTATCAAGAGCGAGGAGCGCATATTTGCCTTTCCTTACACAGGTTATTGGATGGATGTAGGCACGATCAACTCCTATTGGCAGGCGCACATGGACCTGCTTTCCCCCAACCCGCCGCTGAAACTCTACGACCGCAGCTGGATCATCCACACCCGCTCCGAGGAGCGGCCGCCCTCGCGCGTGCCGGTCAATGCGGACATTTATGCCAGCATGTTATCGGACGGTTGTTATGTGCAGGAAGGCGCACGTGTGGAGAGCAGTGTGCTCTCGCCGGGTGCGATCATCGGCGCGGGCGCGGTGGTACGCGAGTCGATCATCATGACCGACTCCATCATTGAAAGCGGAGCGGTGATAGAGCGTGCAATCATCGATAAACGCGTCCACGTTGGCAGGAATGCCCACATTGGCGGCGGCATCTCCACACCCATCGTTCTGCTGGCGGTCATCGGCAAGAACAGCGATGTGCCGGAAGGGATGGTGGTAGAAGCGGGCGCGGAAATCAGCACCGATGTTGTTGCTTCGGATTACAGCAGCCAAATAATCAAATCTGGCGAGATCATTCA
>JBEKCT010000147.1:0-8711 GCA_050014715.1 Anaerolineales bacterium | reverse complement strand
GCCAAGCAGGGCATTGATATGCGCGGCGGCATCCTCGAGATCATGAGCGAGGGCATCGGTTTCCTGCGCTCGGCCCGTTACAGTATCAGTGAAGACGATGTCTATGTTTCCCAGGCACAGCTCAGGCGCTATGAAATGCGCTCCGGCGACCTGGTTATTGGGCATGTTCGCCCACCGCGCGAATCCGAGCGGCACTGGGGTCTGATCAAGGTGGAATCCGTCAACGGCATCGACCCGGAGGAGGCCCGCCGCCGGCCCCGTTTTGAGGACCTCACCCCCATTTTCCCCGACCGGCGCTTTGACTTGGAGACCAAGGGAGATATCCTTTCCACCCGCCTGATCAACCTGATCGTCCCGATCGGGCGCGGCCAGCGTGGGCTGATCGTCTCCCCGCCCAAAGCCGGTAAAACCACCATTTTGAAGCAGATTGCCAATGCCATTTCCACCCAGTACCCGGATGTGCACCTGATGGTCGCATTGATCGGCGAACGCCCGGAGGAAGTCACCGACATGGATCGATCGGTGGATGCCGAAGTGATCGCTTCCACCTTCGACGAGCCGGTCACCTCGCATGTCCGCACGGCGGAGATCGCCCTTGACCGCGCCAAACGCCTGACTGAAATTGGACGGCATGTCGTCATTCTGATGGACTCGATCACCCGGCTGGCGCGTGCGTATAACCTTGTTGTCAACCCCTCCGGCCGCACCCTCTCAGGCGGCATGGATCCCTCGGCCTTGTACCCACCCAAACATTTCTTCGGCGCCGCCCGCAACCTGGAGGAAGGCGGCTCGTTGACCATCATTGCCACCTGCCTGGTGGATACTGGCTCCCGTCTGGATGATGTGGTCTATGAAGAGTTCAAAGGTACCGGCAACATGGAATTGATCCTGACCCGCAAACTACAGGAGCGCCGCATCTTCCCATCCGTGGACATCGAGCGCTCATCCACCCGCCGGGAGGACCTGTTGCTTGGTCCGGATATTCTCCAGCGCGTCTGGATCATGCGCCGCATGTATATCCAGATGGTTTCACCGCCGCCGCAAGGCGCCGGCATGGATTCATCGGTTGCCACCGAGGCCCTCCTGGGACGGCTTAGCAAGACCCGCAATAATCAGGAATTCCTGGAAACTTTGACGGAAGGCATGTAAATTTTTATGGGTAAGAAAACCGGATCACCCCGCTTTTTTACCGGTATTTCATGGGGAGTAACGATCCTTATAGTAGCCGGCCTGCTTGGATTTGGGTTCTGGCGCGTTTATCCTTCCTTGTCTGTATCTGCGGCAGCCCAGTCTGCCCAGCAGGCCACTCCCACCGGGAAGTCCGCGCTGGCAGCCTTTTCAACCGAAATTGCTCCCGCTAATGCCAGTACCAACTTGGATGCCATAGTCCGAAAGGTATGGCTTAAGACCTCCATCACTTCCAAGACCACCTACACGGTCACAGATTATACCGTCCAACCTGGCGATGCCCTTTTCAGCATCGCCGCGCAATTTAATATCAAACCCGAAACCCTCCTGTGGTCCAATAATGACATCTTGCAGGGTTCACCAGACAGCCTGCGCGTTGGGCAGGTGCTCAAGGTGCCGCCAGTGGACGGGGTCTATTATCAGGTTCAGACTGGGGACACCCTTGCTTCCATTGCAAATAAGTTTTCTGCCAAACTGGATGATATTCTGAACTGGCCAGGCAACGACATCGACCTTACCACCCAGCAGGTAACACCCAGTGACTACGTTATGGTCCCCGGCGGGCAGGAAAAAACAGTGGTTTGGGTTGTCCCGAGCGTACCGAGTACTGGCGCATTGAACAGCGCAGGCAACCCTTGTGGTGCTGGACCGGTCGGAAATGGCTTTATCTGGCCTACCGGCAATCATTATCTTTCCGGCAATAATTTCTGGTCTGGCCATCCGGGCATCGACATTGCTGCCGGCTTGGGCGCCCCGGTTTGGGCTGCTTCTGCAGGCACGGTCACCATCGCACAGGGTGGCTGGAATGGAGGCTATGGCAACGTGGTCATGATCGACCATAATAATGGTTATTTAACCGTTTATGGCCACTTGAGCCAAATCAATGTCGTGCCGTGCGAATCTGTTTCCGCTGGCACCGGGATTGGCCTGGCCGGCAGTACCGGTAATTCGACTGGTCCTCACCTGCACTTCGAAATACGCCAGAATGGCGTGGCCGTCGACCCGTGGTATCTCCTGCCAGCATCCTAAGAATCTGACCCCCGGTTTCCATTCGAGACCGGGGTTTAAATATATGGATGAACAAACTCTTCGCAAAGCACTTTCGAATATCCCCTTGGGCGGTCTGCGTTATTTGGAGAAGACCGGTTCAACCAATGACGAAGCGCTCGCCTGGGCCGCCGACGGCGCGCCGGACCTGACGCTGGTTGTTGCCGGGGAGCAAACCGCCGGGCGTGGACGCGGCAGTCACGGTTGGTATACTGCGCCGGGAGCCTCACTGGCTTTCAGCCTGATATTCCGGCCGTTACCCGCTGAAGAACAGGTCACCCCGCTTTTTTCAGCATTGGGTGCCTTGGCGGTTTGCGAAGTATTGGGAGTGCAGGGATTTCACCCTGAAATCAAATGGCCCAATGATGTCCTACTCTCCCGGAAAAAGGTTTGCGGGGTACTGGCCGAATCAATTTGGGCTGGTGCGAAAGTGGATAGCCTCGTTTTGGGGATTGGACTTAATATCACTCCTGAAGCGCTGCCTCCACCCGACCAGCTCGATTTTCCCGCCACCTGTCTGGAGGCCGAGGCGCCCCTTGCTCGCCAGGAAAGCGGGTCTCTTGAACAGGTGATCCTGCTTCAGCAAATCCTTCAGGCCGTGCGTTATTGGCGCGTTCTGTTAACCAGCTCCGTTTTCATTCACTCATGGGAAAGGCATCTGGCCTTTCGCGGCGAACAGGTGGAAATCTGGATAGAGGGACAGGCAGGTAGGAAAGGACAGTTGGATGGTCTGGAGCAGGATGGGCGTCTACGTCTGCTTTCCCCACAGGGCCGTTCATTTTCCGTTCAGTTTGGGGAAGTGCACCTGCGACCGGTTGTGTGATATACTTTTTGCCATGAGGTGAATCATGCTTGATAATCTGCGCAGCCAGGCCTCTTTCACACCAGATGAAGAGGATCAGCCTTCGGAACCCAGCCAACCAGAAGAACCAAAGCCGCCCAAGCCCCACCGTTCGCTTGATCAGATAACCGGCACAACTGACAAGCAACGATTTTTGCTTGCGGTAATGTTGTTGGTGATGGTTTGCCTGCTTGGATCGATCTTTCTGCTTTTAACCGGCAAGGTCGTCCTGCCACTTTCATACTAAAAACCACCTCCCGGCCTTTTTTTCATGGTCGGGAGGTCTTATTGCCGGGGGATTTTCAACACCAGCGGAGACAGGTCTCTTGGAACAATCTCTTGCTATTGGA
This sequence comes from Anaerolineales bacterium, assembly GCA_050014715.1. Lineage (GTDB taxonomy): Bacteria > Chloroflexota > Anaerolineae > Anaerolineales > Villigracilaceae > UBA877. The sequence goes on along the minus strand of JBEKCT010000147.1, from coordinate 5,285 downwards.
TCGGCAATTCAAATTGTTTGCCAGGCTCGACAGGCGGTTCACCATTCGGGTTGACCCCGACTTTCTTAAGTTCGGCGGCTGCAATGCGGGCGATTGACGCCACCTTGTCTCCTTCCTTGATGTCCATCAAGTGGACACCTCGGGTGGCCCGTCCGGCTCGCTTGACATCCTTGACTTTTGTGCGCAGCACCATGCCATTAGCCGTGATGATCGTCAAATCATCGGCTTCCTGTACGACCCGGGCGGAGGTGATTGTGCCAATCTTGTCGACCGCGTCCCGGGCAATGGTCTGGACTCCGCCTGTAGCACGCCCTTTGACAGGATATTCTGAAAGTGGTGTACGCTTGCCATAACCTTGGGTCGTCACCAGGAGCAAGTCCCCATCCTTTTCGATGACTTCCATGCTGGTGACTCTGTCTTTGGTCCCCAGACGGATGCCGGTTACACCCCCTGCCGTGCGGCCCATCGAGCGGATTTTATCTTCGGCAAAACGCAAAGCCTGTCCCTGTTCGGTGACAAGGATGATTTCGTTATCGCCATGGGTCAAGCGTGCCCAGCCCAGTTCGTCCCCGTTTTCCAATCCAATTGCAATGATGCCGGAGGGACGCACAGCCGATAATTCTGAAAGGGACATCCGCTTTATTTTTCCTGTACGTGTAGCCAGCGTGATGAATTCAACCGTATCGAAGTTTGGAACGGAGACCGCGGCGGTGATATATTCTCCCGCATCCAGTGACAGGACATTTACCAATGGAATACCTTTGGCAGCCCGGTCGGCATCCGGGATCTGGTAAACTTTTTCAGAATAAACCTTGCCCTTGTCTGAGAAGAATAGCATGGTATCGAGCGAACGCGCCGGGATGAGGGTCAGGATTTCATCCTCTTCCTTGGTCAAGTGGCCAGTCACTCCTTTGCCTCCCTTGATCTGCGAGCGATAGGCAGCCGCCGCTACACGCTTGACGTATCCCTGGGCGGTCAGTGAAATAAGCACGGCCTCGTCAGGCACGAGGTCCGATTCGCTAAAGTTTTCCACTGCCTCAACGGCGATATGCGTGCGCCTTTCATCGCCATATTTTTCGGAAAGATCACGCAGATCATCCTGGATGAGTGCCAGGATTTTCTTTGGGTGGGCCAGTAGGTCCTCAAGTTGGGCAATCTGCTGTTTAATTTGTTTATATTCATCCTCTATTTTCTGGCGTTCGAGGGCGGCCAAACGACGTAATTGCATATCAAGGATAGCCTGGGCCTGGAGGTCGGACAATTTGAAGCGTTTCATCAGGCGCTCTTTGGCAACTTCTGCATCCGGGGATTCACGGATGGTCTGGATGACGGCATCCAGGTTGTCCAGGGCAACGGTGAGGCCTTCCAGGATATGAGCACGCGCGCGGGCTTTATCCAGGTCAAATTGGGTACGACGGGTGAGAACATTCTGACGATGTTCGATGAAGATTTGCAGTGCCCGCTTTAGTGGTAAGAGACGGGGTTCGCCATCCACTAGAGCGAGCATCTGGACTCCAAAGGTGGATTGCAGGGCGGTAAACTTGTAGAGTTGGTTAAGCACCTTTTTGGGCTGGGATCCACGCTTCAGTTCGATAACGATGCTCATGCCACGGCGATCAGACTCATCCCGCAAGTCAGAGATGGAATCGATTTTTTCATCGCGAACCAGATCGGCGATGCGTTCGATCAAGGTGGATTTGTTGACCTGGTAGGGGATTTCTGTGATTACGATTCGGAAACGGTTGCCGTTCATCTCCTCGATGTGTGCCTTGCCACGCAAGACTATTCGCCCTTTGCCTGAACCGTATGCAGCTTCGATGCCTTCAGTACCGACAATAATGCCGCCGGTGGGAAAATCCGGCCCGGGAATGAATTTCATCAAATACTCGATCGGGACCTCTTCCATCGTATCGTAATTATCGATGAGGTAAATCAGGGCTGCTGCTAACTCTTTTAGATTGTGCGGCGGAATGTTGGTGGCCATGCCTACCGCAATTCCGGATGAACCATTAAGCAGTAAATTGGGCAGGCGGGAGGGCAGGACCAGCGGCTCTTTGAGCGAACCATCGAAATTGTCGGTGAAGTCCACCGTGTTCTTTTCGAGGTCGGCCAACATTTCTTCGGCCATTTTATGCAGGCGGGCTTCGGTATACCGCATGGCCGCCGGGGCGTCGCCATCCACCGAGCCGAAATTGCCCTGGCCATCCACAAGCAGGTAGCGCATGGAGAAATCCTGCGCCATGCGGGCCATAGATTCATAGACCGCCAAATCACCGTGCGGGTGGTATTTTCCCAGCACCTCGCCGACAATACGGGCGGACTTCTTGAAGGCAGAATTGGCACGAATGCCCATATCCTGCATGGCGTATAAGATACGGCGGTGAACGGGTTTTAATCCATCCCGGGCATCTGGCAGAGCACGTGCTACAATGACGGACATGGCATAATCAAGGTATGCCGTGCGCATGGTCTCGTCAATGTCTGCATTTTGGACGGTGCCGATTACTTGCTTGATGGGCTCGGGTAGGTTGTTTGTGGGATCTGGATCTACCATATTTATTTCCTCACGCGGTAAGGGCACAGCACAGCTGTGCCCTTATGGGTATTCGAATTATTGAGCGAATTATACCGCAAACGGCTTGTCAAATTGGAGGCGGACAGTTATAATCCCGATTTGCTTGTTCGGGGCGTGGCTCAGTCCGGCTAGAGCGCTGCGTTCGGGACGCAGAGGTCGGCGGTCCAAATCCGCCCGCCCCGACTGGAAGACTCTCATGTTTGGGAGTCTTTTTTTCTTATTTTCAGGCGGCTGTTCAACCAGCTGGACTCTCACAAATCATCCCACCCCGACCTGAAAAGTATCCTGTTTGAGACACTCGTTGTCACTTTTAAAGAAAATAATCGGGCAGCCAATTGGCTGCCCGTCTTGTACTTGTGTTGCAAAGCAGTTCATTTCTCTAGCAAGTATTCACCGATTGCCCGTGCGGCTTTCCGGCCGCCTACCATGGCTGTGACCACCAGGTCAGGTCCGGTGACGCCATCCCCGGCAGCGAAGATCCCAGCACGGCTGGTGGCATACGTTTCTTTATCCACCACACTCACCAGGCCATAATCGTGGGTTTCAAGGTCGGGAGTGGTTTTTCCGATGATTGGATCAGGCCAGTAGCCAAGCGCTTTGATCGCTGTGTCAACCGCGATGGAGAAGTTGGAGCCCTCCACAGGAACCGGTTTTCGCCGGCCCTTGGCATCCGGTTCACCCAGCTTCATTTCGATGCATTCAACAGCAGCCAGACGGCCATCTTCGCCGGCAATGAATTTTACGGGTTGGGTCAGGAAGCGGTATTTTGCACCTTCTTCTTTTGCCATCTGACGATCTTTTTTCCCGCCGGGCATTTCCTTTTCTGTACGACGATAGAGACAGGTTACTTCTTCGGCACCCAGGCGTAATGCCGAACGAAGACAATCAGAGGCCGTATCGCCTCCACCGATGACAACAACACGTTTACCAAGCTGAGGGCGTTCACGCTTGCTCTCAGGAAGAAGATTGGGTTCCGTGTTGGCTCGCATCAGGAAATCAGTGCCTTCGAACACACCTGCCAGATCCTCGCCTGGAATCTCCATTTTGGCATCAACGCCGGTCCCCACGCCGATAAAAACTGCATCAAAACCATCATGAAGCAATTGATCGATGGTTTTGTTTTCGCCGATGTATGTGTTGCCGACAAACCTGGCACCAGCCTTTTCTAAATCCCCCCAGCGGCAAAAGAATACTTCCTTGGCCAGCTTGAAATTTGGAATTCCATAGACAAGCAGACCACCTGGGGCAGGCTTAGAATCGAAAAATGTGACAGAATGGCCCTGCTCTAATAGCTGCTCGCCGCAACCTAAACCAGCCGGTCCGGCACCGACAATGGCCACTTTCCTGCCAGTCGGTTTTCCGACCGGGATAGCCACCCCGGCGGTCTTGCGTTCGTAGCAGGTCACAAAGGTTTCCAATGGACCGCATAACACTGGTTCCTGGGTCTTATTTAGAACACAAGAACCCTGGCAGAGTTGTTCATGTGGACAAACACGGCTGCATATCTCTGGCAGGGAGGAAGTCTGGCGGTAAAGTTGAGCGGCCTCGATATAATGGCCTTGTTCAATCAGCCACATCGCGGATGGAATATCGTTGTGGCAGGGACAAGCCAACATGCAGGGGGCCGGGTCGGGGCAATGGATGCAACGCGAAGCCTCCAGCATGGCCCTGTCAGAGTCAAGTGGAATAATCACATCACCGAAATCACAGACGCGTTCCGTGGGCGGACGAAGTGACAGATCTTGATAGGGCAAGTAGACGCGGGCTTTACGGTCAATTTCCAAATGCTCGCTGGGAATGGTTTGCATAGTTGCCTCCGGCCAATACCGACAAACTCACACTAATTTGATATACATCATACTCAATCTTAGAGCGTATCCACAGGTTACTATGTCATTATTGCTTGCGACGATTATCACAATGTAATTTGTCTTAAATTCTATCAAGGAACATGTTCCTAAGGCAGCTAGCACCGGATTTCCAGGATGATTGGTAACGCCAGGATCTCTCCCCAGCCTTGGGCAGAGGTCTTCAAACTCTTTCAGGTCTTGTAAAAATCCTGAAAAGGCGTCTTTCCCCGGAGAATATCAAAGTAATTGTCAAAGTAATTGTCATTGACATTCGATACACAAAGTATTATACTAAGTATAAATATATACTCAGTATAAACTGTTCCCGATTTATCATGCAGGAAGGTCGGTCGAAAGATCTACCGATCGAAGTGCCGGGTAGCTGGTGTGGGAATGATGACAAGCGGGAGCGTATCCGCCGGAGAGACCAAAATGGATCAAGTACCCTTGCGAGAAAGAAATAGGCGGCGCGTTACGCAACGCATTATCTCGGCAGCCTCCGGGTTGTTCAAAACTTGCGGCTATCATGCCACCACGATGGATGACATCGCTGAAAAAGCGGAAATCAGCCGGGGGACTTTGTTCAATTATTTCCCATCCAAGGAAGCCCTGTTGCTACCCTGGGGACAGGAGATTGTGGAGCAAAAGATCCTCCCCCAGCTTAGCAAGTACCTGAGTAGCCAGCCTACGGTCTGGCAGGTTTTTCGCTTTATGTTTACCAAAATGAGCGAAACCCTACGGGAATACCCGGATGTAATTCAGGCGTTCGTGCGAGAAGCGGCAAAGGATTATCGTCCGGGCCCCGCTTATTCATCCGGAGTGGACCAGAAAGAGTTTTACGCCCAGGTTATCCGCTATGG
>JBEKCT010000146.1:0-10828 GCA_050014715.1 Anaerolineales bacterium | reverse complement strand
CCAGTCCGATCCTGGCTCTCGGCACTCGGCCTGAAAATCAGGCCACTTGCGGGCGTAGTACAGTGGTAGTACGTCTCCTTGCCAAGGAGAAGGTCGTGGGTTCGAATCCCATCGCCCGCTCTACTGATTGCGGATTGATGATTGATGATTGCAGATTGTCAATCAACAATCCGCAATCTGGAATCTGGATTAAGTTATGGCGTCGTGGCCAAGTGGCAAGGCAAGGGTCTGCAAAACCCTCATCATGGGTTCAAATCCCATCGACGCCTCTATTGATTGATGATTGCGGATTGACGATTGCAGATTGACAATCACCAATCCGCATTTATTTTGACGGAGTGGAGAAGCAGTTAAAGGAGAGGTCGATCAAACCATCCTTATGGGTTTCCTGCTAGGCAGGACTACGCAAACCCCATCGACGCTTCTATTAATGGATGATTGCGGATTGACGATTGCAGATTGACAATCAGCAATCCGCATTTATTTTGGCAAAGTGGAGAAGCAGTTAAAGGAGAGGTCGGTTAAACCATCCTTATGGGTTTCCTGCTAGGCGGGACTGCGCAAACCCCATCGTCGCCTCTATTGATTGATGATTGCGGATTGATGATTGCAGATTGACAATCACCAATTCGCATTTATTTTAACGAAGTAGAGGAGCCGTTAAGGCAAAGGTTAGTTAAACCATCTTAATCGGTTCCCCCTAGGCTGGACTATGCAAATACCATCGATGGTTCTGATAAAACGGCCCTATGAAAATCGAGAGACTTTGACATCTTTATGGCTCATAAAAAGAATGCCGGCTGTAATGACAACGGCGGCAATGAATTGCATGCCGCTTAATAGAATCTTTGTTTGTATGGTTGCAGCTGGCAAGTCAAATGGCCCTCCGAAGGAAAGAATAAGGGCGGTTATTGACACGGATAGGAACACCGTGGCAGGTGTGCGGGAAAAGCGCAGGAGCAATCCAAAGAAACCAGTGGCCACGAAACCAGCGATAAGAATTGCCAGGACGGGCGTGATCAGCGTCATCGGGCCGAGGTGGGAACTGTATCCATCCAACGGCATGCGATATTGCTCCCCATGAGCTTTTGTGATTGCGTAATAAGCCATGTCTGCCAGAATCGCTGCCAACGTCGTGGCGGGGCCAGCCCAGAATAACCGGCGTAGAGAGTAGGGAGGCATCTGCTTCAAATATTCCTATCGACGATGTAACTGGTCAGGTCTTCCAATGCCTGCCTTTCCAGCCCGGCTGGCGCCGTTTGAAGTATTGCAAGTGCCTTTTGAATGGAGGCATGTGCCTCTTTCATAGATTTGACGGTCGCGTCGCTTTCCCGGATGGATTGAACCAAGCGTTCCATGCGCTCGGTTTCTGTGTAACAGCCACCCGTGAGACACAGAACATCCGGGTCGTAGGGATGGGATTCGGCGTAGTAGATGGCCGGGAGAGTCACCAATCCCTGCAAAAGATCTGAGCCGACCGGCTTGCCGACTGTTTCCTGCTCTCCGGTGAAATCCAGGATATCGTCCACGATCTGAAAAGCCATGCCCAGGTGATAGCCGAATTGCCGCATAGCTTCCACACTTGCTTCATTAGCATGTCCTATCAATACGGCGGCCTGGGTGGTCATCTCAAACAGGGAGGCGGTTTTGGCGTAAATGCGTTTATTGTAATTCTCGCGGCTGATGACCCCACGCGCCGCGAACAACTGGGTCAGTTCACCGTTGACGATGGTTGCCAGTGTTTCGGCAAAGAGTTTCATCAAGCGCAAATTATCTGAATCGGCGGCGAGCTTGGCTGCGCGAGCAAACATGTAATCCCCGGTAAGGATGGTGGCGGCGGGCGACCAGCGTGCGTTTAATGTGGGCATACCCCGGCGAAGCAATGCCCCATCGATCAGGTCATCGTGAACCAGGGTGGCGGTATGCAGCATCTCGACGGCTGCAGCCAGGGTCAGAAGCTTATCGTGAGGAGCATCGAACATCTGACCGGTCAGCAAGCATACGGCCGGGCGAATGCGCTTCCCGCCCGAGGAGAGCAAATGCACCAGTGCTGCGCTTAGATCCGGATGCGCATCATCAGCCTGCGCATTCAGAAGCGTTTCGACTTCCTGGAGACCCATCTGGATGGGTGTAAAAAAGGGGGCAGTATTCAAGCTGTATCTATCCAATTAAAAAGCTTTCTGGCATTCCTGCTTGTGATCGAGGCGACCTCCTCAATGGTACGCGAGTGGAGCAAGGCAATTTTATCAGCAATCAGGCGCACATAGGATGGTTCGTTACGTTCGCCCCGATGGGGATGCGGGGTCTGAAAAGGTGCATCCGTTTCCAGCAGGATATGATCCAATGGCAAGGCGCTGACGATATCCTGACGTGTGTGGGCGTTGCCGTAGGTGACGGAACCAGTCACGCCAATGTAAAAGCCGAGAGCCAACGCGCGGTGGGCCGTTTCCAGGGACCCTGAGAAAGAATGGAGGACACCGGGTCGTTCCGCCAGGTGATTCCTGGCTAGGCGTAACCCTGCGATCCAAACTTCCAGGATCTGCAATAAATCTCCGGCGCATTGGCCGCTGATCTTATCTCCGCCCTCGCGCATGTGCAGGATGACCGGCAAACCGAGGCGGGATGCCAGGTCGAGCTGAAGACGCAATATCGCGGTTTGTAATACCCGAGTAGTGGAACTCCAGTAATAATCCAGGCCGATCTCGCCGACGGCCTTGACCTTGGATGGACCTGGCATATCTGGACTCTCAGAGGCACCAAAAGCACCAAAGGAACCAGATGCCAGCGAACTTAACTCATCAGGGGATGAATCGGTCCAGGTGGCGGCTTCGGTGGGGTGGATGCCGATGGCAGCATACAGCCTGGGAAAACTTTCGGCCAATTTGACGGCCGACCGGCTGGAAAGCAGGTTGAGGCCCGGGATCAGGATATGGCCCACGCCAGCCTGGGCCGCACGTTCCAACACTTCAGGACGGTCGAGGTCGAAATTTTCCAGATCCAGATGGCAGTGCGTGTCGGTCAGATTCACGATTCAGTTTGTCGGGTGTCAAATGCGCCAAGAATCGAAGATTCTCGACATCGGGCACCTGAAGCGACCTTATTTCAACCCTGCGATTCTTAATCCTTCCTGGAGAATGGCCTGGACTTTGTCGCCGTGCATCGTTTCGCAATAGACGCGCAGGATGGGTTCTGTTCCAGAGAAGCGGATGAGCAACCAACCGCCATCTTCCAATTTGAACTGGAAGCCGTCAATAGTGACCAGTTCCATGACCTTCAGGCCGGCAATGGTCTGCGGGTTGGCGTCCAAGATCAGTTTCTTGCGGTCAGCCTGGCTGCCGCTGAAGGGACTGTCGATACGATCGTAAAAGTACTCCCCACCGACTTTAGCGAAAAGCAGCTCGAGCAACCCGGTAGGCTTTTTTCCAAGGCGTACCATCAGATCGAGCATGTACAGGCCGGCCAGGATGCCATCCCGTTCGGGTACATTTCCACGGAAGGCATAGCCGCCGCTTTCTTCCCCACCGATCAAGGCATCGGTCTCCAGCATCTTGGGGGCCACGAACTTGAATCCCACGCCAGTCTCATAAACCGGGACGTTGTAGATCTGCCCGAGCTTGTTGAGCATGGTGGTGGTGGAGAGCGTCTTGACGATGGCCCCGCGCAGGCCGCGCACTTCCAGCAGATAATAGGCCAGAAGACTGTAGACGCGCAGTTGATTGACAAACTGTCCATTTTCGTCACCCACACCAAGCCGGTCGGCATCGCCATCCGTAACGAGCAGTACATCGGCATGGTTGGTGAGAGCGGCTTGCAAGCCGACATTGATGTTCGGCGGAATGGGTTCAGGGCGTTTCATTTCGGGGAAGACCGGATTGCGCTGGTTGTGGATCTCAACCACCCTGGTTTTGCCACCCGCCAGGAGTCGCGGGAAATAACCGGCGCCGTTGCCCCACATGCTATCCACCATGACGGTCAGACCGGCATCCCGGATGGGCTGCAGGTCGATCAACTTGTTGATATGGGCTTCATAGGGCGTGACCGGATCGAAAACAACGATCTCGCCGGCAGCCACGGCATCTTTGTAGACTTTACGTTTGACAGCCTCAACCGAATCGGGGATGAGCGCTTCAATCTTCAGCAGACCGGGTGGGTCGATGGCTCCGCCGAATTCGTTGCGGACCTTGAAGCCGTTGTCCGTGCCGGGGTTGTGCGAAGCGGTGATGTTGACCGCGCCACAGGCTTTTTTATTCACCACCGAGAAAGCGATGACCGGAGTCGGAGTGGCGCCATCGGTGAGATAGACTTTCAGCCCGTTGCCAGCCAGCACTTCGGCTACGGCAGCGGCAAAGAACTCGCTGTCGAAACGTTTATCGTGCCCGACCACCACCCACTGGCCCTGGCGGCCTTTTTCGAGCAGGTAGGAAGCAAAACCCTGGGCACAGCGGCGGACGTTGTCGAAAGTGTAATCTTCAGCGATGACGCCGCGCCAGCCATCCGTACCGAAGGTGATTTTGAAGGACATGGATTTCCTCCTATAGTGGTAATTGATAATGGAGAATTATAACAGGGAGAAGAGGATAAGGAATAGGAAATGAGTAATCAGGGAATTAGGGATTGAGGATTGAGATTGGGGATTGAAGGAGGGGATTTTATGCTTTGGGGATTATTTTCTTGGAGGGGCGGATATCCCATGACGGGGGCAAGGTTCGTTCCGCGGTTTGAAGGAACCAAAGCGTCAACGGATGTAACCGGGATGATGCCTTCCACGACTGCCTTACTTGGGAAAAGCTTAACGGAATTGACTAGGAGATTAACCAGTTTTTCCCGCGTGGCAAAATCTGCATTTGCCATAACTTTATGATATCGAGTGGAAACATCCCCTAGCATCTCCATTGTGATTTCAGGCTGCCTAGCGCTTTCCTGTTGGCTTTGGGTAGCATTTATTTTCACTTCCAGAACCTTGCGATTGCTGGCGATCTTGGATTTTTGTTCTTTCAGTTCTTCCAGGCTGATAACACTTTCCCGGTATGCATCCACAATTCTTTTTTCTTGGTAGTCAAGCTTTTCCAATTCCTTTTTCATCTTGTCGTCTGGTGCCGGCAATTTGGCGGAATTGATCTTCTTCTCCAACTTAGTTTGCAATTGCGCTTGAATCTTTTCGGGGTCGTCCAGGAGACTAACCAATCCATCCCAAACCCTTTGATCTAAATCCATCCTGCGGATCGATACCCTTTCATCGTGGGGGATAAAGGTTGTTTTCCGGCTTCTTTTGGCATTGCATCCATAATAGGAATGCTGATTACTGACGGTTCCGGAAGCAGTACTTCCACACAAACCACAAATAACAAATCCGCGTAATAGATACTCGTTTCTAACATTATTACGCTTTGACCTGGTGATGTTTTTCTTCAATTGTTGTTGGGCTGCATCCCATAAAGGTTGATCTATGATTCTCGGTACGGGGATTGAAATCCAATCTTCACGTGGGCGTGCTTGTTTCGATGAATTCCTTCGGTGGTATTGTTTGATCTTGTTGATTTGCTTTGGTTCGGCACCCACGGTCTTATACATGTATGCAGTTCCGGTATAGGTCGGGCTTCTAAGAATATTGAATATCACGCTTGCCCACCATTTGGTATATCCCGATCGGGTGGGAATTCCTTCTCCTTCAAGTTGTTTTGCTATAGTTTCCCCTTTCAAACCATGGTTTAGGTATAAGTGATATATCTTCCGGACGATTTCGGCTTCCTGAGGATTGATATCCCAATGCGCGGGGGTCTTATCGGTCTTATGGACAAATCGATATCCATATGGGGCATTCGCGCCTAATACTTGCCCATTCCTAACGGCATGTTTTGTTCCGCGCCTGGTACGGTCAAGTATCTTGGTTCTTTCATACTCGGAAAGAGAGCCTTGAATTTGAAGCATTAATTGCGCTTCCGGGCTGTCGTCAAACTGTTGATTGGTAAAGATAACCTGGATATGGCGCTTCTTGAAATCTTCCATCAAGATGATCTGGTGTGCCTGTTTCCGGGAAAGACGGTCAGGGGACAGAATTAAAATCCCTTCGATCTTGCCTTCCTGGATAAAATCTCTGAGCTGGTCCAAACCAGGACGGTTTAGGTCTGCCCCGCTGAAACCATTATCAAGGAATTCTTGAATTATGGTGAGGTCGTGAGTTTTGGCATATTCATGCAAGGCTTCGATCTGAGAGTCAATTGTTCCTTCTTTGGCTTGTGTTTCAGAACTTACACGGGCATAAATTGCTATATTCATTGAAAATGTCCTTTCTGGTTTGAACCCTGGCGCGCATTGTATCACTAGCGGATTCTAGGTGGAATGGTTGGCGGGTCAAGTTGTTCGGCGAGCACCGCCCGCACCGCCCGCACGTGAGGAGGACGGAGCGGACGGAGCGCAGCCAGAGAACTTTGGCTGGTGTACGAAACTTTTGGCATCGCAAAACCAATACAACCATTTTTCCGCTTTTTTTACTGCATCTGTGCAGCGGAAAGGAATTGTCAAGGCTCGCCAATAAGGCGGGCAAGTCTAAATTGCGAATTTCGGAATTCAAGATAGCGGGCAAGTCAACCCGGCTTTGAGCCTTGACAAGGGCAAACCGCTGCACGGTACAATTCGCAGAAAAGCGGAAAACACGAAACGGCATATAAACCTGGATTTACCTATATGGTATATAAAAGTGGGATGTGTGGGTGTTCTTCCCGCACTTCCCGCGGCGTTGCTCGGTTCACTAATTACAAAACACTGCGGGCAAACCATCATGGCATAAAGGGGCGGTGGAAAGTATGGAAAACCGGAGGTTTTTCAAGCCTTTGCGGGGATGCTTTGGAATCCCAGCAAAGCGGTACTTTCCACGGCCATTGATGGCGGGGAAGGGCAAAGTCCCTAAGACTATTAGTGGGGACTTTGAGACAATAGCATAGAAAAAATATAAGATCATCATAGATTTACACATAAAGGCAATAATGGTTCTTTGTTATCTGTCATTGTCAAAGCTATTCCAGGTTCTATAATTTTTAGTAATTTACGATCAAGGCTTCTTGGGTGCATATGGGATTCATAGCATATACTTGTTTTAGATTTAATCGTTCTTAAGCAAAGTAAACCATAGTAAAAAATACCTGCATCGCCACCATGAGCATCACAAAGGATTTTTAGGGCTGTAGCATGGGTGGCAATTGAGTTATTAAGAAGTGTGAGTTTTTGAAGATCATTATTTAGATAAGAATTTATAAAATCAGGTGTGATATGTAAAAGAGTAGGTTTCTTTTCCTTCAAGGCTTTTTGAACTTCTTTACTGGTTTGAATAGTTGTTTCCTGGCGGAGAATACCGGCTGCTTCCTTCAATCCAGTTTCTTTTTGCTTGTTGTAGAACTTGGTAGTAATATGTTTGGCTCTAAATTCGACACCTTCGCCCCGGTGGAATTTTGTTCTTCGGTGGGGATATTCAAGATTTCCCATGGCTCGAATATAGTCGTCTACAGCGTCCCCTACCTGGTGGTTGTAGCACATATCAAAGCGGATTAATATACCTTCGGCCAGGTCAAGGATTGGGGCATACGGGATTTGGGCCAAAACTTTATTACCCGCTTGTATTGCTGTGGGAATACTTAGCAACATGGTGTAGTTATTTCCATAAATCAATTTTGGTAATGATAATTCAAGGATTAACAAAGGCTGGTTATTGTATCCAAGCGGATAATAAGTATATTTGAGCATGACTTTATTCTCACCAATAATGGGGTTGTAGACATATGATTCCCTAATGCCTGTCTCTGATATACTGGTTTTGTGTATCCAGTGTTTCAACTGATCTGGATCGGGGGAGATGGAATACTTTACCCGGATAGTGTCTAGCATGGCTCACTCTCCGGTTCAGGCTGTTGTTCGGATTTTAGATCTTCAATGATGAGAGTAAGAATCAAATCCCAAGCCTGGACAAGCCTTTCTTCTGCATCAGGCGCGGGACTAAATTGGTAATCAAAAACAAAATCCGGGTCACTCATAACCCGGATTCAATCAAAATCGTTTAGGCTAATAGGGACAAAAAAGCTTTAATTTTTGTCTCTGATGAGGGCTTGAAAAGCGAATTCAGTACGCTGCATTCTTTTCTTTAGCCGTTGTTCATATCTGAGCAAAGTCTTATGATACTTGGGAGAACTTCGGTCTCTCGGCAGGCTGAATTTATTTAGGCGGATGAATTCTTCGACAATAAAATTCCAAGGCTTCCCGGCTTTTTTAAGCTTTAAGTAATGGGCGGTGTTCGTAATTGTCTTGGTTATCCTCGGGTGATAGCTTCCAAAAGTCTTTCGGCATTGATCCCTGAACTGATTTGCTATTACATCTGGATCGGCCATTGAACCAGCCATGGCCATAACAATCGTTTCACCCATAGATTGACCGTTCATAACTTTGCTTATCCAATCGTTAGGGATTTGTTGGTCTTCTCCGGTAAGTAGATACCAATAAAGCATATCTACGATTGCATCAATCATGGGGTCAACGATTTCAATTATTAAGTTTGATATTAATTGAACAAATTTGAAAATCTCGTCTGAGGATTTTTTCCAATCTTCCGGGAGTAAACCAATACCTTCAAGTTGTGTTTTGTGTTGTGTTTTTTTGTGTTGTGTTTCAGAAAAAAGCTTGCAAGGTATGTATGCTTTGAGTAATTCCGGCGGGATAATAGAGGAAAGATTGGCGCGTAAATGATTTTCTATGTCTTTGCGGAAGTCTTCAAGTAGTATAGGTTTCCCATCCAAATATATTTCTTGGATCGGTTCTTCTTCCGGGTTGACTTCGGCTAAACCATACTTTTCCCGGATGGCTTCCTCAATTAAGAGAAAATCAGGGTGGGATGGTAACAACGTGCCTAAAAATTGAGATTCTTTCATGATAAGGATTATAAATCCAGATTGATTTACAAGACTGATTCTTTCATACTAATTGCAAAGTTTGTAAAAAAGTTCTATACTAAAGTTGATTTATATGGAGTATTATCAAAAGATGAATAAACAATTTACAATTAAGAATGCTAGGGAAGAAATTAAAAAGAAAGATGAAAAATCTGCGAGATCAATTCTTAGCGAAATAATACAGCGAAATCCGCAAGATAAAGAAGCCTGGATACTTCTAGCTCAAATTGTTGTGGAACCAGATCAAATTGTTGACTGTCTGGAAAAAATTAATCGAATTGACCCTGATATTAAAGGGTTATCACAAAGAATAGAATTCATTAAAAAGGGGCCATTGAAGTATTACCATCAAATGATTGATATTATCCGGGGATATGGGGAATGGGCTGGCGAGGCTCCTAAGATGGGACGCTATGAAGTTAATATAACAATTAAGAATGATTTGGTTGAAATAAATAATGCTCTTGCGACTTTAAAAAAGCAACGCAAGCACTTGGAAGAACTTCTGAAGATCATAACGGAAGATAAAGATTCTTTTAATCTAAATCCAACTTATTTTAAAGGTAATCCACCTACTTTTGAGGCAGAAAAAATTTTGTATATTAAGCTATCCAAAAATATCATCAGCATGGAAATTTCCCAAGCCATTAAACAAATTGAAAAAAGCACCTTTGCATTTGAGATACATGCAGAGAAGAAAATGAGGGATAATAATTCTGAAAAGCCTGAATATTCAAGGTTCACTATTCCCGAAGATGTAAAGCTTTATGTTTGGAAAAGGGATCAAGGGAGGTGCGTTAAATGTGGTAGTCAAATTAACCTAGAGTATGATCATATAATTCCTGTAGATAAAGGGGGTAGTAATACGGCACGAAATATACAATTACTATGCGAGGCGTGTAATAGAAGAAAGGGGGATAAGATTATCTGATTATTATTTATTGCAAGAAAATTGTATAAGGAATAGTTAGTTTTGCCAAGAAGGAGAGGTTTGAAATGATTAATGAAGAGAAGTATTCTTTTCGCGGGTACACAGGCGCAAAGCAAATACAAAGCAGAATCCGGATGGTACGTGGGTCTGTGGCGGCGCATACACAGGCGCGAAGCAGAATCCAGACGGTAAATGGATTTGTGGAGGAGCTTCCACGGGTGCAAAGCAAAATCCAGATGGTACGTGGGTTTGTGGTGGCGCATACACAGGTGCAAAGCAGAATCCGGATGGTAGGTGGGTCTGCGGTGGCGCATACACAGGTGCAAAGCAGAATCCGGATGGTACATGGGTTTGCTCGTAGCAGTGACTCAAAAAAACTGAGATTTGTAATAAATTTACTTACAGAATTATCAGTAAATAATTCTAAAAAGGAGTATAGAAATGGAACAATCATTTCCACCGATAAAGATTCCTAGTTTACAAGTTGATGATGAAATATTAGAAAGCATTGCAAAACAGAGAGGGTTTGATAAGGGCTTTGCGAAAGTTCTATATAGTCAATTATTAGCTCAAATTAATGAATTTGAAAAAATATTAAATCCTGAAGAAGAGGTCGCTGCTTATTTAGCTTCATTTGGTAAAGAAATGATTATTCAAATAGAAGAAATTAGTTTCAAAGATCCATATTTTATTATTTTTGAGGGACAAGTAAATGGTTCTCCGGTACGTCTAGTACAACATGTTTCCCAGATAAATGTATTATTTACATCAATAAACATCAAAGAATTAAATCGTCCGGCGCGTCGCTTAGGTTTCGTTCCTGATAACACGGGAGAAAGTAGAAGTAAATGATCCCCGCAGCAAGCTGCGGGGCTTTCAAGAGCCTTTATCCCACAGCTCGAGCTGAATATCCTTCGGCGCCTTCTGATACTTTATGTACCGCCGGATTACATCCGCGGTCACC
>JBEKCT010000145.1:0-8760 GCA_050014715.1 Anaerolineales bacterium | reverse complement strand
TCTCCCCGGAGAATTTAAATACGTACAAGCGACTCGGCTATAATGGCTCGGACCGGGTGGGGTTCGAAGGGCTCGAGAAATGGGGCGAAACCTATCTGCACGGCAGAGACTCGGCCAGCCTGTACGTGGACGGGGCCCCCAGCAACATCCTCGCCAAGACCGATTCGCAACCGGCCGATTCCATTTACCTGACGATCGACAATGACCTGCAGCAACAGACCCAGGATGCCATGGATGGGCTGCCCGGCGCGGCGGTCGTGATGGATGTGAATACTGGGAAAATCCTGGCAATGGTCTCGTCGCCATCCTACGATCCCAACCTGTACGACGCCAATAATTTCAACAACCGCTGGGGGCTCGAGCCCATGTTAAATGACCCGGCCCAGCCGACCTTCAATCGCGCCACACAGGGACAATATCCGCTCGGCTCGGTGTTTAAAATCATCACCATGGCGGCCGCATTGGAGAGCGGCGTGTTCACACCCGCCAGCACCTTGGATTGTGAGTATTCATACACGGAGGTGCCCGGGGTGACCCTGTACGACTGGACCTGGGAGGATTGCCAGGCTGAAAAACTGGCCAACGGTACGAATACCTGCACCGCTGCAAAAAGCCAGCCCAGTGGCGTCCTGACACTGCCGGAGGGCCTGATGCGCTCGTGCGACCCGTGGTTCTACCATATCGGCTATACCCTGTTTACCACGGAAGGCGGCAAGTACAAAGATGCCATCTCGACCATGGCCAGGGCCTTTGGCCTGGGCAAGGCCACCGGCATTGGACAGGTGGCCGAAGCCACCGGAAACATCCCTGACCCCACCGACGGCCTGGATGCGACCAGCATCGCCATCGGACAGGGCAAGGTACTGGTGACACCGCTGCAGGTGGCGACCTTCCTCTCTGCTGTCGCCAATGGTGGCACGCTCTACCGCCCGCAATTGGTGGAGAAGGTGCAGCCGGTCAGCGGAGATTCGATCAGCGTCTTCAAGCCGCAGGCGGATGGCACCCTGCCGGTCAGCGCGGCCAACCTGGCCGTGATCCAGGAGGCCATGCACCAGGTGGCCGTAAATCCACGCGGCACAGGCTACTACACGCTGGGCAACTTCAGTATCGATGTGGCTGCCAAGACCGGCACCGCCGAGACCAGCGCAGTCGAACCGAACGCCTGGTTCTCCGGGTACAGCGAGGAAAACGCTCCCGACAAACCGGATATCGCCGTGGTGGTGCTCGTCAGCAACAAGGGCGAAGGCGCCATCTGGGCAGCCCCGATTTTCCGGCGTATCATGGAGATCTACTTCTTCGGTCATCCGCAGACGGTCTACCCGTGGGAAAAATCCTTCGGAGTGGTCAACCCGGATTACGGTTCGACCGCAACACCCACGCCTACTCCCAAGCCGTAATGCACTCGGAAATGCCCTCGGAACCAATCCCCGGCCTGATCATCCGCTCCCAATCGGGATTTTTCACCGTCCGGACCGACAGCGGCGTTTTGACCTGCCACCTGCGCGGCCGGCTGAAACAGGGCAAGCACACCGGCGATATTGCGGCAGTGGGTGACCGGGTGCTGGTAACCTGCCAATCCGAGGGGATCGGGAGTATCGAGTCGATCGATCCGCGCAGCCATTCACTGGTGCGGCTGGACCCGCGCCCGCAGGGGCTTTACCAACAGGTCATCCTGGCCAACCCCGACCAGGCCGTGTTCGTCTTCGCCTGCGCCCAACCCGCCCCGCACATGCGCATGCTGGACCGCTACCTGGTCATCGCCGGGCGCCAGGGACTGCCCGCCCTGATCGTTGCGAACAAGATCGATCTGGTGGGGCGCAGACAGTCCGAAGAGATGTTCGGCTTCTACCCAACCATCGGTTATCCGGTAATCTATGCCTGCGCCAAATCCGGCGAGGGTGTGGAGGAATTACACGGACGTTTGAAAGGCAAAATTTCCGCGCTGGCCGGGCCGAGCGGGGTGGGAAAATCCAGCCTGCTGAACGCCATCCAGCCGGGACTGGGGCTGGCGGTGCGGGAGATCAGCCAAGCCTTCCAGAAGGGCCGCCACACCACCACCGTGCGGCAATTGTTCCCCTTGGAACAGGGCGGCTATGTGGCGGATACGCCCGGCATGCGCTCGCTGGCACTGTGGGACACCGAGCCGGAGGAACTGGACGGTTATTTCCCCGAACTGGCTCCGCTGGTGGCGCAGTGCCAGTTCAGCAACTGCAACCATAAGACCGAACCGGGCTGTGCAGTGCGGGCGGCCGTGGCAGCCGGTACGGTGCGTCCGGAGCGGTATGATTCCTATCTGCGCTTGCGAGCCGGAGAAGAATGACGACATACCACGCTGGAACCGGGAATCTCCCAAGTAATTGGGGCATGCTCGGGCACCAATGGGCGGTGGAAATGCTCAAACAGCAGATTACACACGATTCCGTCCGGCATGCCTACCTGTTCAGCGGGCCGCCCGGGATTGGCCGCCGGACCCTGGCGCTGCGCCTGGCCCAGGCCCTGAACTGCCCGCAGCCGCTCGCACCCGGCGAACCCTGCGGCACCTGCAAGACCTGCCAGCAGATCGAACGCATGCAATACCCCGACCTGGCGATTATACATGCAGAAAGGGAAGGCGGCACCTTGAAGGTGGAGCAGATCCGCACCATCCGGCAAAGCCTGGTGTTGACACCTTACCAGGGCAGCCACCGCGTGGCGCTCTTCTTGCGCTTCCAGGAAGCCAATGCCAACGCCGCCAATGCCCTGCTCAAAACGCTGGAGGAAGCCCCGGCATACGTGGTGCTGGTGCTGACCGCCGACTCGCCCGAGCAGCTGCTACCGACGATCGTCTCGCGCTGCGAGGTGCTGCGGCTGCGCCCGCTGCCGGTGGAAACGGTGGAAGGTTATCTACAGGAACACGGCGCTGATCCAAGTGATGCCCGCCTGGTGGCGCACGTTTCGGGCGGACGGCCCGGCTACGCCCTGCGCCTGATGCAGGACAAGGAGGCGCTGGGCTTCCGCTCTCAACGGCTCGAGGAAATGCAAGGGCTGCTGCAATCCAACCGGCGCAGGCGATTCGCCTATGCCGAAAAGCTGACCGAACGGAAGAACGCTGCGAGAGAACAGCTGCGCGAAACCTTGCTGTTGTGGCTTTCGTTCTGGCGGGACGTATTGTTTTGCTGTTCCGGGGCGCAGACTCCGCTCACCAACATAGACCGGCTAGCAGGGATCGAGGCGCTGGCGGGCAGGCTCTCGCTGGCTGAGGCCCACCGGATGGTGGCAGCGGCGGAAGGGGCGATTGACCAGTTGGAACGCAACGTCAACCCGCGCCTGCTGGTGGAAGTTTTATTGCTGGATTGGCCACGTGAATAAAAAGATTCTTAAAACGAAGGACACTAAGAGTACGAAAGAGAAAAGAACACAAAGGTTTTTTTATTTGCCTTTGTGGAACTTTGTGTCTGCCCATCCCGTGGTGTTTTTCCGCGGGATGGTGTTTAAAAAATGGTTAAATCCCGTGCGGTTTTGTTTTTTGTTTTTTGTTTTATTGCTCTCCGCCTGCGGGACAGCGGCACTGCCCTTGGCAACTGCAACGTCCACCGATGCAGCGACCGCCACGCCAATTTCCACCGTAACGGTGACGCTCGTTCCCACACCAACCAGCCTGGCGACATTTACCCCCCAGGCTACCTGGTACCAGAAGCTCGACCCGTCCCTAGGCGTGCTGAAATATAAATATGCCAATGTGCTGAATGCCAATGCAAAGGTGTATGCCAGTTTCCAGGACGCCGTGGGGAAGACCGGCAACTACGGTCATTTGCCCAACTTCCCCGCCTATGTGGCCTATACCACCAGCCGGGCAGGCAAGGATGGACAGACCCACTACCTGGTCAACTACGGCTGGATGGACGGGCAGGATCTGCAGTTGCTGACACCCTCAACATTCAGCGGCATCCTGCTGACCCGGGAGGTGACCTTCCGGTTTGGGTGGGTGCTGGCTGAGACACAGAGTGTCAACGCGGGTGGGACGCCGCTGCAGACGTACAAACGCTACCAGGTGGTGCATGAGGTTCCGGTGGACGTGCAAAAACCGGGCTTCATTGCCATCGGCGCGGACGAGTGGCTGCCGGAAAGTTCGGTCGCCCTGGTCAACCCGGCCGTCCCGGCGGAAGCTGGTCCGAACACCTGCCGCTTTATTTACACCAACCTGACCACCCAGACGCTGTCCGTCTATAACAACTGCAAACTGGTCTTCGCCACGCTGGTCTCTTCCGGCAAGAATTCCTGGACTTTCGAAGGCAGATTTGCAATTTTATATAAGGTGGAATACAGTTCCATCACGCCGCCGGCCACATCGACCAGCGATTACTACATCGAAGGGGTGCCGTATTTCATGACCTACTCCGGCAACTTCGGCTTCCATGCAGCCTACTGGCACGATTCTTTTGGGGGTGCGGCCTCGCACGGCTGCATCAACCTGTCCCCGGCAGACGCCAAATGGCTGTACGACTGGGCCGGGCTGGGGGAGCGCGTGATCATCAGTGCGGGGAAGTAGGGGATTGTGGGAAGGGGATATCCACCATATGGCTGGCTTTCCTGGTGAAAGACATCTTTAATCAATATTCAATTTGCATATTGGTTTCAATTAAGTTTGGGGCATCGTCTGGGGGAAATGAGTCTTCGTTTCCTCCACATATATATTATTGGATATGAATATTAGTAGTCTTAGTAGGGACTGTGGATAAGTGGAGAACCTTCCCGAGCCCCCACCGGTGGCTGCAACGGGGGTGCCAGGCCTATGGCTGGACTGTTTTGAAGAGCAAATTATCCACAGCCTGTGGTTAACTTTGGGAGAAAAAAAGTGGATTTCAGAAGATGTGCGGGAGCAGGGTGGTTGATTTTTGCAACAGCCTGAGTCTGCCAGATTTTGGAGGACAGCTGAAATCAAAGCCATATATGGGGGTCTTAATCCGAACAATTGAGCGACTTTTCCACAGTCAGCCCGGTTTATCCACAGTTTTTGGGCAGTTATCCACAGTTTGACAACCGGTTATACAGACCGCAGCACCATATATGGTTTTTACAAACCCTGGCTGGCAGAAAGTCTTTCCTGCAATGCCTCGATCCCATCCAGAAAATGATCCAGTTCTATCAGTCGCCCAGCGAAGGAGCCCTCGTCGAGCCCAAGCAATCCGCAGAACGGGCGCCAGCGCAAATCTCCTGCGGCAGGCAGCGCCGATACCGCCAGAGTCCAGGTAATGAGCAAGGGCCACAGGATGGCCTGCGGAAATTCACCTGCCAGGGTGGTCTGGAAGGCCAGTTTATAATATCCCAGACGGGGAGCGGCGATGCGTTTGTCGACGAGCGAGCCGGTGGCTGCTTCCAGGAAGTCTTTTTCCCAATCCGGCAGATACCCGGCCAGGTCGCTTCCATCGACCGAAGCTGCGCCCAGCAGGTTAAAAAGTCCGCCAGCCAGCTCCGGTTGTCCGGCAGCCAGGGCACGCGCCGGGAATTGGAGCAGCAAACGCCTTTCGGCCAGAGGGTTGCCTGTCAGTAATGCAACTGCATTGGCGGCCAGGGAGATGGATTTCAAGTAATCCAGCACCTGCGCCGGGCCGTGGGCAGGGCCGGTTTCCAGGCTGCTCCAGGTCTGGCGGGCTGCCTGTGCCAGTTGGTGCGAACGCGCCTGTACGCTGTCTGGTTCGTTATACCTGTCCCTTACCCCGGCCTGCATGAATTCAAAAAAGTGCTTTGAGACAAACAGCGGCAACGCGTCGTAAAGTTCCGGACCCAGCCAGGGATGGATGCGCAGTTCTTTTGGTTTTTCATAATCACTACGCGGGTGGTGGAAAATGTCCAGGTGGATTTCTGGCGTCAGCGCGAGAATCTCACGCCGGATCTTTGGTTTCCCGGGATGGACGAAGACGATGTCAACGTCAGTGGCATTGCCGATGAACGGGTCGCTGGTACGCAGGGAGCCGGTCAGGTAGGCTGCCACCAGGTTAGGGTCCGAAAGAGCGGTCTTCTCGGCGGTTTCCCTGGCAATCCGGATCAGGGCGGCGCGGTTTAGTTGCATGCGGCTCTCATTGGTTGAGCGGGAGTTCCGCCTGGTAAGGCGAGAGGTTCAGGGCTTCCCGGATGCGGTTCTCGATCAAATTAAGGTGCTTCGGGAAGCGTACGAAATCGAGTGAATTGGAGTTGATGGTCAGCACGGGCGTGTCATCATACGGCCTGGAAAAGAATTCTTCATAGGCCTGGTTGAGTTCATCGATGTAGCTGCGTTCTATATTGCGCTCATAGGAGCGGTCGCGGAAGGCGATACGTTGCATCAGTACATCAGTATCTGCGCGCAAATACACCAGCAAGTCAGGCAGGCTGATCTTCTCGGCCAGCGCCTGGTGAACACGCTTGTACATTTCGAGTTCGTCACCTTTCAGGTTGATGCCGGCGAACAGGCTGTCCTTGGCAAAGGTATAGTCGGAAAGAAGCGGCTTGCCGGCTTCCAGGATGGTCTTGACCCCCTGGCGCTGCTGATGGTAGCGGCTGAGCAGGAAGAAAATCTGGGTCTGGAAGGCATAGCGGGCACGGTCGCTGTAAAAATCAGACAGGAACGGGTTTTCCTCGAAGACTTCCAGTAGCAGGTCTGCCTCGAACGCCGGCTGGAGCAGGCGCGCCAGGGTGGTCTTGCCGACACCGATGACTCCTTCGATGGCGATATACATGGTCTCTCCCGCAAGGTAAAGTGTGGGTTAAGGATACCATAAAAAGAGAGCAGAGAGGAGAGAGGTGAGAATAGGTAAAAAGAAAGAGAGGAAGGTAATAAAACAAAAGACAAAAGACAAGAAACAAAAAAGGCCCTCAATTCCATTTCCATTCCGGTTTGTGCCCACCTCGACACCCAACCGTCAACTGGAAGTTGTATATTTATGGATGATCCCACCATTTAACCAACAAGGTTGCGATGAACCCCAACAAAAAAGTATTGCTCACGATGGCATCCTTTTCGCTGGTCCTGATGATTATCGCCTGCTCGTGTGGATCGCTCGGGTCGGTCACCCCTTCGGGGAGTGTTGCCACAGCAACACAAGAAATCGGAAATGCCACTTTGGTTGCCTTACATGGTATGGCCGGTAAATGGGGGAAACAATTTTTAATAATATTCATACCATCGTCTGGCAAGACGACGGCTACGTGGTCGTCTCCACCATCATAAAACCGATGGTGCCAATTACCCCATCACCTCCCAAAGCTGGTCAAACAATGTGCTGACCTGGACCTACTCAGTTCCTGGTGGGGGTGAGGAGACCATCAAAACCGTGTCACTCACTCCCGATAATTCTATTCTCTCTGTCGCCTGGTCAAATAGCGGCGGGAATGCCGGGACCTTTATCCTGACCAGGGTGCCATAAAGCGCCTGACAAAACCTCGCCAGTCTGCTTGCTCGCCATTTAACGCTTGACTCGGCTCGCCCAGAAATGTATAATCCCGTTAATAACTCCTCCGGGAGTAGTAAATGGATGGAAATCTGATAGAGAAGGATGGCCGCTGGCTGGAAGCCTCCGCAGAATCCAACCGCTGAAGTCGCCCGGAGTATTGCCGAAGAAATCCTCAGGAAAATAGACCGGCACGGGGTCCGCCCGTTATATCGGAACCGGATGGTAGTCCGGATGGAGTGCACCTTCCTGAGTTAGGTCTCAGGAACGTGAATTGAGGTGGTACCGCGGCGCCCGCCGTCCTCAACAGGATGCGGGCATTTTGTTTTCCGTAACTCGTAATTGGTTATTCGGAATTCATTGGATGTGAATGCGAATAACGCATGGCGGATTACGAAAGTCGATTAATGAATAACGAATACCGAGGATGTCCTATGACCGAGTACCAGTTGCCCAAAGCCTATGATTTCAAAACCACCGAGCCGCGCATATATGCGATGTGGGAAAAGGGTGGTTATTTCAAGCCGTCCAACGACCCGAACAAGCCGGGCTTCGACCCAACGAAAAAACCCTACGTCATTTCGATCCCGCCACCCAATGTCACCGGCGAGTTGCACCTGGGCCACGTCATGTTCGTGGCGATGGAAGACCTGATGATCCGTTACCAGCGCATGAAGGGCGTGCCGACCCTGTGGGTGCCCGGCACCGACCACGCCGGCATAGCGACCCAGCTGCAGGTGGAAAAAGACCTGCTGCGGACCGAGGAAGTGACCCGCGAAGAACTGGGCCGCGAACAGTTCGTGGAACGCGTCTGGTCCTGGAAAGCCAAGTATCACAGCATCATCACGGGCCAGATCCGCAAAATCGGGGCCTCCTGCGATTGGGAACGCGAGCGCTTCACCCTGGATGACGGCCTGTCAAAGGCGGTGCGCGAAGCTTTTGTGCGCCTGTACGAAAAAGGCTTGATCTATCGCGGCCCGCGCCTGATCAACTGGTCGCCGGGGCTGAAAACGGCTGTCTCGGACTTGGAGGTGGAATATTCCGAGGAACCCGGAAAGCTGTATTATTTCAAGTATATGCTGGCGGATTCGGAAACCGAATTCATCCCGGTCGCCACCACCCGCCCGGAGACCATCCTGGGCGACACAGCGGTGGCCGTCCATCCCGAGGACGAACGCTACCGGAAATTCGTCGGCAGAAAAGTGCTGGTACCGATATTGGGCCGGGAAATCCCGGTCATCGCCGACGATTACGTGACGCGCGAGTTCGGCACCGGGGCGCTCAAGATCACTCCCGGGCATGACCCCAACGACTACGAGATCGGCCAGCGGCACGGGCTGCCGGTCCTTTCGAT
>JBEKCT010000144.1:0-8767 GCA_050014715.1 Anaerolineales bacterium | reverse complement strand
CCAATTTTGGGCATCTTAAAAGTGCGGCCGGCGCAGCCGGATTGCTCAAGGCGACTTTGGCCCTGTACGATCATATCCTGCCACCCTCGGTCAACTTCGACCAGCCCAATTCCAAAATAGATTTTTCACAATCACCTTTCTACGTCAACACCCAGACACAACCCTGGGAAGTGCCCTCCGGTGAAGCGCGCCGGGCCGGGGTCAGCGCCTTCGGGTTTGGCGGGACCAACTTCCATGTGGTCCTGGAGGAATACCTGCCAGGTGTGTTGACAAAAGAACCGGTTGTTTTTCCTGGCGCAGACCTGCGAATTCCTGCACAGACCATTCCTGCGGAGCTAAAACCCTATCGCGGGCTGCTATTCCTGGGAGCAGAGTCCGCTTCGGTTCTGAGCGAGTCGCTGGCAAAACTGCTCCATCAAGCCAAATTGGGGCACATGCCTGTGAATATCTGTCCAACTCCAAAGCAATTGAGCCAGACTGAAAGGTTGGTGATAGATTACGAGGATTTGAAGGAGTTTATCCAGCGCGCAGAAAAAGCCTTCAAAGCACTCGAAACAGACGCCCCAGCCGGGTGGCAAGCCCTGGGTGTGCAGGGGGTTTACCGCGGCAGTGGACGGCCCGGCAAGCTGGCCTTCCTGTTCCCTGGACAGGGTTCACAATATGTAAACATGCTGCGTGACCTGCGCACGATTGAACCGCTGGTGGCTGAGACTTTCCGCGAAGCCGATGCGATCATGACCCCCATCCTGGGCCGGCCCATCTCCAGTTATGTTTTTGTGGACGGGAAGGATGATGTCATCGCCCAGGCGGAACTGAAACTTCGCAGCACGGAAATCACACAACCGGCCTTACTGGCAGTGCATGTTTCGCTCTTGCGGGTTCTGGCCAAGTACGGATTCAAACCCGACCTGGTCATTGGCCACAGCCTGGGTGAATATGCCGCGCTGGTGGCTTCCGGAATCCTGAATCTATCCGAAGCCCTGCAGGTGGTAAGCGCGCGCGGGCAGGAAATGGCCAAAGTCGCAGCCGATGACAATGGTTGCATGGCGGCCGTCTCGGCACCGCTGGCTGAGGTCGAATGCATCCTGAAAACCATTCAAGGTTATGTCGTCATCGCCAACATCAACAGTCCGGTGCAGTGCGTCATCGGGGGGGAAACCGCTGCAGTGGATGCGGCCATAGCCGCATTTTTGGCGGCAGGCCTGCAAGCCACCAAAATCGCGGTCTCGCACGCTTTCCATACCAGGATCGTTGCCCCGGCCAGCCAACCGTTGCGCAAGGTTATTGCGCGCATGAATATTCAGGCCCCAACAATTCCCATTATTGCCAATGTAACCGGCAAACCCTATCCGACCGGTCACGAGGAGATCCTCGACATCCTGGCGGCACAGGTGGCTTCGCCGGTCCAGTTCGTTCAAGGTGTTAACGCGTTGTACGAACAGGGTGCCCGTATCTTTGTCGAGGTCGGCCCCAAGCGCGTCCTGAGTGGCCTGGTGGCAGACATCTTGAAAGAACACAAAGACATCAGTGTCTTTTCCACCAACCATCCCCGCAAGGGTGATATTCCCAGCATCAATGAAGCCCTGGGCCGGCTATATGCCGCAGGTGTGAATGGAACGGTTGCCATGGCACCCGCAGAGGTCCCGTCCGCACCGGTCATCCAAGTCAGCCAGCCTGAGGCTGCTGTCAACTCCAGCCCCATCAAGATCTCAACTGAAATGATTGCGGCAGAGCGGATGCCTGCCGCAGAAGGAGCCATTATGGACGGCCGCCTGCCCATCACCGGTTCAGTTGTCATCAGCGGTGCCGGCCTGGGCCTGCCTGGCCTCGGCAAGCACGTCTTCGATGATAACAATATCCTGGATATCCTGAATGGCCAGATGCGGATTGAGCCGCTGCCGGAAAAAACCCGCCAGGGAATGCTCGATAAACACCCAACCCGGCTGGTGAAGAGCGAAGCCGGGGCAATCATGCAGCCCATTGACGATATGGAACAGACGCTCAAATTGGCCGGCCAAAGGGGCACGTTTGATCCGGCAACCGAGTTCGGGATGCCCCAGGACCGCCTGGAAGCGATCGATATTTCCACCCAATTGGCCATCGCAGCCGGGATCGAAGCGCTGCGCGACGCCGGCATACCACTGGTGATGGCCTACAAGCCAACCAGCACCGGTTCCTACCTGCCCGACCGCTGGAAATTGCCCGAAGCGCTGGCTGACGAGACCGGCATCATCTTCGCGTCGGCCTTCCCCGGTCTCGACCGCATGGCAGATGAAGCGGACAAATTCTACCAGAACCAGATGGTGGCCAAACAAATCGAAGAACTGCGTAACATGGCTCGCCTGGTGCCTGCACAACAGACAGACTTGAAAGCTTCCTTTGAGAAACGCATCGCCGAGCTGGAGGCCGAAGCCGCCCGGCTCGACTATCATTTCGACCGTCGTTACGTTTTCCGTGTCCTGACCATGGGCCATTCCCAATTTGCCGAATACATCGGGGCACGTGGACCCAATACACATGTCAACGCTGCCTGCGCTTCCACCACCCACGCGGTGGCGATCGCGGAGGACTGGATCCGCCTGGGTCGCGCCCGCCGTGTAATCATCGTTGCCGGAGACGATGTTATCAGCGGCAACCTTTCGCAGTGGATCGGCACCAGCTTGATGGCCAGCGGCGCGGCCACCCCGGAGGGTAACCTGCGCCTGGCGGCCCTGCCCTTCGACCGGCGTCGCAACGGCATGATCATCGGCATGGGTGCAGCCTCCCTGGTGGTAGAGTCGGAAGATGCCGTGCGCGAACGCGGTATGCGTGCCATCTGTGAAGTTCTATCCACCAATATTGCCAACAGCGCTTATCATGGCACGCGCCTGAATGTACAGCACGTCAGTCAGGTCATGGAAACGCTACTCAAGAACGCCGAAGGACGTTTTGGCATTTCCCGCAGCCAGATCGCGGCCGAGACCATGTTCGTTTCCCACGAAACATATACCCCGGCACGTGGCGGCAGCGCGTCCGCCGAAATCCACGCATTGCGTGATGCGTATGGAGAGCAGGCCAACCAGGTCATCATCGCCAACACCAAGGGCTTCACCGGCCACACCATGGGTGTCGGTGTGGAAGATGTGGTGGCTGTCAAAGCCCTCGAGTACGGTATTGTTCCTCCCATCGCCAATATCAAGGAAGGCTTCGAGCCGGATCCCGAACTGGGCGACCTGAACCTGTCTCACGGCGGAAAGTACCCGGTACAATTCTCCCTGCGTCTTGGCGCCGGTTTCGGCTCGCAAATCGCCATGACTCTGCTACGCAAGATTCCCGGACAAGGCGAGCGGGTGGATAAAGCCATTTATAACCGCTGGCTCTCGGACGTCTCCGGCTACGCAGCCACCGAACTCGAAATTTCCCAGCGCACCCTGCATATCAAAAACCAGGGTGTACCAACCAATAAACCGGTTGCTTCCCGCTGGCAATTTGGCCAGGGGCCCACCTTGAGGGCATTGAAGGCGCCAATCTCTTCAAACGCATCCACCGGCCGGCCTTTCCCCGTCACACAACCTTTGGCTACCACTCCGGTCCAATTGAAAACGCAGCCAATTGCAGCCCAACCTGCTGATTCAGAAGCGATCAAGGCTTTCGTGCTGGCAGTGGTCAGCGAGAAGACCGGATACCCGGCGGAAGTACTCGCCCTGGATCTGGATTTGGAAGCCGACCTTGGCATCGATACCGTCAAACAAGCCGAGCTCTTCGCATCCATACGGACGCAATATGGCATCGCCCGCCGTGAAGACTTACGCCTTTCAGACTACAACACACTTGCCAAGGTGATCGCCTTTGTCAAAGATTCGTTCGATTCCACCTCCATGCTGGCAACTGCATATCCATCCCAGCCGGATGGTGAAGCGGTTGTCCCCGCAAAGGCAACTGTTCCCGCTGCTCCCACGCCAGTCAACCAGGCGGAGATCAAGGCGTATGTCCTTGCAGCAGTCAGCGAGAAGACCGGTTATCCCCAAGAAGTACTTGACCCTGATCTCGATCTGGAAGCCGATCTCGGCATTGACACGGTCAAGCAAGCCGAGTTGTTTGCCGCCATGCGTGCGCAATACGGCATCGCCCGGCGCGAAGACTTACGGCTTTCGGACTATAACACGCTTACCAAAGTGGTCCGCTTCGTTGAGGAGTCGCTTGCTTCTACGCCCACAGTCATGGAAGTTGCACAATCAATCCCCCAGGCGGATACGCCAGTCGAGGCTTTGGATGAGCCGATAAAAGACTCCACTGCGGTAGCTCCAAGCACTGAGGAGATAAGAACTTATTTGCTCTCCGCTGTCAGTGAAAAGACCGGTTACCCGACCGAGGTACTTGACCTGAACCTGGATCTGGAAGCCGATCTCGGTATCGACACTGTCAAGCAGGCTGAGTTGTTCGCCGCCATCCGCACACAATATGGCATCCCCCGCCGCGAAGATCTGCGTCTGTCGGATTACAACACGCTCGCCAAAGTGATTCAATTCGTGGAAGACGCCCTGAAATCCGTCGCCCCAGCGGCAATGAAGGGCGGACCCAAGCTCGAATCCCCGGCACCTGCCGTGATTGTCGCCCCTCCTGTCCAAGCAGCACAGGTTGCTGTTACACCGGCTCCCCCAGCCTTTCCTCAAAATACCATCGGCGGGCAGGCCTCTTTAGCAGGTGAACAGGAGAATGCAATACAGGAAATCAAGACCTACGTTTTAAGCGTGGTCTCCGAGAAGACAGGTTACCCATTCGAAGTACTCGACTTGAACCTGGACCTGGAGGCCGATCTGGGCATCGACACCGTCAAGCAAGCCGAGCTGTTTGCATCCATCCGGGAGCGTTACGACATTCCCCGGCGTGAAGATTTACGTCTTTCTGAATACAACACTCTCGCCAAGGTGATAGCATTTGTGGAAGCGGAGTTAAAAGCCAGCAAGGAAACTGTAATTCCCGCGCCTGTAAAGGTTGTTCCAGCCGACTTCGGGAATAGTGAATCGCCTGCCGTCATTGTGCGTCGCGCCCCTGTGCCGACCCTGCGACCACGCCTGGACCTGTGCATTCCGACCGGCATTGAACTAAGTGAAGGGCAGAGAGTCCTGGTGGTGGAAAGTAAAACAAAAACCGCCGAACCACTCATCCGGAAACTCTTCGCCCGGAAAGTGGATGTGCTGCGCCTGAATGCCCGGCTGACTCCCGAAGAGATCGGCACCAGACTGACCGGCTGGTTGGCAGGCGGCCCCATTGCAGGCGTGTTCTTCCTGCCTGCATTGGAGATCGAACCCAAACTGGCCGAGATGGATATCAAAGACTGGCAAGCCAGCCTGGAAGAGCGCTTATATAGCCTATATGTCATTATGAAAGCGCTACCCGAAGAAACCTTCCTGGTTTGCGCCACACGCCTGGGTGGATTGCATGGGTATTCCGTTCAAGGCGCATCTGCCCCACTGGGTGGCGCAGTCAGCGGATTTGCCAAGGCCGTGGCACGCGAACGGGAACAGGCTTTCGTCAAGATCGTGGACTTTGAGGTTTCTGCCACACCGGAAGTCATCGCCGGCCGCCTTATCGATGAAACCCTGCAAGATCCAGGAACTCTGGAAATTGGCTGGGAAAACGATCTGCGCTATGGCATTGCCACATTGGAACAACCTCTGCCAGAAGAAAAGAACTTTACCCTGCCACAAGGCAGCGTTTTCCTGATTTCTGGCGGTTCTGGCGGAATCATCCGCCCGATTGTCGAGGATCTGGTACGGGCCACCCAAGGAACCTTCTATCTGCTCGACCGTGTCCCATTGCCCGAAGTGGACGACCCGGATATCCTGCGGCTCGCCAGCGATCGTGAAGGACTGAAGAACGAATTGATCGCCCGTCTCTCCCGGGACGGAAAAAAGCCAACCCCGATGCAAGTGGAAGGTACGCTGTTCGGAATCGAACGTTCCGCCACCACCCTGGAGACCCTGGGCATCATCAAACAATCAGGGGGTAAGGTGCATTATCTGGTCTGTGACGTGACCAATCCTGCGTTGATCGATGAAGCCATCCAGAAAATCAAGGATGCCGAGGGCCATATCGACGTCTTTCTGCACGCGGCCGGAATGGAACGCAGCCGTAAATTGGAAATGAAACCGATCGAAGAATTCCGGCTGGTGGTATCGGTCAAGGCCGATGGCTTTTTCAATCTGTTCAAAGCCATGGAAGCCAGGGACATGCTCCCACGCGGCATGGTTTTCTTTTCTTCAGTGGCAGGTCGCTTTGGAAATTCAGGACAGACCGATTATGCCGCCGCAAACGACCTGTTATGCAAAATAACCTCTGCCATCCGCAACCAGTATCCCGGAATCAAAGCCATCGCCATCGACTGGAGTGCCTGGGGGGGTGTGGGAATGGCCATGCGCGGCAATATCCCCACCCTGATGAAAATGGCCGGGATCGACCTGGTTCCACCCGAGCAGGCTGCCCCGATGGTCCGTGCCGAACTTCTGGCCAGTACCGGGGAAGCCATCATCGCCGGTTCGCTGGGTGCCTTATTAGAGGCGCACTGCCTGCACGGAGGCATGGATCTGGTAAAAGCTGACAGTGCTTTGCGTAGCGGTCAACCGGTACACAGCATGCTCAGTCACGTTACAGATTTCGATCTCAACCGGGGTCTGACCCTGGAGGCCGAGCTCGATCCGAATACCCAGCCTTACCTTTACGATCATAGCATGAACGGTATACCGGTCCTGCCAGGTGTGATGGGCATTGAAGGTTTCTCCGTGGCTGCCAAACATATCGGTTCGGTCCTGGCCTCCAATAATGACAGGCTTGACGTAGGTAAACTGGAAGACATCCATTTCCTGGCAGCGTTCAAGTTCTACCGCAAGGAGCCGCGCCGGGTTACCTGGCTGGCAAGCGCAGTTCGAGAGCAGGATGGAATTGTGGTCAATGTTTCTCTGGAATCGAGCCGCCTGATGAAGACCGGTATAGAAAAACGCATGAAGCATTTCAGCGGCAAGGTCCACCTGAAGCAGCATGAAACTGAAGCACAGGAAGTCAGCACCAATATCCCTATTTGGAATGCCAGCTATACGGTTCAGGCTGAAGATATTTATCAATTGTATTTCCACGGTCCTGCCTTCCAGGTGCTGGAAGGGGTGCAGCGTTCCGGGGAGAGCGTGCTGGGCAAGTTGAACAAGAAACTGCCTGCCTTCACCAATGGAGAACACGACCTGCTTAGCACTCCCACCCTGGTGGAGTTATGCTTCCAAACCGCCGGAATCTGGGAAATTGGCAAAACCGGCATCATGGCTTTGCCGCGCTCCATCGAAAGCCTGACTTTGTACCGACAAAACCTCAACGGCGCGGCAATCTACGCCGAAGTAAAGCCGTTCCGCTCTGGGAATGGGGAACTGCATTTCGATGCGCGTGTGGTAGACTCAAAAGGCCGGATCTATCTGGAGTTGAAGGAATATTGCACTACTCCCCTGCCGGTGACCGTTGAACCAAACCTGCTGGCGCCCTTGAAGGAATTGATGAAGGACTCCTGAACTGGTACTAAAGAACCGAGCTGCCCGCAGCTAACTCTGCGGGCGGTTTTTTACACAAATAGAATTATGTCCACCTCCATTTACTGGACTCTGGTCGACTTTGATCAAGCAACTCTGGAAGCCAAGGGGTTTCTCTCCCCTGCTGAACTCCAAAAGTATTCCACTTTTCGATTCCCCAAGCGGCGTGATGAATGGCTGCTGGGTCGCTGGACTTCCAAAACCCTGGTGCACAGCCTCCCGGCTTACCAGCGTTACTCTTTGGACCAAATCGTGATCCACAATGCCCCGCAGGGCGCGCCATACATTCAACTGCCTGACAGGGCAACTCCAGCAGAATGCCTGTCCATCAGCCACAGTGGAAACCTGGCGTTATGTGCCTTGTCACCCGGTTTGGACCTGCAAGTGGGTATAGACCTGGAAAAAGTAGAAGCGCGCACTGAAACCTTCATAATGGATTACTTTACCCCTACTGAACGGCAACTGGTAAATACCTGCCCTGCTGATACTAGGGCATTGATTGTCACCTTAATCTGGAGTGTAAAAGAATCCATGCTGAAAGCGCTGGGTGTGGGGTTGCGCCGGGATACGCGCTTGGTGGAAGTGCGCGGTCTGGATGGCATACTGCCTGCTGGCAAAGATCAAGGTAAATGGCATAATATTCAACTTGGGGAAAAGCCAACCAGCGATCGGGTCTGGGCAGCCTGGTGGCAGCGCCGGGATGTTTTCGTGATCACTTTAGCAGGATTCGCAGCCACCCCGGCTAAAATCCAATCAGCCCGGTTGGTGGAAAAGCAGGTTTGAGGATAATCGGTAATATAAACACTTTACAAGTGGAGCCAGGAGGCTTTGAAGATATCAAAAATGGGGCTGTCCCAAAAGTAAGGGAAAGCCCTTTACTTTTTTAAACAGCCGTGATTCAATGGGGGCATGAAAAAAGGACACAATAAAGTCACCTTCAAGCCATATACGATGGACCAGCCGACGCTGCTGCCACCCAGCCTGGAAGAATTGATTCCGGAAGACCACCTGGTGCGGGTGGTGAACCGGGTGATGGATGAGCTGGACCTGGAAGAGGTTCTGAACGAGTACAAAGGGGGAGGCACGAGCAGCTATCATCCGCGCATGATGCTGAAAGTGCTGGTATATGCCTACACTCAGAAAGTGAACTCTTCGCGGCAGATTGCCAAGGGACTGCGGGAGAACGTGAACTTCATGTGGATCAGTGGGGGGAACCG
>JBEKCT010000143.1:0-9052 GCA_050014715.1 Anaerolineales bacterium | reverse complement strand
ACTCGCCAGATCCCAGAACTGGGTGGGATGATCAAGCCGTTACCCCTGGTGGGGATAGGGGTAATCGTTGGAAGCCTTGTCTCGATGGGCATGCCGGGCTTCTCTGGATTCATTGCGGAATTTCCCATTTTCATGGGTATGTGGAAAACTCATGCGTTGGTTGCCATCATTGCAGCCATTTCAATTGTGGTGACTGCCTCTTATGTTTTACTGGTTGTCAGGCGGGTGTTTTTTGGAAAGATGCCGGAAGCCTTGGAGGGTCACATAGCACCCATCCGCAGCCTGGATAAAATAGCGCTCGTACTCCTGATGATGCTCATGATCGGGATCGGTTTGTTCCCAGCAGTGATCGTCCCATGGGTGCATACCGGGGTCCAGCATATCCTGGCCCTGCTGGGAGGTGCATAATGAGAGCAATTTTGCCCATCCTTCCTGAAATTTTGCTATTGGTAATAGGTATTTTGATTCTCATTATTGACCCGTTCCTGAGAAGGGAATCATCCCGTCGCCCGTTCCTGGGCTGGTTCACCGCTGGCGGATTGCTTTTTATTCTGGTTGTCAGCTTGTTATTGGGCCGGCCAGCAACGCCTGTATTGGTATTTGGTGGAATGCTGCGCTTCGATTGGCTGGGTTTTGCGTTCATGATGTTTTTTGTCTTTGCCTCCGGGGTGACGGCACTGTTCTTTATGGATGCAGACCATCTCAACCGGCGCGCTGAAGCTTATCTATTGCTGATTATGGCCACTCTGGGGATGTGCCTGATGGCTGCCAGTGCGGACCTGGTCATGCTATACCTGGCCATTGAGACAACTTCGATCCCGCTTTATCTTCTGGCCGGTTTCCTGAAAGACGATGACAAGTCAACTGAGGCGGGTTTCAAGTATATGCTTTTCGGTGCGCTTACCTCGGCTGTTTTGCTTTACGGTTTCAGTTTGATATACTGTTTAACCGGCAAGACAGACCTATATGACTTGAGCACATATTTCAGTAATTTTAATGTAGTGACTGTTGGGATTATCTTTCTGGTACTGGCGGGACTGGCGTTCAAGGTTTCATTATTCCCATTCCACTTTTGGGCGCCGGACGTTTACGAAGGTGCACCAACGCCGGTGGCAGGATTCCTGTCAACGGCTTCCAAGGCGGCAGGATTTGCGGTTCTGATTCGCATATTCACTGCAGTCTTTCCGGCGATCAGTTCGGATTGGAGCCTGATCTTGGCAGTCCTTGCAACCCTGACCATGACGGTTGGAAATCTGATTGCCTTGACGCAAAAAAGCATCAAACGTATGCTGGCTTACTCTTCCATTGCGCACGCAGGCTATGCCATGATCGGTGTTGTAGCCTTTTCGCAACTAGGTATTGCCAGTGTGGTTTTCTATTTGATAGGGTATGTGTTGACCAACCTGCTTGCTTTCGGGATCGTCGGCATCGTTGGACGCTTGACCGGGTCAGACGACTTCCAGGCTTATTCTGGCTTGAGCCGCCGTAACCCGACACTGGGACTGGCCGCGCTGGTGGCCTTTCTTTCATTAGCCGGAATGCCGCCATTTGTTGGTTTCGTTGCCAAGTTCTTTGTTTTCAGCGCGGCGATTGAAGCTGGTTGGGTTTGGCTGGCTATCGTCGGGGTGCTTAATTCCATCGTAGGGCTTTATTACTACCTGAATGTTTTGAAGTATGTTTATCTCTATCGGATGGATGACCAGGACGAGGAGCGCCACCCGCTTAATATATCCAGAACAATAACGATTGGGCTGGTTGTGCTTGTAGTAGGCATCCTGCTATTAGGGACTTTGTTTGGGCCATGGTTCGGCTTTGCGACTAAAGCGGCGATGAGTATATTTTAGAAGGTATAAGAATCTGATATAATTCCGCCGCCATGAACCAACCGGGTCGAAAACAACAGGATGAATTCAGGGCAGCCGTCATAATGACGGTGATGTGGGTGGCTGGCCTGACTCTTGCAATCATCTTCGTGGCTCTATTTGCAGGAATATTACTGGATAAATTCCTGAACAGTAAACCTCTTTTTACCGTCATTCTGACCATTGCCAGCATTCCGCTAACCATTTTTTCGACTTTTCGTGTAGTTAAAGCTGCCAGCAGACGAATTCAACCGGCTGCAAAAAAAGACAACTTGCAGGAGGAAGCGCATCGTGGAGAAATCAACTGAATTGGCTCCCAAGAAGAAAGGATGGCGCTGGGGCATCAATCGTTGGATCGTCCTGGTACTTATCATTGCGGGTTTTGTTGGGGCAAAGTATTTCTTTTCACCTGTCCGGCCATTCGTACAGCTTCCGGCCGAACACTGGATGGACCATCCTTTATTTTCATTGCCAGTCATAGGTGATTTCTACCTGACAAATACCCTGGTTGCCCTTTTTGTGGTTGATATCCTTGTAATTTTATTGGCCTATTCCTTTTACCGGGCGGTAAAGAAAGGCGATCTGGTGCTTCAAGGCATACCAGGCGCGTTGGAAGCTTTGCTTGAGTATCTCTATAATATGACCGAGTCGACCGCTGGAAAATGGGCCTGGACCATTTTCCCTTGGTTTGCATCCATTTTCATTCTTGTCCTCCTGGCAAACTGGATGGAACTTATTCCTGGCGTGGACAGCATCGGATTAATTGAGAAAGTGGAAACGGGTGGATTTGGAATTCAGCATTTGGGTGCTTTTTTCACCACCCTGGTGAATCCTGCGCTTACAGAAGGAGGGTATCAACTCGTGCCATTTGTACGGGTTGTTTCCACTGACCTGAACTTCACCATGGCATTGGCCATCGTTGCTGTGGTTGCCGTGCAGGTGGTCGGCATTCGTGCGCAGGGCATGACATATTTCACAAAATTTTGGAATGTCAAGACGTTTTTCAGCAGGCCGATTTTTGGCGTGATCGACTGGGGGGTTGGTCTGCTTGAACTGGTTTCAGAGATTTCGAAAGTGTTGTCGTTTGCCTTCCGTCTTTTTGGTAATATTTTTGCTGGTTCGGTCTTACTTTTTGTAATGGGTTCCCTGCTCGGTTCGATCGCCATCTTTCCATCAGCATTCTACCTGTTGGAATTCCTGGTTGGCGCGATCCAAGCGGTTGTTTTTGGCTTGCTGACAATGACCTTTATGGCGCAAGCCACCCAGGGTCATGGCGAGCCCGTGGAAGCGCATTAGCGCCTTGAAGAAATATATCATTTTCAGGTAAGTTTTGCCTGATCAAGACAAGTCCTAGTGGCGGAATTACCGCCCGATTACGAATGTGGAGGAACATCTCATGACTGGTAGTATTATTATTGCGGCAAAATTAATCGGCGCCGGGCTGGCGATGATCGGCGCGATTGGGGCCGGAGCTGGCATTGGCATTGTGACTGGCGGCGCAGTACAGGCGATGGGACGCAATCCGGATGCAACCGGCACCATCCAGACCAACATGATCCTCGGTATTGCCTTTGCGGAAGCAGTCGCAATTTATTGCCTAGTTGTGGCTCTGCTCATCCTCTTTGTGGTCGGCTAAATCAGGAAATTACTGAGATTACGAAGGAGGTCCTCCTTGGAACAACTGGGTCTTAATTTAGGTTATTTGCTAGTCCAGATTGTATGCTTCTTTATTATATTTGTAGTAGTAAGGGCGTGGATTGTAAAACCACTACAGGGTTTGCTTGAGAGACGCCGGAAAACCATCGCTCAAAGCATGGACGATGCCCGTATAGCTGCGGAAGCACGTGCAAATGCCGAAAAGGATGCTGCCGGGATTGTCGCTGAAGCGCAAGGCAAAGCTGCTCATATAATAAGCGAGGCAACTGAACGAGCGGATGCAGCCATGCTCGAAGTAAAGGCAGAGTCAGATAATGAAACCAGCAAACAACGGGAGGCGGTGCTGGCTGAGGTCGAGCTGGAACGCAACCGCATCCTCGGTGACTTGCGTGGACAGGTAGCTGCCCTGGCAATTGCTGCTGCCCAGAAGTTGGTCGGAGAAACACTTGATGAGAAACGTCAGCACATTCTGCTCGCCGAATTCTTTTCTGGCGTAAAATCCGGGAAAGTGGTGGTTTTGGAGGGGGCAGAAATCAGTGGAACCTCAGCCGAGGTGGTTTCTGCGTTACCGCTTACTGAAGATGAGCAAGCGATTGTTAAGAAGGATGTTTTAACCAGGATGGGCACGCAGACCGCCGTCGATTTTCGTGTCGACCCATCCATCCTGGGTGGATTAATCATCTATGCGGGTGATAAAGTGCTGGACGGCTCTGTCGCGGGCCAACTTGAGGATTTGCATAAATCTTTGAAATAGTTGAAATTACCACCATACGACCTGACAGGTTTGAACCTGTCAGGTCTTTCTTGTTTATGGTAAAACTGCCCTATATGAACAGACCGGATTCCCTGGAAAAAAACGCGATTCGGGTTCCTGTGGCCTTACGAGTTTTATTCGCCGAATTCCCATTTACATTTTCTCCGGCGCAAATTCCGGATGTTTCCGTCACCGGCATTGCCATCGACAGCCGCAAGGTGGAGCCTGGAAATCTTTTTGTCGCAATGGAAGGAAGTTCTGCGGATGGGCATACTTTCATTGCTGATGCCATTGCCCATGTAGCTAGGGCGGTTATTTGCGAAAGAGAAATGACTGGTCTGCCAGTCCCATGGATAAATGTGCAGAATTCTCGCCAGTCGCTAACCTGGTTGGCAGCAGCCTTTTATGGCAACCCTGGCCGAAAGCTAACCGTGATTGGCGTCACCGGGACGGACGGAAAGACCACCACCTGTAACCTTATATACCGGATTTTGCTATCGGCAGGTTTCAGAACCGGATTGATATCAACGGTTAATGCCATCATTGGTGAGGAGGTACTTGATACCGGCTTTCATGTCACCACGCCGGATGCCCCGGATGTGCAACATTTCCTTGCCAGGATGGTTGAAGATGGGCTGAGCCATGCGGTTCTCGAAACCACTTCGCACGGGTGGGCGCAGTACCGCGTGGATGCCTGCGAGTTCGATATCGGTGTTATTACCAATATTACCCATGAGCATCTAGACCAGCATGGTTCTTATGAGAATTACCGGGCTGCCAAAGCACGACTCTTCCAATCTTTGGAAAAAACGCGACCCAAACCGCAGGGGAATCCCCGGCTTGCGGTACTGAATAAAGATGACAGGTCTTATGAATATCTTTCCGCCCAGGTTTCAGGGCCTCAGATAAATTATGGGATGAACCCAACTGCAGATATCAGAGCGGAGTCGGTAATATATTCCCCACGAGGCATCCATTTTGAAGTTGTGGGAGATGGATTCCGCTTTCCGGTGACCAGCCCGTTGGTGGGCGCATTCAATGTATCCAATTGCCTGGCTGCGCTGACGGCTGCCATCGGGGGTCTGGGGGTAAACCATGCGGCAGTTGTCGATGGGATTGCCTCCATGCCTGGCATCCCCGGACGAATGGAAAGAATTGATCTGGGTCAGCCATTTACCGCCATTGTCGATTTTGCACATACACCGAATGCATTGCGGGTAGCCTTAGAGACCATAAGGAAAATGACAGATGGACGTGTAATTGTTGTTTTTGGCTCGGCTGGCCTGCGCGACAAAGAGAAACGCCGAATGATGGCGGAAGTGTCAGCACAGTGGGCGGATATCAGCATTCTGACCGCTGAAGATCCACGGACTGAGTCGTTGGAAGGAATTCTGAATGAGATGGCAGGAGGCGCACGCCTGCGAGGAGGGGTGGAAGGGAAAACCTTCTGGAGAGTACCAGATCGAGGCGAGGCGATCCGCCTGGGTGTTCATTTAGCGCAACCTGGGGATGTGGTTGTGGCATGTGGAAAAGGCCACGAGCAATCCATGTGTTTCGGAACAATCGAATATCCCTGGGACGACAGGGTGGCACTTCGCTCGGCATTGTCGGACAGCCTGCACATTGCAGGTCCAGAAATGCCTTTTCTGCCAACACAGGTAAAATAATGGATATAGCAATCTGGAAGACCCCGATAACTTTGGAAGGACAGTATGTCCGACTGGAGCCGTTATGTGAGGCTCATGTTCCTGCGTTGGCTTTGATAGGTATCGATGACCGAATCTGGCAATACATGGTTTATGGCCAGGTCCATTCGGAAGATGACATACGGAAATGGGTCTTAAACCTGCTGGGTGGTCAGGCAGCCGGGACAGACCTGCCATTCGCAGTCATTCAACTGGCCTCCGGCCGGGTGGCCGGAGCGACCCGTTATCTGGATATCCGGCCGGCATATCAGGGATTGGAAATTGGCGGTACATGGTATGGATCGGAATTCCAGCGCACGGTCATTAATACCGAATGTAAGTATCTATTGCTACGTTATGCCTTTGAAACCCTGGGAACAATTCGTGTGCAATTCAAATCGGATCTTCGAAACGAACGCTCGTTGCGTGCTATCGAACGCATCGGGGCGAAGCGCGAAGGGATTCTCCGCAATCACATGATACTGCCTGATGGAGGAAGACGCGATTCGGTGTTCTACAGTATTATCGATAGCGAATGGCCGGGGGTAAAAGAAAGGCTAGAAGAAAAGTTAGTGCGGAAATCCCTTTAAGATTGAAAAGATCTTCCAAAGATACATTAAGGCTATTCCAATTAGCTTGTTCCTAATAGGATCAGGTT
This sequence comes from Anaerolineales bacterium, assembly GCA_050014715.1. Lineage (GTDB taxonomy): Bacteria > Chloroflexota > Anaerolineae > Anaerolineales > Villigracilaceae > UBA877. The sequence continues at coordinate 2,437 of JBEKCT010000143.1, read as the reverse complement.
AATTTCCGGCGTATTAAATAAAGAGAATTGCCAGGAATGGGATTTGCTGGCTCGCACCCAGACCTCGGCATATATATTGTTGAATGCCATTTCCGATAAGCAGCCCGCTGGCCATAACTTTGGGTGGGAAAAGGCCATACCAAGGAAAGGTGTTGTCAGGAATCTATATTGCACCCAAGTAGGCTAATCTGATCTGTCCACTATAATAATGCCCGACCAAGATAAGATCATAAGGAGATAATTTCTGCAGTTTCACCAGAGTTTTATTGGATAAGTTGACCGGAAACACATTTTCACGAAGGAGGAGGCAAATTTCCTGGAAATGTCCGTATTCCATTCTAGTGTGGCAAATTCTTTCAAGAACGGAAGTTCAATGTTTTTACTGGTCTGTTCTTCAATAAAATCGACTCTAGCTATGTTCCCTGCTTCTTTTCAGTGTATATTATGAAGGTTATTAAACCGCCGAGATCCACACTTAAGGCAGGTTCCAATTGTTTGGATTGCTTAGAACGATATTCGATGCCACGCTTTGCAAATAGTGGGCAACGGAGGCAGACAGTTGTGCCCGGTAGGAATTATTCTCGGGGCTTTGCCGAAAGATGACTGCATAAAAGACGCAGGCGGCTAAATATGTACCTTGCTCGGTGGGATGGCTGCCATCCGCCTGCCATAAATCCAACTTAGGATCCTGGAGCCAGACGGTCAACCATGCATATCCCACCGGGGCAACTTGTGTTTTCAATTCGTTTGCAATTGTCATATAGCCCTGGTTGATTTGCAACTGCATGCCTTCGTAGTCCGGTAAATTGTCTTCTGGCCAGCCATCCCGGTGAGCCCATGTAAGAAAAAAGATCGGCTGGGCACCAGCCTGCCGGACTTTTTGAACCAGCGCCCGCGCAGCCGGAAACATCTCTTGCGAACGGGTTTGCTCCATAGCAGGAATCTGGCTTTGTTCCTGCAAGACAACGAAATCCCATTTTGAGGATTGCAGCGCCTCGAGAGTATCAGAGGAATTAAGATGCTGAGCTAGCGAAAAGCCCCCGGGCGCATCCGCGCCGACCTGAATGGAATGACCTCCAGCTTTGGACAAGGTAGCAAACATTCCAGGCAGATCGTTCACAGCGGTATAGCTGTTACCAATAAAGAGTACACGCAGGCAGGGATTGGTATTGCGTCCACTCATGCAATCTGGAATACTCGAACAACTGCAAAGGGAAAATAACAAGAACCAAAGAAGGACCAATCGCTTCATGTTTATAACCTGCATAGAAACCTTTTTCTTTCAGGCAATTGATAGATTCACAAATCCTAGTATACACCGATGGAACAATATTACCGCGCAGCTTGAAGCATTCATCGGAATATTAGAACAATATAGATTTCAACGCTCCCGCCCTTGCTTCTCTCTCGGGGGTGCGCTATAATGACCCGCCAGATTTGGAATTGGAATGAATCCAGCAAGGGAAAAATAGTCATGCCAGTATATATTTATCATTGCGAGAATTGCGGTGTCCAGTTTGAAAAGCAACAATCTTTCAGCGATCATCCGCTCGTGCGCTGTCCGGAATGCGGCAAGAAGGCATTAAAAAAAGTTTACCAGCCGGTGGGAATTGTGTTTAAAGGTTCAGGGTTTTATGCGACTGATCACCACTCTCCCTCCGGGCTGTCATCGAAAAAAACGGACGAAAAGGCTGAAAAAGATAGCAAAGTCAGTAGTGCAAGTAAGGATTTAACAGCAAAGGGCGAAATAAGCCCGAAAAAAAGTACTAATAAAAGTTCTGAAAAAAGCCCAGGAACAAGCGATGAGAAAAGAGAGTAGATTCAAGAAACCAAGGGAAAAGCGGCGCACCGAAGATGGAGCCGCTTTTTGTATTCGGATTCTCAGAATGAGGCGGCAGCGGGGAGGAATTTTACGGCTGGGTCTAGATAATGGATGTCAAGCTAACGATTTTTCTGGTAGAGTCGAGGGAGAAAATTCCTGGGCCACATAAAAGTGATAATCGGAGAGCGGCGCCGTAAATAATACCGTTTTTATAGGTTTTCAAACCAGGCTTCGTGTAGTCAATTTTGCAGATTCCACGAATTCTCATTTCTTGATCTAAAACACGATGGAGCATCAATCGTTTTGTAGCAGGAAAATGAATCCAGGTCTGATACAAAGTTATCCTGAACTTACTTTGCAAGAGGTTACACTTTGTAGCTTTGGTGGGGATAATAATCATTTGAATTTCTCAAATTTCAAGGATAAAATAGAAGACAATGTAGTGCAAGAATAAGTACCATAAGCCTTAGATTGCGATATTTGTGAACACGTGTGGCTCGACTGAAATAACTGTACGTTAACAACTGAAACTTGGCAATCTGAACGAAAAGTGCTGAAAGGATTGGACAAACGCTATCAATGAATTAGCCCAATTTAAATTCTGAGCTGCGTTTT
>JBEKCT010000142.1:0-9067 GCA_050014715.1 Anaerolineales bacterium | reverse complement strand
CCAAGACCCATCGAGACGCCTCCCTCGATCTGTCCTTCCACCCCGGACTGGTTGATCGCCCGTCCGACGTCATGAATGGCGACGATATGGGTGACGTGGACTTTGCCCAGTTCCGGATCGACCTCCACCCGAGCCACCTGGCAACCAAAACAAAACATGATATGCGGCATTCCGATGGGCAGATGCGGCGGCGTGCGACTTTCTGGATAGGGAAAGCTGAACGTAGCCTCGCCGATCATTTCACAACCATTTTCGGCGGCACGGCAGATGATCTCTTCCGCTTGAATTCTGCGACCCTGCGGGGTGGTGATGGCACCGTCACGATAGGTGAGCTGTTGAGGCGGCAGGCCCAGCAGGTTGACAGCCTGGTCCAGGAGCTCCATCTTCAGTTTTTCCGCCGCGAGCAGCAACGCATTCCCGGTTAGATAGGTCATACGTGAAGCACAGACCACATTCCCATTGGGACTGACGGAAGTGTCAAGCGCGACCGTCTTGATCCGGTCATAGGGCAGTTCCAGCGCTTCAGCCGCGATCTGCTCGGAGGCTGCCGCCAGTCCCTGCCCCAGGTCTGGAGAACCGAGGTGGAGTTTGACAAAGCCATCGGGCTGCCAGGCCAGGCGGATGGTGGATTCGTCCACAACTTTGGCCCCCAGGCCCATGCTCTGCATCCCAAGAGCCATCCCGACGCCGCTTAGCATGCCTGGAGAAGGCTCGATTGCCATCAGGCGTTTCCGGGCCTTCTCAGCATGTTGAAGGAGCAGAGGCAGGCTGGCAGCGGTTTCGTCTATCTCCACGCCGGTGAACAGCTTGTCCCCCGGAAGGAGCATATTCTTTCGGCGTAGCTCAATCGGGTCCATTCCCAGCTTCGCCGCCAGCATATCGATCATGCTCTCGATTGCGAAGTGGGCCTGCGGGCTTCCGAAACCGCGCATCGCCCCGCTGATTGGGCCGTTGGTATAAACCACCTGCGTCCTCAAACGAACGTTCGGGATTCGGTAGGAGCCTGCCATCATTTCAGTGAGCAGGCTTCCGACCGCCGGGTCGTAGGAGGCGTAAGCTCCGGTATCCAGGTACGCCCGGGCATCCAGGGCAACCAGTTTGCCGTCTCTCTTCGCGCCCAACCGGTAATAAAACTTCACCGGGTGACGCTTGGGATGAGCCAGAAAAGATTCCTGGCGGTTATTGACCAGGCGCACCGCCCCTTTTATCGCCCAAGCCCCCAGCGCAGCCAGGATCGCCAGGCTGGAATCTTCCTTACCCCCAAATGCGCCGCCGATGAAGGCAGATTTCACCTGAACTTGCTCAAGAGGCAGCCCTAACACGGAAGCGATCTGGGCCTGGTCGAGAAATGGATGTTGGGAACTCACCCACACCGTGACGCTCCCGGCCTCATTCCACCGGGCGGCTGCATTTTCCGGTTCCAGGTAGGCCGGGGCCACGCGCGGCGTCGAAAAGGTTTCTTCTAGAGTGACCTCCGCCTGCCCGAAGCCGGCTTGGACATCCCCATCTTCAATATCGAAAGAGGCAAGCACATTTCCTTCCGCATGCACCCTGGAGGCGCCTGAAGAAGCGGCTTCCTGAAGGTCAAAAACCGGTTCTAGCACTTCATAATCCACCCGGATCAATCCCGAGGCGAGACTGGCGGCGGAACGGGTTCGGGCAATTACAAAAGCGACCGGTTCGCCCAGATGCCGCACGACCTGCGATGCCAAAATGGGCTGGTCCAGCAACCCCAAATACCCAAACTGTTTATTGCCAGGGATATCCTCGACGGTGAGAACCTTTAAAACACCAGGCGTCTTTTCAGCCTCTTCCTTTTCTATCCGGATGATCCTGGCATGGTGATGGGGGGAACGAATTAATAATCCTTGATTTTCCCCGGGAATCGGGACATCCGAGGTAAATCGGGTAGCGCCCGTGACCTTATCCCAGGCATCCTTTCGTATCTCAGACCTGCCAATGGTTTTCATCAGATCAGACATGTCGTGGCGAGCTCCTCTTCATTGTAGATGCTGGATGCTGCGATTAATTGAGGAGAATCCTATTTGATTGCTGCGTTCATCTGCAGCGCGCTGGAGTTGCCTTTTGATGCTTCGAGGTCTTCGCGCCGATCACTCACTGAAATGGGATGTGAACCAGTCGCCGCCAACCAATCACTTCCTGTAGAATAATCCTGACCAATATATAGACTTCTTTATTGTTACCCTGGCAATTATCACACTATATCTCACGTCCCACAAGCTATTCATCTGATATGACGCTCCTTCCACCCAATCGTTCCTGCACCATCTGAATTGGCGGACTGCATAGTGATGCACATCCGGCACGCTCGACCTGGCGCTGGATACGCCGATCGTGGAGTTGATGTAAAGGTGACCTGCCGCGTTTATTGCTGCAGACCAACCAGGCGGCTATCTTTTCGCTCTCCGCCCTCTGGGGGATGGAAAAACATGGATAATAAAGGGGTAATTAGATACAATAAGGCCCTCGTTGTCCGACGACTTCGCCAATATTTATCGGAAGAAGCTTCAAGGTTACCAAGTGGCGCTGCAGTGACTACTTAAATCGTCACTGTGATTATTGGCGATGGATAGATGTGTCACCATAATATTGGCTTTTATAGGAGATGAAGCATGGATACCCCTCTAATCCCCGCATACCTGATGGAATATCTTGATAGCCTGGTGCCGGCGAGGCCGCCGGAAATGCAGGCCATGGAAGCCTACGCCCGGAAAATCGATTTCCCCATCATCGGCCCGTCTACCGGCTATTTGTGCTACCAGGTGGCGCGCATGATCGGTGCTAGGCGGGTCTTCGAGCTGGGTTCCGGGTACGGCTATTCCACCGCCTGGTTTGCAAGAGCGGTCAGCGAGAATGGCGGCGGGGAGGTCTTTCACGTGGTCTGGGATGAGGAACTGTCGAAGCAGGCCCGCCAACATCTGGCAGTGCTGGGCTTCACGGACATGATCCGATACCACGTTGCCGAGGCAATGCATACATTGCGGGAAACCCCAGGACAGTTCGACTTGATCTTCAATGATATCAACAAGGAAGACTATGCAGCTTCACTACCGGTGATTGCTGAAAAGCTACGCCGGGGCGGGGTGCTGATCGTGGACAATATGTTCTGGCACGGTCAGATCTTCGAGGCGGGGGACAAGAGCCCGGCAACCGAGAGCGTCCGTAAGCTGACCAAACTGCTCACCCGCAGCCCGGACTGGATCGTGTCGCTGGCGCCGGTGCGGGATGGGGTGGTGGTGGCGTATAAGAAGTGAAGCATCCGGCAGAAGGGCCCATGTGCAGGCGCCCACTCCGCTGGCGGCGGTTTTGATATAGAAGGTCGAAACACAAAAGGGTTTTCGAATTTACCGTGCCGGGGTGGGCTTTGGATTCATGGATTCGTAGACGCCGGTCTTGAGGAGGGCCGGATGGTTGGCTGCCTGGGCGGCCTGCATCTGCGACTGGCGGGCCAGGTTGGTGGCATTGTCCAAAATCCGCAGGGCTTCGTCGAGGTTGTGGAAGCCCATGCTGTTCGAGGATGAGATGAAGTCCCCCATGAATTGAGCATCGTGGTGCAGAGTGCGCGCCTGAGCAAGCAAGGCGGAATCGGAGCCCGGTTTGGCGGTGGCAGGCTGCAGTGCAGTAATAGCATCGATCAGGGCATCCTCGGCAGTAATCTTGGCCGTGTGAACGGTATCCTGGATGGTATTGACGCGCGCCAGCACATCATTGACATCGGTATGGCACTGTCCACAGGGTTACTGGGGATCCAGGATCGGGCTCATGATGTCGTGATCGGAATATTTCATCGCCCCATCGCGGATGTAGGGCATATGGCATTCGGCGCAGGATACTCCGGCGTTGAAGTGCGTGCTTCCGGCGGTATACAGCTCGTAATCCGGATGGCGAGCTTTCAGCATGGGTGTGCCGGCGCCGGGATAGGTCCATTCGGTGAAGTTAATGCTGTTCTCGTATTTGAGGATGTCTTCCACGCTGGTTCCATCGGCCCAGGGTACCGTCAGCACTTTGTTGGGTCCGGAAAAGAAATAGTCCACGTGGCAGTTGGCGCAGACCAACGAGCGCATTTGCTGGCGCGTATAGGTGCGCCAGTCGATGCCTTCAGCTTTGAGGGCCGCATCCACGGCCGGGTTGGTGATGACCAGGCGCATGGTGCCGGCTTCGTGGCAATTGGCACAACCGATCGGGTCCGTGATGCTGGAAGTCATGGCACTAAAGAGTTTGGATTCATAGGCGGTCATGCCCATCTGCGCCCACAGCGTGGGGTTATCCGAGGATTTGCAGGAATAGCAGGTGGCGTGCGTGGTGGCAGTAACGCGCTTGGTGGCCCTGACATCGATCAATATATCCTGGTGGCCGCGCGGCTGGTTGTAGTCCATGCTGAAGGAGAAGCCGGCGAACAGGATGACCAGGCACGGATACAGGGGCAGGTAGGAGAGCTTGGCCGAACCGCCGTACTTCGTGGAGGTGGCGTTGGCGGCAGTTTGGAGCATGCTCGAATATTCATTTGGGAAATTCAAGCCCAAATGGATGAATCCAGCTCGAGGGGTTTGACTGTGGTGATTGGCTGGAAGACGCGCTGCGGCGGAGGTTGGTTCTTCAGGTAAATCAGCACCCCTGACAGGATTACCCCCAGGATGATGATATTGCCAACGGGAATGATGGAGATGGTGTATTTTTTCATTTGTTGTACACCTCCGTATCCTGATATGGATTAAGCGACAGGCTGCGCTGGCCATGGATGACCGAACGGTGGCAGTCCCAGCAGTAACGGTCGAAGGGCTGAGCGCCTGCGACGATATTTTCAACCGTGTCTGCGTGGCAGCGGATGCAGTTAGCCTGGACGATCTGATCAGTCTGATGTGTGGCGCGGATGGCGGGAAAGTAGGTTTTAAAGGTGAACGAGAGCACATCCTTAATCCCGGAATAGCCTTTATAGAGGTAATAACTGATAGTGTTTTGATGGGGCAGGTGACAATCGGTACCAACCGCCACTTGAGCGTGGGCGGCGTGGTACCAGTTTTCATACTGTACATCCATGACGTGGCAGTTGTTGCAGGTGGAAGGTTCGTGCTGCAAATAGGCCGGGGCGTCAGTCGCCCAGGCGAAGACGCCCAACACGACGACCAGGACTATTAACCCGCCAATAAAAGGAAAGAGTTACATTGACTTCCTGCCAGCAAATTGGATACGACCGCTATTAATTCCGACCTACCGATAAACCAATTTAATTAAAACTAATTCAAGCCCGGTTTTCAAATGAGTCGCCTCTGCAGTCCTTCCCGCCGCTTTCTCCTCTCATGCATATCCGTCCCAATGCTTTTCAATCTCCAAAGGTTTGTGGGAGAGTCGGCCGCCCAATCTATCATGGACTTCTCAATTCAGGAGTTATATTCCTTTTCCAAACCAAAACCGTATAATTATCCACCTTATAGGCATTGTCCGGTTTGCCGAATGTCTTTATGGCGGTATCTATAGTTATGTTAAAGGAATCATCGCGACCAAATACCACGAAGGTGGCTGGTGAGGCGAACCAATCATTTTCGGCGAGCCAATAATTGGGCTGAATATAATCATTGTTTGGGGAAATAACCGGCCGGATGGTCACCACTCCCTGCGTATGGACTGTGGTAATCGAGGCTAACCAATAGGGACCATAACCGTTCACCAGATGATGATCGACCAGGAATATATCCAGATCCGCCACGGGCAAAGCCATCCTCGACCTGGCCATTTTGGGAATCACTGAGGCCCCAATGACCGCACAAACGAGCAACACAAGGACCGGTTTGACCCGATACAATTTTAGATCAACTATATAATCCGTGATCAGGATAATCCCGGCCAGCAAGGCCGGCATCAGGTAACGAACCGTCGAGCGGTCCGGCACCGGCATGTTACTAAAAAGGTATGCGGCGAAATCCACCAATATCACGACGGTCAAAATCTGTTTCAAAATCAATCCCCGGCCGAGCCTTTTTACCGACTTGGCAAGTGCAGCGATAAAAACGACCAAGCCGAGCATATGGACCAGGTTCAAGTCCGAAGCGAAGGATAGAACCGGTTTGCCAAAAAAATTGACCGAGAACAGGTCAAAGAGACCGATGAAGAACAGGTAGACGTTTTGAGGAATATCCGAATAATCCACATATTTGATGGCTTGTCCGGGAACGGAAAAGCCGCCGCTGAGAACGATCAGACGTAGGATGCCCTGCGAAAGGACAATGGCAGCCAACGTAACGATCAACAGCTTGATGCAGGTGCGCCTATTTTCACGGCCGAACGAGCGAAAAAACAGGACGAGACAGACCGGAATGCCCCAGGTGTAGATCGTGAACGTGTCGCCGGTGAACGCCAACAGGAGGAACAGCCCGGAAAGCAACAGGTTGGTTTTACTGACCGGGGCATCGCCGAGACGCAGGAAATAGAGGGAGCAAAGGCACCAGGTAAATCCAACGGCATGGTTGGGGGATAAAAAGCCCCAGGTGCTAATGAGACAGGCTATGAACAACGAAAAAACGGTCGAGGTGAGCAGCCGGCCCGGCATGATCCGCCCGGAGCGGGTGATGGACGAATAACTGATGACGATCAAGTTTAGCAAGGCGTAATTGGCCGCACTGACCAGATAAATCACTTTTTCCGTATTCCCGAAAATCAATACTCCAAGGATATAAAAGGGAATTTCGGTTGTAAAGTAGGAGACGGTGGAGAGGGTCCAGCCTTTCAAAAGAACGTTTCCAGAGAGGATCGATCTGGCTTCGAGGAAGATGGAGGCGTGATCGGAGGTGTACGGTACGGCCAAGGCTACAGCCAGGTAAAAAGCGAAAAGGGCTAGGAAGGCGACGATAAAGAACAGGCTATGCAGTACCAGCGTTTTTTTGGGCCTTACATCTTCTGCCATTTTTACACCTGCCAGGGCATGGATATAGACGGTTCTATCTGGAAAACCGGCTTACTGGATGATTATAAACGACATCCGCGGGATAAGATTACGCGGCGCCGGTGGGAAAAAGGAGCATCGAAACGCGCACGCGGCTGGTAGAAACAATGGGGATCAGTGGGAGGAAAGAAGATAGAGAAGGTAAACAGGGATTGGGGTATCAGGCAACCAGACAGCAGGGGGGAGAAGAAAAAGCATTTTAATGCAGGTTTTAGGCAAGATCGATAAAGACGCATATTTCATACTGGTATAAACAATCGAAAGATGAGCAAGCTACCAACGACACCTGACTTTGCGTAGAAGTTTTTTATCCCTTCAAATAAATCTACGCCGAGATCCTGACCCGTACCAGCGGGGTTCTGGCAGCGGGAACCTTTGCGCCGGCCCCAGCCAGTCATGCGGCGGATCCAACAGCACAACGCCCTGACGCTGAGGCAAAAGAATTGGATTCTAGCCGGAAGGAATGGAAGTACTGGTAAAATAAAAAAGGGCACCCTGATCATATTTCCTTTGCATTCCAAGGAAATACCGGTAATGGTTTCCACCGCCTTTTTCTGTTCAGCGCCCCCCGTCATCGCCTGATAACCAGGCTGGTTCAGGACGAAGGATTCAATCTTTTGCCAGAAGCCAAGACGAGCCGATGTGCTTTTTCGATGGATTTATCCTGCCCGTGCGACCATCATTGACACAACACTCCATTTTCAATGAGGAAGAGATAAGAAGATGTTCTCCCAACAGAGCTTTCGGCGCGACTTCTCGCTGATTGTGTTCGCGTCGATTTCCTGGGGGACGGTAGGGGTGGCAAACCGGTTTCTCTTTGCCTCCAGCACGACTAATGCGCTTTCCTTGGCATTCCTGCGCCTGGCTATGGCAATTCCTTTCTTTTTCGCGGCCAGCTGGATTACGCTGAAACGCCGCCTGTTTGAAATCAAACGAGGCGACCTGGGCATGATGATGTTGATGGGCTGTTTGATCGCCCTGTCCCAGGCCCTTTATATCGCAGCGATTTCCTACGTGGGGGTGAGCGTGTCCACGCTGATCGCCATTTGCGCCGCCCCGGTGATCGTTGTGCTGCTCTCGGCCATAATAGCACACGAACGCATCACGGCGATGACACTGATCGCGCTGATGGCTGCCATTGGCGGGACGCTGCTCCTGATAGCGACTCCGGCACATTCTTCAATGGACACACACGTCGCGCTACTGGGGGTTCTGCTGGCATTTCTCTCAGCTTGCGGCTATGCCGGTTTTATCTTTTGCGGACGGCTTCTCACCGGCAGTTATCCTCCATTGCAGATCAGTACCGTGGCATTTGGCACAGGCGCACTCCTGTTGTTTGTCTGCGCATCGGCCACCCGATTGGCCCTGGTTTATACACCGACAGGGTGGCTGGTATTGCTATACCTGGGAAGTGTTCCCACAGCGCTGGGATACGGGCTCTTCCAAGCCGGCATCCGGTCGCTATCTGCGACGCTGGCGAGCATTGTGACGATGTTCGAACCCCTGACTGCCACGCTGCTGGCCTGGCTGCTCTACCACGAGGTATTAGGTCCGGCCGGCCTGCTTGGGGCGGGCTTGTTACTCGGCGCCATGGCCATGATCCTGCTGGTCCCGAAAAAGTATTTTGAATAAGAGCAGGTAGCGAAGAATCCATTCGATTTTTCGCTGCGCGTTCCCGGCATTGCCAGAGAGCGATCAATAAAGGAATGTTTGGATAGGTTCCAAATGCAATCCTCTCCCACCATCCTTGCAATAAACATTCTGCTCCATCCTCCTCGCTTTCCCTGAAAAAGAAATATTTCTCGTGACGGGCCACCAGAAATCGAAGCAGGGGGCAAAGCCCTTGACAATTTAAACCATATGTTCTAAATTACATATGACACGGCAAAGTCTTGAGCCTTGTTGAAACTCCCTTCCCAGCAATGCTCACAGTATCTATTAGATGATCGCTTGACTTTCCAGCACAATCGATCAAATCATCCTCCGGCAGAGGCTGTCTAGAAACAAACATCAGATAGCCCGAAAATGAGTAATAAGAATGAAAAAGTAGGATGACAAAAAGAAGCTGGTGGCTAGATGGCCGCCAGCTTCTTCATATTATGGGCAATG
>JBEKCT010000141.1:0-9563 GCA_050014715.1 Anaerolineales bacterium | reverse complement strand
TAACTGAATTGTACATTTATCTAATGGCATTCGAGTATAGTAATATGAACCTGGCGGCTGCTGTTTCGGTCCTTTTACTGTTGGTAATGGGCATTTTCATCTTCTTGGAATTGTACTTACGCGACCGGGCAGAAATCGGGGAGGCACTTGGATGAGACACCATCTGACTCTGCGCACTTTCTTTGGCGGGGCTGTCCGTCAGATTTTAGTGATTGGGGCCACTCTGTTGGTGCTTTTCCCAATTTACTTCATGGTGGTTTCCTCCTTCAAGACCGAGCCCGAGTATATGGCGAATTTATGGGGCTTGCCACATGCTCTCCATCTGGATAACTTCACCATCGCCCTGGCTGGAGGGGAATTCTTTCGGCGCCTTGCCAACAGCACCATCCTCTCGGTTGGCTCGGTTGGGGCTTCCATGGTGATAGCGTGCCTGGCGGCTTACCCATTTGCGCGCATGAATTTCCCTGGCAAACGATTCTTATTTAATCTTATTCTCTCGCTCATGGTAATCCCGCCGGTGGTCATGATCGTACCATTGTTCGTTTCGATGGTGCGATGGCAATTGATAAATACCTACCAGGGGACAATCCTGATCTATACCGGGCTGTTATTACCATTTTCGATCTACCTGATGACCAACTTCTTCCAGACCATTCCTCACGAGATCGTAGAGGCAGCCCGCATGGATGGTTGTTCCACCCTGGGAGTATTCTGGCGCATTTTGCTCCCGCTCTCCGCCCCCGCCCTTGTGACTTTGGTGGTTGTGAACGCTCTGTGGGTCTGGAATGAGCTGCTGATCGCCCTGGTGTTTATGCAGAAGGATGAACTAAAAACCCTCATGGTGGGAATCTCGGCCTTGCGCTCGCGCAATTATGTTGATATTCCCGCTACCATGGCAGGTCTCACCATTGCCACGATCCCAATTGTGGTCGTGTATATGCTGGGGCAACGATACTTTATTCGTGGCATGGTCAGCGGTGCTGTTAAGTGATCCTGGAGCCTTTGTGGACGATCAAATGAATATGCACGAACGGGCCCTGATGGTGCTGCGAGGCGAGGTCCCCCGACACCTGCCATTCGTGACCCGTCTCGAGACCTGGTACCTATCCCACCAGCGCTCCCACACCCTCCCTGAAAAATTCCAGGGTATGACGCTCGATCAGGTCCACCAGGCAGTGGGGGTGGGACGACTGAAATTCACGGTCCCCTATAAATATCGCTTGCGTGGGGTCGAAGTCCACGCCACCTTTAATGGCCAGGAGCTCGCCCGCCTGAACGATCCGGTGTTGGAAAATTTTCCTGGGTTATGGGATTTGGTGCCTACCGATCGTGCAGGTACCACCCACACTGAGCTGATCACGCCGGTTGGCAGATTGAACCTCACCCATATGCTCCTTGAAGAGGGTGTTTATAATGGCACCGATCCGTACTTGAAGGAACACCTTATTAAGAATGCAGCCGACTTGAAGGTGGTTGAGTACATCTTGGAGAAGGCAGAATTTGTCCCTGCTTTCGAGAAGATTAAGGCGGAAGAGGCACAGATCGGTGGAGGCGGCCTGCTGGTCCCTCTCCTCCAGCGCATCCCCTTCCAGCAGATTCTGTTGGAATATCTGGGAGAAATCGAGCTGTTCTATAAGCTTCATGACAACCTGTCCCTTGTCCAACGCTTGCTGAAGTTGCTCGATCAGCAGCTGCTCACTGCCCTGGATTATCTCGCTGGCCTGGATGTTCCTTATGTTGAATTTCCCGACAACATGCACGGCCTGATGACTAATCCTAAGCTCTTCCGGGAGTACTGCCTGCCAGATTACCAGAAATATACAGATATCCTCCACCGGCAGGGCAAAAAGGTCGGTAGTCATACGGATGGTGACATCCGGTCATTGCTGGGTTTGCTGGTTGAATCCGGTCTGGACGTTTGCGAGTCAGTTTCCCCGGCGCCGTTGACCTCGTACACCTTCCGGGAGGCCAACCAGGTTTGGCGTGGCCGGCCGATTATCTGGGGCGGCCTTCCGACCCCGATCTTGGAAGAGAAAACCTCCAGGGCAGGGTTCCAGGCTTATCTTGAAGACCTGTTGGCTGCCATCGACCAGCCCTTGATTTTGGGTTTGGTGGATCTGTTCCTACGTCACAACTCGATCGAACGCGTCGAAACAATTGCCAGGCGGCTGGAAGAATTCAACTTTAGCGGCCGCAAAAATTTGGTATCAGGAAAAACGGCATGAATCCTCCCGGTAGGAAACGCACCAGCGTACGAGATGTGGCTGTCGCCGCCCACACTTCGGTAGCAACGGTCTCAAGAGTCTTGAACAACACTGGTTATTTCGCTGGAGAAACCCGCACACGTGTCTTGAAGGCTGCCGAGGACCTGAATTACCACCCCAGCCTGCGTGCCAAGGGCTTGCGTCAGAAACGCAGCCACACCATTGGCCTGCTGATTCCCAACCTTCTCAATGCCTACTATACTGCTTTGGCAGATGCAATCAGCCAGTTGATCACCAAGTCTGGTTATCAACTCCTGCTCTCCTCCACTCGTGATGATCCTGCCCTCGAGCAGACCACCCTGCGCCAGCTGATCGGCCACGATGTGGACGGTTTGCTCTGGGTCCCCACGGTGGGAGACAGGAAAACTGTGGATATTCTGCTCAGTCAGGGTATTCCGTGCGTTTCCATTGTCCGCCGGGTTGACGGAGACAGGTTTGACACGATCGTTTTCGAGGACCTGGATGGGTCCTATGCCGCTGTGCAGTACCTTCTGCGACTTGGTCATAAACGCATCGGTTTTATCGGAGGCGACACGGTCTATAACAGTAACAAAGACCGCTGGCAAGGTTACCGCAATGCGATAAAGGACGCCGGACTTCCAGAGGATGAGGCCTTGGTCAAAGTGGGCACAGTCCGGGACGCCTGGGGCTCGATCGCCACAGGCGAGCTGCTCAGCCTGCCAGATCCGCCCACTGCCATTTACGCCGCCTCCAATGCCATCATGCCTGGTGTGATGAAAACACTACTGCAGCATGAGGTGAAGCTTCCTAAGGAAATGTCCCTGATATGTTTTGACGATCTGGACTGGTTCACGTTTTCCAACCCATCTATCTCTGCTATCTCTATAAGTCATGAGCGCATAGCTGAATCCGCTGTGGCCTTGCTGCTACAACGCATCGGAAACCCGGACGAAAGCAAACGCCCGCCGACCCTGATGAACATCAGCTTTGAATTACTGGCGCGCAAGTCCACAGTCGCACCGCGTACCGGCCCGCCCCATTGGAAATAGGCCGTCGTTATTTTTATTCCCATTCTTCCACTAATTTCCAGGTTCTATATCCAATCGCATATCTATGATTGGATATTCCTCTTCTGGAAAAATTGATTAGTCGACTCAAACAGGCAATTCGTCCCGTCAATTTCTCAGGAAATCGAAAAATCAGTCGTGATCTGTTGCAAGTAAAGAATCGATTTCTGCACCCATTCCTTCGGGGTTATGGGAGCTCCATGAAACCCCAGCTCCAGGCCTACCACCAGGTCCCGGTAACCAAGGCGGCCTGCCAGTTTTTCGATCACCAATTGACGTACCATTGTCAGGTAATCCGCTGTTGGGGTAATACCGGTCCCAATGATCTGGTTGGTATACAAATTCAAAGAACGATCGCTGAAGTGGGCATGGATGATAACGTATTTAAATCGCGCCAGCGTAGACGGGTTTTCCTTTTCCAGGCCCATATGCCCCAGATCGACTAGCCAGTAAAATTCTGTCGATCCACATCTATTACCATCTGCACGCATGAAGCTATATCACTAACAAGATCCCAGAAGCAAGATTCTGGCTGATTGCAATATAAAATTTACTAGGTGCTGCAACCGTAGGAAAAAACGGACCGATTTATCCACGCCACAGTCCGGTTCTCCCATTAACTTCATATTCCTGTATCAAACATTAATTGGATTATATTCTAGCGGAGCGCTTAATTGATCTCTGCCTGAAGATACAGAATGGATTTTTCATGCTTACCTGCATTTACCCTGGGCAACCATAAAATCGGGGCATTTCGTATCTTGCAGGAGTTCAACAAGAATTCGAAACTGAAATCACAGCGGTATTTAACGAGTGCTATCTGGGATTAGCACCTATCCCTTTTACCCAGAGGACTTTCTGGTGAGACCATTGAAAATTGTCTCGCCGATCGTTTCGGGAGAGAACACCCTAAAGGAATAAATTGGGTATGAAGAAAGAATGTCTTCCGTCGAACTATTAAATCTCGTCTAAGGCGCTAAAACCCCCATCGACCGGCACTACCATTCCGGTTACGAAGGACGAGGCTGGGGAGAGCAACCAAAGCACGGTCCCAAACAGATCCTCAGGGATTGCAAAGCGGCCCATTGGGGTATGTTTGATGATTGCCTGGCCGCGCGGGGTGAGCGAGCCGTCCTCGTTGTATAGTAAATGATGGTTCTGTTCACCGGCAAGGAACCCCGGGGCAATGGCATTCACGCGAATATCCGGAGAATAGTTTGTAGCCATATGCACTGCCAGCCATTGGGTAAAATTGCTCACCCCGGCTTTGGCGGCTGAGTAAGCCGGGATACGCGTCAGCGGACGGAAGGAGTTCATCGAGGAGAAGTTCAGGATGACACCGTTCTTCTGCTCTGCCATGATCCTGCCAAAAATCTGGCTTGGTATGACAATGCCCATTAGGTTCAAGTCAATTACCCAGCGCAGGGCATCCGCTGGGAGATCAAAAAATGAGGTATCAGCACTCGTGGTTGCCCGGGGTTTGTTACCACCTGCGCCATTCAGCAGCATGTCTACGCGTCCGAAAGTGGTCATAATCTTATCAGCTGCCGCTTCAAGACTGGCCTTATCCAAAACGTCGCAGGTCAGACCTATAGCATCACCGCCAGCCGATCGGATTTCAGCTGCCAGGCTCTCGGCAGCCTTGGTATTCAGATCCAAGATTGCAACTTTCACCCCCTCACCTGCTAACATACGGCATAGCTCAGAACAAATCACTCCTGCCCCGCCGGTAACAACGGCAATTTGACCAGTTAGGTTGATAGGGTTCTTAGATTTCTGATTGTCCATTTTTCTCCTTATACTGAACGAAACGGGGCCGAGTATCGGATGTTGTGTTATTCCACTAGGTGGTAAAAGTCTGGGGAATGCCGAGCGTCATGACTCCCGCGACCATCATCAATAGGAAAAGAACAACGACTGCCTGGATAAATGCTTTGACACTGATTTGAGCACCCGATTTCTGTTCTGCCATTTCAATTTCCACTGGTCAACTTGACAATCTCCCTCCGGAGAATTAATGTGCCTACCGGACTTATCTCTTATTTTCTTAAGGACCGTTATTTCACTTTTTTCTACCGGCTTCCCCTTTCGCCCCTTTATCCTAGATGGGCACCAGGCCTGCTGCAAAGGTAACAACTCCAATCACAACTCCCAAGGGTTTCTTTAATCCGAACCCGCTGCTGGCCAGGTGGATTGCGGCTACGAGAAAGATAACCGCGACAATCATCATGCCTACAACGATTTATAATATCCTGTACGTTTTATTAGTCCTTCCTACTTCCACATTGAATTATTGTCTATCTGCAAATCTCCTGATATTGTACCAATAACGGTAATTGTTCACATACAAAATGCGAAGGAGGGCTGGGACCCTGGAACCAATCCGAACCGGATTACGTCATAGGATCGAAACCCCAAATTGCCTGTCTGGAGATACGGATATGAAGATTCCCTCATGCTTCACCAAGTTCTTGGTCCTCTCACTTGCCCTGGCCCTCGGTACCAGCAGTTGTGTCCAAAGGCCCGCGCCGATTCCCCTGGACAACGGTCCACAGCCGACCCTTCCCCCCCAATCGACCAGTGTACCGACCCCGCTTCCGGCTCTTACAGGGAAGAATGTCCTGCAGTCGAAACTGGCCCGCATCCAGTCACCCAGCGTGCCGGGGAATGATTTGACCCAATTGGCGCAAGATAATAACGCCTTCGCTGTAACCTTGTATCAGAAGCTGCGCAGCGGCGACGGGAATTTGTTTTTTTCGCCCTACAGCATCTCGCTGGCTCTGGCGATGACCTATGCCGGTGCCAGGGGCAATACGGAGCAGCAGATGGCACAGGCGCTGCACTTCGGCCTGCCCCAGGAGCGTCTGCATCCAGCCATGAATGCCCTGGATCAACAGATTTCTTCCTATGCTCAGGCAAATAATAATAGCGACACGGGCTTCCACCTCAATATTGCCAACGCCATCTGGGGCCAGGCTGGCTTTCCGTTCCTGCCCGCTTACCTGGATTTACTCGCCCAGAATTACGGAGCCGGGATGCACCTGGCAGACTTCGTGCATGCCGCGGAACCTTCCCGCCAGGTGATCAACGCCTGGGTCGAGCAACAGACCCAGGGGAAGATCACGGATCTGTTCCCGCAAGGTTCCATCGACATTACCACCCGGCTGGTCCTGGCCGACGCCATTTACTTCAAGGCCGCCTGGGAAAGTCCCTTTGATCCAACCAGTACAAAAAACCAGGCCTTTACCCTGCTGGATGGCAGCCAGACCAGTGTACCCATGATGCATTCCAAGAGCGAGGCCGCCTACCTGTACTCCCAGGGCAGCAACTATCAGGCGGTCGGGTTGCCCTATGCTGGCAGCAACGTCATGATGGTAGTCCTGATGCCTGCCTCCGGGAGTTTCGGCGATTTCGAGGCCGGGTTGACCGATGCACAGCTCGCAGACATTCTAACCGGGCTGACGGGCAAGCCTTTGAACCTGGCCATGCCCAAATTCAAGATTGAATCCGAGTTCGGTCTGAAAAGCACTTTGGCCTCGCTGGGTATGCCGGATGCCTTTGATAAGAATGCAGATTTTTCCGGTATGGATGGAGCGAAAGACCTGTTCATCGGGGATGTCTTGCACAAAGCCTATGTGAATGTCGACGAAAATGGCACGGAGGCAGCCGCTGCCACCGGTGTTGTCATGGTTGGCATGGCAGCCCCGGCCCAGGTACTGAATGTAACCATCGACCATCCTTTTCTGTTCTTGCTCTTCGATCCCCAGACGAAAACTGTCCTGTTCATGGGCAGGATGCTGAACCCTGGAAAGTAACCTTACCATCGGGTGATTCTCCAGGAATGGCTGATTCCGAATGGCCGGGGCAACCTGCGCATCTGCCCCGGCCATTTGAATGCTGCATGTCTCAGGTCAGCCACAGCCTGTTTCGAAATCGGTCAACCGATACTGGCAAAAGATTAGATCCTGTGGACCAGCCGGCGCTCCACACCCGCAGCCTGACCCAAACCAAAGCCGATCATGGCCTCGGACACACTCGCCGCAATGTCCTATCCGCATCAAACTATATAATGGATGAGATCCACAGCTCGATCAAAAGGTTGAAGCCCGAAAAACGAGACCCCATCCCCGAAGCACCGAATGCCGAGCCTTTGGATTTTGATTAATTGATCCAGCTCGAGCGAGATGGCGAATTGGAAATCCTGCCTGTCAAGGATGGGAATCAGTGGTTCAAGGTCAGTGTGGTCAGATTGCTGAGTGGCGTTGTCAGTGAGGCAGACAGAAGGCAATCTGCCGGTAATACCGCCCAATTCTACATCGGCGGCGATGTTAACGGTGGTACGATCATCGCTGGTGATGAAAACGAGGTGAAAAGATAATATGGAATATTCAGAGTTGATCGCGGCACGATATAGCGTGAGGGCTTATCGCCCCGACCCGGTGGA
Organism: Anaerolineales bacterium; assembly: GCA_050014715.1. Lineage (GTDB taxonomy): Bacteria > Chloroflexota > Anaerolineae > Anaerolineales > Villigracilaceae > UBA877. The sequence continues at coordinate 1,827 of JBEKCT010000141.1, read as the reverse complement.
AGAGGAGAAATTGCAGGTTGTTCTGGATGCAGCACGCATGGCGCCTACTGCGGCCAATCGCCAGCCTTTCCAATTGATCGTTGTGCATACAGCCGGGTGCGAGAGAGAGATTGGAAAAATATACCGCCGCCCGTGGTTCGTTCAGGCGCCGCTGGTGATTGGCGTTTGCGCGATTTCTTCCCAGGCATGGGTTCGAGAAAGTGATCGCTTCAATGCACGCCTGATTGACGCAGCGATTGTGGCTGATCATCTTATCCTGGCAGCCACCAACCTGGGACTGGGAACGTGCTGGATCGCTGCATTCAACGTGGAAGCCGCACGCAGCGTTTTGCAACTCCCCGACGAAGCCGAGCCGGTGATCTTCACGCCGCTAGGTTATCCAGCCGACCAGCATGGTCCGAAAATTCGGAAGCCTTTGAATGAATTAGTGCGTTACGAACATTGGTAGGTAAGGGGAGGAATCATGAACGATATCAGTGTTCTCGCCCAGCAAGCGGCTTTGTTTCTGACCCCATTAGTTTCTTATTTGATCAAGGACGGCATTGAGGCCGGCAAAGGTGCGGCCGACAAAGTAGGGGAATAGACCGCCGAAAACGGCTGGAAGAAGGTCCAATCCATGTGGAGCTACATTAATGAATATGAAGAAGTCAAGAATACGGCGGAGAGGGTTCTAAACTGCTGAAGGATGCGGATGCCTAGGTTGCCTATCGTCTGAAGATCAAACTGGCCCTGTCAGTGGATCCGTCATTAGTTGAAATAATTGAAAGACTCTTGGCCAATGCAACCCGAAAAGATATTGTCACTGCGAAGGGCAGCCGTTCTGTAGCAGTCGGCGGAAGTGTCTAAAGCAGTGTCATCATCACTGGTGATCAAAAGAAGGTGGGAAATTGGACCCATTTTGCTAATTGCATTGCAGCAGAAGAATTGTATTGTTACTGTGGAAACCACTCAGAAAAAAGTGTGAGACCGATCATTAGCAACAATAGGTTTTCCCTACCCATCATATGCTCATTTTCTTGGGTCGTGTTATGAGAAAGTGGGATTTACATATATAAAACTGCCATTTAGTTTCGAAAACAATTTCTCGATACCGAATATTCTGAAATGTTTTCACCGTCCCAATTAAATACCAAGAACTGCCTGGAATATTCCAAAACGTGATCATGCCGGGCATTGATGAAACTCTGGAATTATATCCATGTCAAGATGTGTATGAAAAATGTTTGACACAAGATGATGATGCTAAATATTCCGAGGGGGGCGGATTCATTGCGGTTTTACGAGGTCTTTTTACATACCCAATATTCTCCTCCGTAAGGATATTTTGAAAAATTTACAGAGAGGTGGTGCCGAAAGTGCTACAATATAAAGAGAAACCTAGTTGTATGCCAGTGTCCGATAATTTATACTCTTTGAAAGAAGTGGTTGGGATATGCGAAAATTGATTTCGGTGATATTGATCGTATTCCTCTCGGCATGCAACTTGCCTACCGGTCGTCCCCCGGCATCGCCACCTCATACTGAAACCACTCCGTCCGCAACTCCACTTCCGGTCTACCCGACAGCTTCATTAAATCCAGCCCTTCCTACGGAAAATCCGTCTTCTACAGGCTCCCTTGTCACAGGCTCCCTTGTCTATGTACCGGGATCCACGCAAAAGGTTTGCCAGCTTCTCGGCGATGTCGATTGGGAAACCGGTCTGCCTACCGCCGCAAGAACACTCTCCAATGGTGGACTTTTGGCTGCCGACCTGGGCTATCCAGTCGAACATCAGGGCAAGTTGATCCTGCTTTTTGGGGATAGCTGGCCGCCGCCCCATCCTCAGAA
>JBEKCT010000140.1:0-9578 GCA_050014715.1 Anaerolineales bacterium | reverse complement strand
CTGCCTCGAACAGGCTGCCTTGCTCAGAATGTTTACCAAGCATGTCTCACTCCTGATTTGGTCTATCGCGGAGTGTAATCCCAAACCCCGAAAAACGCGAGCTTTTCGGCCGGGCTTCTAGAACCCGAATGATGGAGCACGTAAGCCAATACTGCCAAAGGCACGCTGACCACGCCAATATATTCTATCTTGGCCCACAGGATTTTATGGGCGAGGTTCTGGTCCAGAAGACCCAGCAGGGCTGCCGCTATCCATTCAGTGATCCCTGCCATCAGGAGAACAAGCGGACCCGTTTCTGAGTTTATCCGGCGCTTGGGCCAGACATACACGGCAATGAATACGCAGGCCATTCCTGAGACAATCATGATGAGGACATAGAGCGATAAAATTGAACTCATTTAATTTGCTCCCACGTGAATATCCCCTTTGAAGCGATGAGACAGGTTAGCATTCTTCTCGCTAATAAAGTTCCATTACGATTCGGAATGTGTGCAACCGACTCGTGCAACCCGTGCCATAAAATCTGTTTCCCAATGGCCGGGGTACGCTTGATTGGCATACTCTACCTATCGACGGATGGTTTCATTCCCGGTTGAAATGAAATGGCACCCTGCGTTCATTGTACAACCAATCAATCCCGCGTGCCGGTCATCAAACCCACAGAATTATCAGGTCCATCCGGACTGAATTCATTGACAATCCCCGGCTTGAGTGACTTCCCCCAATTAAAGGATATTGCCTAGTACGCCCTGTAATGACGCAGTTTAACGTTAAATCCGGGTCAGAGGAACCCTTTTTCTATGATCTCTGATACCCGTACTCCATAAAACTCTACTCGTCGTGCAACCCGGAAATCCCTTCCCGCAGGGCATACAGTGCCGCCTGGGTACGGTTGGCGAGCTGGAGTTTATCCAGAATGCTGCTGACGTACTTGGCAATGGTCCGTTCGTTGACAACCAACTTCTCGGCGATTTCCTGGTTGCTCAGTCCCCGTGCGATCAGGCGGATAGTCTCCAGTTCGCGGCGGGTCAGCGGATCCGCAGTGTAGGTCAACTCGGTGGGATGGTTGATCTCCTGGATCAATTTGACCGCGATGGAAGGCTGCAAGGAGGCCCGGCCCTGGTCCACATCCCGGACGGCCTGGAGCAATTGATCGCGCGTGGCATCCTTGAGGATATACCCCAGGGCACCGGCCTTGATGGCCTGATAAACCAGATCGTTCTCGGCGTAGGCGGTCACCACCAGGATGCGCGTGTTGGGCGATACTTCCCTGACCTTCGGGATGGTGGTAAGGCCATCCTGGTTGGGCATCATCATATCGAGCAACAGCACATCCGGCTTTTCTTTTTTGATGATTTCCACCGCCTGGATTCCGTCGGCTGCCTGGCCGATTACTTCAATATCCGAATAATTGGTCAGGATGGCTGCCAGTCCTTCCCTGACCACGGTCTGATCATCTACGACGAGTAAACGGATTTTTTTCATGGTTTTCTCTTGTCCCTGGTTGCTTGCGAAATTTTGTTTTCATCGACTGTTGCAATTATTTTTGTCCCTTTTCCCGGGACCGACCGGATGGTTAATTTGCCATCCACCTTGGCAACCCGTTCCTGCATGATCCGCAATCCCATGCCGGTATTGCTCCTGGCATTCAGGTCGAAACCGCAACCGTCATCAACAACTTCGAGTATAACTGCAGACTTGCGCCTCTTCAAAAGAATCGTCACAGACTTGGCATCGGCATATTTAATAATATTGTTTAATGCCTCCATGGCAATATTATATAAAACGTTTTCCTTTTCCAGGGACAGATTGATCTCTTCGTCCGCCAGCACCCGGGCTTTCATATTCGCCCGCCCTTCCACGGCAGACAGCCGTTCGTTCAGGGCGGCCACCAATCCTTTGTTTTCCAGGTCCACCGGTTTCATCTGGAAAATGAACAAGCGCATCTCCTTCAAGGTCTGCCGGGCGCTCTCGCCAATCCGGGCCAGGTCTTCCGCTCGTATGGAGGAGCCGGTCTCCAACCTGGCCTGGGCTGCTTCGGTTAATTGCACCACACCATACAATTTTTGGGAGATGGAATCATGCAAATCCCTGCCCAGACTGCGGCGTTCCTCCTGTGCCAGGGCTTGTTTTCGAGTGCGATCATTGCGGATGAAGGAGGCCAACTCTTCGGCTACGATCGCCAGACGGGTGATTTCGCCACTACTGAAAGCCGGCGCCTCCTCTTTCCTGACCAGGCAAATCACTCCCAATCCATGCTCGCCGGTCATCAAAGGCTGCATGAGCATGGATTTGTTGCCCGATCGTTGCATGGCAGGCGGGAAGCGCTCATCCGTGGGGATATCCGGGGCGAAGAAGGGCTCCTGTTGTGAAAGGGTCTGTGTAACGATGCGGGTTACTTCCGGTGAGGTGGACAGATGCTCCAACTCCTTGCGCGCCACCCCGTGGTGCGCTGCCAGGTAAAACTTGGAGGCCTCTGCTTTCGAACCCACGTCTTCCAACAGGAAAATCAGGCCGGCCTGGCTATGAAACGCGTACACGATCTGCGAGATAGACTCCGTCAAGAAATCGTTCTGGTTCACAGTCCGGAAGGCTGTATCGGAAATGGAATGCAGCAGCACGAACATTTCGTCGCGTGCCAGTTGGCGGGCATTATCCGCCCGTCTGCGTTCAGCGATATCGCGCCATAACACAACTTTGCCAACCGGCTGTTCCGGCGTGTGGACAAGTGGTAAGATGCGCAAACTGAGATAGCGCAACTCTCCATTCACATTCACGCTGCCTCTCAATTCCGTTTCCCGCATGGAAGGTTCCTGGTCCAGCTTGAGCCAATTCTGCAGGAAGTCTTCCGCGGGTTTACCGAAAGTCTCTTCACGTGTAACTCCCAGGAGGGTCTCAGCAGCCGGATTGAGGTCCACTATCCGGTTATTCAAATCCAGAACCATCCAACCCTCGCTCATACTTTCAACCACCATATCACGAGCGATGGGGACTATATCCATTAATCTGTAGCAGTAGAGGCTGTAACCCAGCAATCCGCCAGTAATGATAAAAGATGCCAGGGGGGGTTCCAGATTAAGAATGTATTTAAAAGTTGCCAGGCTGATAATTTTGGTTAGAATCGGGATAAAAACCCCGATGACAATCATAATGGACTGGAGTATGTATTGCCTGGGCTTGTTAAGAAAAGTCTGGGTCAGGAGGATCAGCGCCAGAATCATCAAGCCGTCGGAATAGGAGGCGTTGATCCAGTACCATGGGCTGGAGTTGAGAAATAAGCCTGTGCTGGCAAGACCGTAGGTGGTGGAGAAATACGCCTGCCAGCGGTCAGTCCAGAACAAGAACTGTGTGACTAGGGGTTCGAGGCAAAGCAGCAAGATGCCCCACCTGCTCAACCATTCCTCGTGATTGGTGTAAGCAATGATGAATGTCAATAAAGCCGTCGAAGTGACCGTGGCCCCCAAGGTGATCAGCGCCAGCCAGAATCCACCATCCGAATGCGGAAGATAAATGGTTCTATAAAGAAGAATACCGTACGCGGCGTCCCAGATGATCAATGCAGATGAAAAGACAACCAGGCTGGCAGCCCTGCGGACTTTACGCTGCCGCCGGATCAACAAGAGGATGCCGACTGCTATTCCCAGGATTGGCAGAACGAAACCGAATGGCATGCCCAAGTCGCTTTCTGCATTCCGTATTTATTCGTGTACGACCGCCCCTGCATTGTGGGTGTCGTGGATCAGTTTCTTTTGCTTTTCGGCCAAATCATTCCTTCCCAACCTGCGATAACATTCCTCCAGTGCTGAATTTGCCGGCGAACTTTGCGGATCCAGCCGGAGGGCATGTTTATATGCAATTATAGCATCGGTAAAGCGATCCTCGATATGGTAAAAATGCCCAAGATTGCACCACAAGCCGGCCTCCTGTGGATTAAGCCGTACGGCTTTCCGGCACGCCCGGACTGCCCGCAGCGGTTGTTCAAATTCCAGATACACCAGCCCCAGCTTTGCCCAAAACGCAGCCAACCAGACGGTGTCGTTCAACAGCCGGGCAATCTGCCTGCCTTGCTGCAGACGTTGCATGGTTTGATCAAAGTCCTTTTTGGCATAATTCAGGCCGGCCAGCTTGAAAAGAAGCTCCATCCGCTTGCGGAGGAAACCGGCTTGTTCCGACAGATTGCCCAGGCGGTCCTCGAGCAACCCAATCTGTTCGTCGAGATATTCAGACTGGCCCGAAAATCGCCCGGTTGATTGGCCCCACCCACCCGCCATTATTTCCGCAGGTTCCGGCTCCGGTGTATCATTGAATTCCATCACACGATGGCGGAAGGCCCAGAAATCCGGCGCATGGCGCGAGAGCGCCATTGCTTCATCCGGGTCCAACCAGATGACCACCCGGATAAAAAAATCCACGAAGTATTCCCGGCGCATATTGAGAGCGCGGTAGGCATTGGCATTCTCTTTCCCGCCACCGCGCGACAGACCGCTAACCGAGAAAACAGAACTGGCCCGTTCCGGACGTTGGGAAAGCAACAAGGGGATGTCAAAATGGCTTGGATCCACGTCATAGACCACCAGCGGGTGTCCATTTTTAGCCAGGCGTTTGTCCAGTGCACTTTCCGCCCTCGTCCGGACCGATTCGAATTCGTAGAAGACCAGCAGTATGGACGGCCGCCGCCGTTCGAATGCGAACGATAGCTCTTCGAAGAGTTGATCGATCCGCTCCGCAAAGGTCTCGCTTTGTTCCGATAGCTGCTGGTCAGATGCGCTTGGCATGGTTTTCAGGCGGTGCTGCCTCTTCCCTAGTGTACTTTCATTATACACTGCGGCGCAACTGAAAATTGCCCGCCAAATTCGCTAAATAATCCAACGGAGCCCAAAAAAATAAGCCAGGCATGGCATTCGCCCCATGATTTACAGGTTATCCGGCCCAGGAACTCTGAGACTATCAGACTATATGATATACAATAGGGCTGTGAAGTCACATTCCCGCATACGCCTGCCGATGGTTGCCTGGTTCCTTTCCGGCAGCCTGCTGCTGATAATGACTGCCTGCAGCTCGTCGTCGCCACCAAACCGTCCCTGGGTACAGGCCGATTTGCGCGCCCTAAGCCAGAAAGTTACCGCAAGCCCCGCGACCGATATCCTGGCAGTCTACACCCGAACCACCGATCTGAGTGTGGATATCCGTGTGGACTTGTTAGACATTAACCCCGGCGATGCCTACTCCCTTAAGATTGCCCTGTGGGATGACCGAAATTTTTCCAAGACTCCCCTGACAATCAATGTGTCAGCCACCGGCGCAGTCCAGACCAGCGGGATTCAGGCTGGAAAACCGGCCATCTGGCCGCGCGTCGTCCAAGATTACCAGTTGGACACCGTCACTGTCAGCCTCAACCGGGCTTTTATCGGCGACCACTACCACCTGAATGTGTCATCTTATACCACCACACCGCTGGCGCTGGCGGACGAAATCGACAACATTCGTTCAGATGGCCCGCCCCCACGCCAATATGTAGCCTTCCTGATGGCCTTCTGGAATGTCTTCCCGGCCACAACGCCGACACAGGCCCTGCGCGATTGGGATGGCGCACACTCCGGCCCTTTAGGCTCGCGGCACGGCCTGAAGTATCTGCTGGCAGCTGCCGGACAATTTGGGTATCCCATGGCGCTGGTGGATCTCAAGAATCCTGCCAGCCTGGCTGCCCTGGACTTTATGGGTAATCTTCCTGAGATCAAAGACTTGCAGGCACGCGGCCTGCTGCTCCTTCCGGATGTAGCTTTCGGCGAACCGGCGACCGTTGCCCTGGGATTAAGCAACCGGGCCGCCGCCGGGTTTGGCCTGACCTCCAGTCAATTCGTTTACGCTCTCTCAGCGGACCCTTTGGCAAGCCTAAAGCAGGCCGCACTGGACGGTTACCAGGCCCAGTTCCTGCCACTGGCTGACGATACCCACCTGGCAAAATCGGAAGGGCGACTGCTCATCCCGCTCCCGACTGCGAATGCCATGCAGGCCACCCAGGACGGTCCATCCCTGGAAGTGCGGCGTGCCCTCATCTCAACCGCGCTCTCGGCAGACCCGGCCGACCTGGTGGTGCTGGGGGGCAGCCTGCCCCAATCCACCTGGGGTGACCCGGATATGGCCGATCCCACTCTTGAATGGATTGCCGCCCACCCGTGGATACAACCGCTGGCGAGCCCGGAGATGTTGGCATTCCCAAGCCAGCCGCTGGCGGCTCCAGTGTCCGCCGCGCCAGGCGGCCAGCCCTGGTTGAAAGCTTTGCAATCCGCGCCTGAGAATGCCGCCAGTCTGTCCGCCTGGCAGACCTATATGACACTGACTGCCTACACGCCCGACCCACAATTGCAGGCACTGGGCCGTGCCTATCTTGGCCAGGTGGGTGAGCTGCTGGCTGCATCAGACTGGGCCAGGCAGCCAACTGCCCGTGCAGATTGCAACGTTGATTTGAACGGCGACAGACGGGATGAATGCATCCTGGCAAACAGGCAATATTTTGCCATTATTGAGACCGACGGAGCCCGCTTGACGCAGTTCTTTTACCGGGATGCAAACGGCCCGCACCAGTTGGTGGGGCCTTCTGCGCAATTCGCAATCGGGTTGAGCGATCCGTCCGAATGGCATCCGGAGAACGGCGAAGCGGCAGACCCGAATAGTATTCCCGGTGCTTTCTCGGACGCCAGCGATACCTGGACAGACTACACTCCAACCATCCAGCCGGATGGAATCAGCTTTACCAGCCCGGATGGCCGCCTGATCAAGAATTATCAATTGACAACGAATGGCATAGAAGTGCAATATCAGGGATCCGGTCCGGTAAGCACCCAAATCCCGCTGGCGGTAGACCCGCAAAGGTATTATTCCGGCCTGGTGAATTATCGGGCCACGCTGGCGCCAGATGCCTGGACATGGAACCTGACCGGAGGCAGCCGGGTCGAGGTCAGCAGCGACGCAACCCTTACGGCGGAAGCCTTTACCGCCGCAATCCCTTTCCTTTCTTCATCCGAAGATCCCAACCTGGATTATCCGAAAGGGGATTATCTGCCCTTTCCGTTGTCGCTGGTAATGATCCAGAGCAGCGGAAACTTTAGGGTAGAGATAACCGTTAATGAATAATTGCACAATCCCCTTATTTATGGTAAAGTTTGTTTGGAAAAAGTACCTTTTCAACGGACTGTGATGGATTTCCGCCTGATAACAATTTACAATCCAAAAACTATCGAAGAACCGCAATTTGAGTACCTGCATTTAAAATACGAACTCCTCCTGAATTATCGGATAGGTTCCTGGCCAAATGGATGAAATATTTGGAAGCAGACCATGAAAAAGCAAGAAATTCCCGATATCGTTGTCAGCAGACTCCCGATCTATCTGCGGGCGCTGCACCGGATGCAGTCCCAGGAACAGGAGAACACTTCCTCGCAGGAACTGGGCGAACAGGTGGGCATCTCAGCAGCACAAATCCGTAAAGACCTTTCGCAATTCGGGGAATTTGGCAAACAGGGTACCGGTTATAACATTGTTTTCTTGATCGGCAAGCTGCGTGAAATCCTGCAATTGGACCATTTTTGGGAGGTAGCCCTGGTAGGGATGGGTGATATGGGCCATGCCTTGGCGCGCTACCAGGGTTTTCATGACCGTGGTTTCCGGGTAACATTGGTCTTCGATAACGACCCGGCGAAGATTGGAGTGCAAGTGGGCAATTTTGTTATCCAGGATGCGCGCGAGATGGGAAGAGCCATCCAGGAGGCCAGTATCAGGGTGGCAATGGTGTGTGTGCCCGCTTCAGTGGCCCAGGCAGTTACCAACCAACTGGTGGAGGCAGGGGTCAAAGCCATCCTGAATTATGCACCCGTCAGCCTGAGTGTCCCGGCAGGGGTCAGGGTCCAATACCTGGATCCCTCGATTGGTTTGCAGAGGATGACGTATTACCTGGATTAAGCAGCGATCCAAGAAAAGGAGCGTGATTGAGCGTGTGCGGTAATGCGCCCTTCGGGTATGCTACGCGACCGCACACGCTCAATTTTTTCTTTTAAATTGACCAGTACAGTAATTATCCCGATGCCGCACTATCCGGCCAGAACAGAGGGAATATCGGAGGTGTTATCAGTAAGATAACCTGTTTATCCCAGCCATTGGTCGGTCGACTCCAAAACTACCAGCACGATACTGCGCGGGCCAAACATCGCTGCCAGGTGGGGTTGGATGAGGTGCTCGCTGAAAAGCGTATCAGGAAAAGTATCCTGCACGAACTGGCGTAAAGGACTGGTGCGCAGGCTGCCACGGCCGGAACAGTTAACCAGGGCGATGCGAGCCGGGGCTTCGAACTCACCTAAAAAGTCCTGAAACGCTTCAAACAAGTGCCGCGGGGTACGCACCTTTTCCATGGGAACCAGACGCCCATCTTCAAAAGTGAAAATGGGTAACATGCCCATCATCTCCCCGACCAATGCCTGGGCATATTCCATATGACCGGATTGGGCCAGGTAAGTCAGTTCCGGGATACAAAGTAACAAGTAGACACGAGGGAGGCTGGCTCGCAAATGCCGGTCGATCTCCTTCAGCGAGGCCCCCTGTGAGGCAGCCTGGGCTGCAATTTGGACAAGCATCCCCAACCCAAGCGCGGCCGTCAGGCTATCTATCACTTCCACAACAGCACCGTTCCTGTATTGTTCTGAGGCCGCCAGGGCGTGGCTCATGCAGGTGCTAAATAATGAAGAGAGCGTTAGGACCAGTATGGAGTCATAATCCCGACCCAACCTGGCATAGTTCTGGACAAATTCCTGTGGAGAAGGCGCTACCAGCCGGTTTTGTTGAAAAACAGCATCCGGCATGGAAAGGCCTACCTGGTGTTCGACAACCTGGAGACCGAATGGAATTACGTGCACCCGGTCATATCCCGGGAATTTGGGCTGTGTGAACTGGGCTGAACTGTCGGTAAGGATGCAGACGTTGGGCATCTATTGGCTTTGCGCATGGCAGGCAAGACGCCGGCCAGACATTTTGGATCATTCCACGGAAAGGATGAACTGGTAATGTGGTTGGCCGCCATCCTGCAATTCCACTTCCTGAGCCGGATAGGCCGCCCGGATTACATCCACGATCCGGTTGGCTTCGACGAGGGACATATCCTCACCATAAAAAAGCGTGATCAATTCGCGCTCGGCAGTTCCTGCTTTTTCCAACCCACCCAGGCAGGCTAATTCCACCGATACCGTTGAAACTGCCAGGCTGCCGTTCACCAGCGCAATCACCTGTCCCTGTTCCACCGAAACGCCATCAATCTCCACCGTGCGGGTTGCGGTTGTGATTTCGATCGTTATAACATCCTCAATGGACTTGATCATCCTGGCAACCACCGCTTCCAGATCGCCATCCGGGTTATGTTGCATCATAGCTGCCAGGCCTTGCGGAACGGTGCGGCTGGGAATGATATGGACGTTCTTGACGGTCACATCCTTGGCCTGTTGGGCGGCCAGGATAATGTTCTTATTATTGGGCAGAATGATGATTTTATCAGTCGGTAAATTCTCAAAGGCGTCCAGTATATCCTTGATAGA
>JBEKCT010000139.1:0-9587 GCA_050014715.1 Anaerolineales bacterium | reverse complement strand
ATGTATTCTAATAACGGAGCAATACAATATGGATACCGGTATATGCTGGATTTCACGATACCGTTGATCATTCTGATCGCCTATAATGCCGGTGAAAGAATTTCCACTCCCCTGAAAGTCCTCATCATTGCCAGTATTTTCATCAACTTTTACGGCACGCTTTCCTGGTTCCGAGGACCCTGTTGATGGCCAGCAAATAAGGGATTAGGACGGGAGGATTGATAGGAAGTCTCGGGCTTGCTGGCTTGCTAATAGTGCTGTTCACTTGTCCAACACGAACGGGGGTCTGAGATTGAGGGCAGCCAGCAGCCCGCCGGTCTTACCAAGCATCAGAATGGAAACCGATCCGGGGGCTACAACGAATTTCTGAAAACCGTCTAGGGGCAGGCCAATATAATGCGCCAGCACCAATTTGATCGGGTCGCAGTGGAAAACCACGGCAATCATCTCCCTGGGTTTATGGGCGGTGCGGATGAGGTCGATTTCTTTAACCTGTCGTTGCTGCAGCTCCAGGAAGGATTCACCGCCAGGGAAACGCACTTCGGAAGGATGTTCCTGGACCTGCTTCCACAGCGCCAGCTTGCGGAGTTTTTTTAGCTGGGTGCCCTGCCATTCTCCGACATCCGTATCCTGCAGGCCCGGGAGGAGTTGGATTGCTAGGCCGAGCGACTGTGCCAGCGGTTCGGCTGTTTCGACAGCCCGTTCCAGCGGGCTGGCATAGATGGACCGGATCGGCAGATTCTTCAAAGATTCGGCCAGGGCGGCGGCCTGTACCTGCCCGCGCTTGTTCAGGTGAATGCCCGGCATGCGTCCGGGCAGCCGGCCTTGTTTGACAAAATCGTTTTCGCCATGGCGGATGAGCAGCAATGCGGGCATGTTATTTGATGCGCCGTTTCATTTCGTCGATCTTTTCCTGGGTCAGGTCCGGGATCTCTTCTTGACGGGTGATGCCGAGTGCCTTGCGCTGGGCCTCGCGCCAGCGCGCCAACCTCTCCGCCACTTCGACCTCATAGCCCACACTGGACGGCTTGTAGAAGTAGGTGCCCAGCAGTTCCTTGGGGAGATATTGCTGGGCGTAAAAGTGCTCCTCATACATGTGTGGATAGACATAACCCTGCCCGTGCCCCAGCGCGACGGCGTCCCGGTTGGCATCCTGCAGGTGGGTCGGGACGTTACCGACGCCTGCCTGTTCGATGCGCTCGTAGGCTTTGAAATAGGCTGTGGCGGTGTTGGATTTGGGAGCTGTCGCCAGGTAGAGCGTGGCTTCGACGATCGGATAGACACCTTCCGGCAGGCCGATGAAGGTAAAAGCCTGCATGGCGGAAGCCGCCACCACGATCCCCATCGGGTCTGCCAGGCCGATATCCTCCCCGGCCAGGATGATCAGGCGGCGCAGGATAAAGCGCGGATCCTCCCCGGCATATAGCATTTTCGCCAGCCAGTACAGTGCGGCATCCGGGTCGGAACCGCGTACGGATTTAATGAATGCGCTGATCGTGTCGTAGTGGGCATCCCCATCCTTGTCGTACAGCACCGCCCGTCGCTGGATCGATTCCTGGGCAACCTCCATGCTGACATGGATGACACCGCCGGCATCCGGGGGAGTGGATTCGACCGCCAGCTCGAGCGCATTAAGGGCGTTGCGGGCATCGCCGTTGGAGACATCGATCAGGTGGAGGCGCGCGTCCGGGTCAAGCACCACCTGGCGCAGGCCGTAGCCGCGTTCTTTATCTGCCAGCGCCGTATCCAGAATCCGGCCAGTCTGTTCACCGGTCAGAGGCAGCAATTGGAAGACCCGGCTGCGGGAAACCAGCGCGCCGATCACCTCGAAATACGGGTTCTCGGTGGTGGCGCCGATCAGCACGAATGTGCCGTTTTCCACATGCGGCAGCAGGGCGTCTTGCTGGGCCTTGTTCCAGCGATGGACTTCATCCACGAAAAGGATGGTCTTTTTCTGGTACATGCGCCGGCGCTCCAGCGCCGCATCGATGACATCCTTTAACTCCGCTTTACCTGCCAGAACTGCTGAAAGGGTCTCGAAATGCGATTTGGTCTGGTTGGCGATCACTTGCGCCAGGGTGGTTTTGCCGGTGCCGGGCGGGCCCCACAAGATGATGGAAGAGAACAGCCGGTCGGCCTGAATGGCGCGCCGCAGTAGCTTGCCAGGCCCGACGATCTGCTCCTGCCCGACGAACTCTTCCAGAGTGCGTGGGCGCATGCGGGCGGCCAGGGGCGCCTCGGCATTCATGCGTTCCTGCATGGCATGGTCAAAGAGATCGGGCATGTGCTGATTGTACCATTTTGAGGATTGTTGATTACAGATTGTAAAAGATTCTTCACCACGATCCCGCGGAAGAGCTGCGCGGGACCGGCGTTCAAAAAGGAACACGAAGGGAAAGATGATTTATGGATTTGAATAGTTGAGTTTCTCTGCGGTTCGGATATTCGTTTCCTGGAAACGAAAGGAGGAACGAATGGCTCCCGGCTCGATCAACCCCACCCGCCCTTCGCCCTATTGGTTGCAGGCAGGCACCACTCGGTGACCAACGTTGCCTACCGGCCGATGGCAGTTTGAGGCTGCCTCGGCCAGCTCCAAATCCTCCTCCTTCGGGGACAGGTCGGATTTGGAGAGGGGAATAGTATATATTTATGCCACGCTGGTAGGTTATTCGTTCCGCGGAACTAGGAACGAATGGAAGGTGGCAAGGATAATTAGGCATGTGCAAGGGTGAAAAGGGAATAGCGAATTTGGAAGTTTGAGCAAGGTTTTCAGGTTGCATGGCAGCACTAAAGCAGGTCAATATTAGAACAGTTGTTCATGATTGTCAAGGGTTGCAACAATACGTGCACCAACTTCTCGATTCCTATATTACCAACCCTGCTTATGTGGTGAAATCTTTTAGTTAACGGCGATGAGGTCGTGAAAAACGCTCGCAAAGTCGAATTGCGGTGTATACTTCTCCCCCGGCAGAGGAGAACCGGTCAATGAAGAAAGGCGTTTTATACGGCATTGGCGCTTACTTGTTATGGGGTATTTTCCCGATCTATTGGAAATTGCTGGAAGCCGTTCCGGCAATTCAAATTATTTCCCACCGGATCATCTGGTCATTCGTACTGCTGGCGCTTATCCTTTTTATTACCCGGCAATGGCGGTCGTTCCGTGCGGCCGCCCTCAGCCGGCGGGTTGTCCTGATCTACCTGGTTTCAGCGATCCTGCTCAGCATCAACTGGCTGACGTATATCTGGGCGATCAATGCCGGGTTTGTGCTCGAAACCAGCTTGGGTTATTTCATCAATCCCCTGCTCAGTGTTCTGCTGGGCGTGCTGTTCGTGCGTGAAAAGTTGCGCCCGTTACAATGGCTCCCGATTGGGCTGGCAGCCATTGGCGTCATATACGTGGCGGTCTCATACGGCCAATTCCCCTGGATCGCGCTGACCCTGGCAATTTCTTTTGGCTTGTACGGATTGGTCAAAAAGGTGGCGCCGCTCGGTTCCCTTTTCGGCCTTACTCTCGAGACAGGCCTGCTATTCCTACCGGCGGTTGCATTCCTGATCATTTTGGAATGGCAGGGGCAGGGAGCGTTCCTGCACGTTCCGGCGGTCTCAAACCTGTTAATGATTGGCGCCGGCCTGGTGACCACGGTGCCGCTTTTGTTGTTCGCTTCGGCGGCCCAGCGCATTCCGCTTTCCACACTGGGCATCCTGCAGTACATCAATCCGACCATCGCATTCCTGTTGGGCTTGTTCCTTTTCCATGAGCCTTTCAACCTGTCCCTGCTGATAGGATTCAGCATAGTCTGGCTGGCGCTGATCATATACTGGGGCGAAAACTTCCTGGCGACTCGCAAAGCGCGCAGCCTGCCGACGATATCCTAACCCTTTCCTCCAACCTGATAGGCCTGAAAATAGAATAATTCATTACGATCCCGCGGGAGTGCAGCGTGGGACAGGCGCACATAAAGTAAACAAAGGTTTTATACACAAACCTGCGAGTTCTTCAAGAACTTGGAGGTTTTTCTTCCAAGTTAGTTTTTGGTACCGATCTTATTGGTTGGCCTGGTCGCCCTTGCCCGAGCAGGCGATGCTGGCGTTCACGGTTGGATTTCCGGAATAGGCCACGTCACCGCTGCCGAGGATGGTCACGTTCAGGGTTCCGCTTGAGGATACCTGGCTGTTGCCGGAGCCGGTGATCCGCAGCGAGGCAGTTGCGCTTTTCAAGCCGCCGGCCAGATAATCGCCAGACCCCAGGATCTCGGCGGATTGTTCGGCAACCTTGCCGCAGATGGTGATATTGCCGGAACCGGCAGTCTTCGAGGAGATTTTGTCCGCGGTCAGCTCATCCACATGAATATCGCCTGACCCGCCAATGTTCGCATTGACCTGGCTGGCTGAGACCGTACCCAGGCTGATATTGCCTGAACCGCCGAGCCGGAGGTCAAGGTCGGTGACCGCCAATGCATTCGCGGCGATATTTCCCGACCCGAGTAGGGAGATTCCAAATGCTCCGGCCTGGAGATTGCCTGCGAAAATATTCCCGGAGCCAGCCAGCGTGATGGCCGCGATTTTGGGAAGCGTCACGTAGAAATTGACCGGCCTGGTGGGCAGCAAGCTGACACCCATGTATTCAGCTTTTATTCCGATCTTCAAGGTCCCGTCCTGAACGGAGGTGTCGAAATAGGGAATCAGGTTGTCTTCCGCTTCGATGCGCAGCGATTCGGCTGGGCCCTGGGTAATGTAAACATTACCGATGCCGGCCAATGTAACACTGGAGAAGCCGCTTATATTGTGCGTCTCGGTGACGATCCTGCCGGAGCCGCTTACCATCTGGAGCCCGCAGCCGGAGGCCAACAAGGCTACCAGAAGGATAATGGCGGGGACATAAATACGTTTGTTCATGAGATTATTCCTTTTCCCTCTCCCTCCCACCTCCCCCGAAGGGGAGGAGACTAAAGGGTGAGCATGGATAGATCGATTCTGGTGCGTAGAAAATCAGGCGACTGGTTCTTCTGCAGGTTCTTCTGACTTTTTTTCCTCATTATCTTGTGAATGTTTTGTCATTGCAGAAACCACCAGGAGTATGCCCAAGCCCAGTACCACGACCGGCCCGATCAGGCGGGTGACCCAGAGGGAGGTTACCAGCACGGTGGACATGGCTGCAAAGCCCAGCCCGGCCAGGCCGCACAGGATAATGCCGGCCAGTTTGACGCCTTCGATCTTCCTGGAAAGGCCGATGAGCAGAAGCGGCAGACCCACGCCAAACGGTTCGACGGTCCACAGTACCGCCCAGGAACTCCACCAGCCGGTGGCAGCACAGAATTGGAGTACCAGACCGGTGAAACCTATGATGGAAGCCGGGATCATCAACCAGGGCACCTGCAAGAATATTGCCATGAGGATGAAAGCAGTCGCCACGCTGAGAACTTCCAACGGCCATAGGAACGACCAGATGGCCCAATAGCCGGTCACGCTTGCAATGAAGAGTAGCAGGCCTGTGATAAGAGCGGGGAGGCCGGGGACGAATAACCCGCTCAGGCTGCGCCGAGAAGGGAAGATAAAGGGCGGCAGGCAGGACAGGAGCCCGGCTCCAACCACGAAAATCGGCCAGGCGCGGAACCCGAGCATGAAGCCAGGGCCGACCGCCCGGATGAGCAGGTTTCCGGCCAGCGCCAGGATGCCCAGCACGATCAGGGTCACACCGATGAGTAGAGAAGCTTTCTTTTGCATTCGAACCTCCTTTGGTTCATTGTTTGAATAAGACCGCGTTGAACAAACCTGGCGGCCGATCCTATCTGCCAGTGTTGAGATAAAGCCTGGATTTTGGCAGTTACAGGTTAGGGAAGAACGATCCCGAAGAGAACTAAAAAGAAAAAGATGGCAACAGCCAGTCCGAGCAGGGCAATCCCAATCCGCCGGGCCAGCCAAGCCCCGCGCCTGCCCTGGCGCATCAACCAGAAGGGCGCAACAATCGATACGCCGACCAACAGGGGCTCCAACGGCCAGAGGATGGTCCACAGGCTCCACCAACCGGTCAGAGTGAAGAAGGAGAACAGGAGACCGTTCCCCATCAAAATCCCGGCCGGTACCAGCAGCCAGGGGTTAGCCAGGGCTGCCATCAGCCCCGAGAGTAAAACCCCGACGGCAATAATCTCCAAAGGCCAGGCGTGCCCCCAAACCTTCACGCCAAAAATCCCTCCCAGCCAGATTAATACCATGTTGACGAAGATGATCCCTCCGACCGAATAAAGAGCTGCGGCAGTAACATGTTTGGGCGGCACTTCGCCATACCTGGCCGGAGGGGTGAAAAGGATCTTCACCGATTCAGTGATGCGCGGCAATCCAGTGAGATTCATGTTGCCGGTAGTGCTGGCGGTATCGCCGAATGCAAATCCGGCGTCGGGGATGCACTGGCGGGCCGGACCGGAAAAGACGGCGACTGGTCCGGTTTTATCTGTGGATGGACCGTTGATCATCTTAGGAAGACTAATGGTCTCCGGGACCTCAATGCCGGTTTCTTTTGCCGCGGCCAACAATCGTTCGGCCATCTCATTGGCGCTCTTGAAACGGTCTTCCGGGCGTTTGGCCAGGGCCGTGAGAGCCACCCGCTCGAAAGATTCCGAGATGGTCGGGTCGGTCTTGCGCGGTAGAGGCAACGGGTCGTTGACATGTTTCATCAGAATGGCCAGCGGCGTATCGGCATCGAAAGGTACGGTACCGGTGAGGGCTTCATAGTAGGCGATACCGAGCGAGTAAATGTCGCTGCGGGCATCGCTGTGTCCATTCAGACCCTGCTCGGGAGCCATGTAACTCAGCGTCCCCATCAGAGCCCCGGAGACCGTGTAATGCGTTCCGCCAACGATCTGGGCGATGCCGAAATCGGTCAGTACGGCCTGGCCGCGCCTGGTCAACATGATGTTGGCCGGTTTCAGATCGCGGTGGATGATGCCTTCTCCGTGGGCATATGCCAGACCGGATAGTACATCGGTAAAGATACGCACCATTTCACCGAGGGGCAATTTATCCGCCCGCACACGCAAGGTATTCAGGTAGGCTTTGAGGGTATCGCCTTCGAGTAACTCCATGACCATGTAATAAAGATCATTCTGCACATCGAAGTCGAAGATCTGGACAATATTGGGATGGCGCAAGGCTGCGACGGCCCGGGCTTCGCGCCGGAAGCGGGCCAGGAATTCCTCCTCTTCCACCAAATCGGAGCGCAGGATCTTGACAGCTACATACCGGTCAAGCTGCGGGTGGTAGGCCTTGTAGACCTGGGCCATGCCGCCGCGTCCGAGCGGTTCGAGGATGCGATATTTGCCGAGGGATTGTCCTTCGAGCGAGACGGGGGTCATTTCGGTCTTGTTCCTGAAAGTATTGGTAATTATCGCAACCATAGGTTTCATCCGGCCCAGATGATACCTGAAGAGGCCAGAATCAACCCATCCACTGGCTAACACCGGGCTACCGGCTGCCGATGAGAAGTGCATCAAGTATATTAGAGTATATCCAAAAAAAGAGTTCTTCCAAAATTTAAAGGAGAACCCAAGCAGTAGCAGGTTTATTACGCCACCACCAATTTATACCCCAGCCCGCGCACGGTGAAAAGAAGCTGGGGGTTGGCCGGGTCGAGTTCGATGCGCGTGCGCAGACGGCGAACCAGGTTTTCGATCTGGTAATCGAAAATGCCCCCGGCTTCATATTCCGGCCAGACGGCGTGGCCGATATCGTCTTTAGAACAAACTTGGCCGCGCCGTCCATATAGATAAGCGATGAGCTGATATTCCTTGGGCGAGAGGCTGACTGCCCGGCGGTTTACGCGCACCACACCGGAAGTGACATCCACCTCCAATTCCGGGACCGGGTTTTCGCGCGTGGTCGTATCGGGGTCGTGGAAAATGAACATCACATCGCCAACCTTGAGACCATCTCCATCCAGCATGGCCAGGCTGCCTATGACCCGTTCATCATTAAGGTAGGTTCCATTCGTTGAGCCCAGATCTTCAACGAACCAGCGCCGGCCGTCCCGGCGGATACGAGTATGTTCGCGTGAAACGCTTTTACTGGTTATAACAATATCACATTCGACCGCGCGTCCGATGATGGCAATCTGCGATGACAGATGGTGTTCGTGGCCGTTCGGGTCGGTTAAATATGGACCGGGGTTATCCAGGGGCATGACTCCCTCGCATTCCTTCTGTTTGATTTTCCAGGTTTGAGCAGATGGTAACTCCTAAATAACCGCGAAAGGCTGTCCCGACGGAATCTGCTCCGGGGCCAAATTGCAGCGCGAAAGCGGGCTAAAAACGCTTCCAAGCGGCGGTTGCCTTTCAGGCGCAGGCAAAAGGTTTCCCAAGTAATTATACACGCGAGGATACCAGTGTACTACGTAAGAATTACCTGTTTGCATATTCAATCTGCGGGATTTTTGGTTTAATAGTCCGATTAGATTTTAGGAAGAAGCAGTATAATTGCCGCCTGATTGCCATAATAATTTTTTTTTTTCAAGGAGGCGTATATATGTCGTCAAATAAGAAACCCGGCGTTATTGGCATTCTGACCGGTGGCGGGGATGTGCCGGGACTGAATCCAGCCATACGTGCCGTTACAGTGCGAGCCATTCGTGAAGGCTACCAGGTAATCGGACTGAAACGCGGCTGGGGCGGGCTGGTGGATATCGTGCGTGAGAAGGACGCAGATAACAGCGAAAATTACCAGGTCCTGACCGAAGACGTAGTTAACCGGGCCGGGCGCACGGGCGGCACCTTCCTGCATACTTCCCGCACCAATGCGACCAGGGTCAAGCCTGAAAATATCCCGCAACATTTAAAGGACAAATACACGCAGGAGCGCAACGACCTGACGCCGGAAATCCTCAAGAACCTGGAATTCCTCGGCATTGATTACCTGATCCCGATCGGCGGCGACGATACGCTCAGTTACGGTGTGCGGCTTCACCAGGAGGGTTTCAAGGTGATCGCCATCCCCAAGACAATGGATAATGATGTGCCCGGAACCGACTACTGCATCGGTTTCAGCACCTGCGTGACCCGCACCATCTCCCTGATCAACAACCTGCGGACGATCGCCGGCTCGCACGAGCGCATAATGGTGCTGGAAGTGTTCGGCCGTTACGCCGGTTTCACAGCCATGCTGCCGACCATGGCCGGCGCGGCGCACCGCTGCGTGATCCCGGAGTGGAAGTTCAACATCGACCGCCTGACCGAACTGTTGGTATCAGACCGCAACCGCAACCCAAGCAAATACTCGATCGTGCTGGTCTCGGAAGGCGCCAAGATCGAGGGGGGCGAGATGATGTTCAAGGACGGAGCAACAGACGCCTTCGGGCATGCCAAGCTGGGCGGCATCGGCGATACGGTTGCTGCGGAAGTCATGAAACGGACTGCCCAGTACAATAAGGGCGTGACGATCAACATCATCAACCAGACCCTGGGTTACATGGTGCGCGGCGGCGACCCGGATGCGGTCGACTCGATCGTCCCGATGGCTTTCGGCAACCTGGCGCTCGACCTGGTGCTGAAGGGCATTCACGGACGGCTGGTGGTGCTCAAGAATGGCCGCTACGATAACCT
>JBEKCT010000138.1:0-9629 GCA_050014715.1 Anaerolineales bacterium | reverse complement strand
CCCCGAAGACCCGGCCAATCTGGTCCGTGTGCTGGATATTTTGGGGCTGGGTCAACCCGACGAGGCCAGGCTGAAGACCGTCCTGCAGGGCGGCGTACCGCACCAGGTATTGAACGCCCGCAAGCATACGGAAGAATCCATGATCATCGCCGGGGCCGGTGCTTTTGGCGCAGTGACCATTGCCACCAACATGGCCGGCCGCGGCGTGGATATCAAACTGGGCGGCGACCTGGCTGAGGAGATCCTAAGCGGGGTCAACCGGATCCTGCGTAAAGCCGGGATCAACGACCCTTATGATATGCCCCTGCAGGAGCGCCGTGAGGCCTTGCAAAAAGTGGACCCGGCGCAGTACGGTATCTACGAGACGGAAGCCAGATATTTCCTGAACTTCTTCGCTGAAATGGAGCGCGTGCGGGAACTTGGCGGTCTGCACATTATTGGCTCCGAGCGGCATGAAGCCCGCCGCATCGACAACCAGTTGCGCGGCCGGGCTGCCCGCCAGGGTGACCCGGGATCTTCCCGTTTCTTCCTGTCCCTGGAAGACGACCTGATGCGCATGTTCGGCGGCGACCAGGTCAAGAGCGTGATGGAACGATTCAGCATTGACGAAGACTATCCACTCCAGGCCCGTCTGGTCAGCAACATGATCGAGCAATCCCAGACGCGCGTGGAGGGCTCCAATTTCGATATCCGCAAACATACACTTGAATATGACGACGTGCTGAACGCCCAACGTCAGCGCATCTATTCCCAGCGCGACCGTGTCTTCGAGAAGGAAGACCTGGTTGAAGACGTGAATGAATTGTTGGCACAGGAAGTCACGCGCCGGGTCAATGAAGCGCATGAGAGTGGCGAATACTGGCGGCTGTTGGCCTGGCTGGAACAGATTCAACCGGCGTTCAACTCCCCGGATGGTATCTTCCCGCCATTCACCTATAAACTCCTTTTGGATGAACTCAACGCGGCTAGTTCAGGCTCCAGGAGCGCAGGAACAAAACCGGCAAAATCGCCGCAAAGCCTTTCGGCGGCTTTGCTTGACCTGGCCGCACGCGCTGTCACGGCCGACCAGGAGCACTTCCTGGCCGCCACCCTTGACCAGATTGACCGCGCCGGCCTGGACCTGCAAATCCAGATGGATGACCGGAGCGATTCACTTGACAGTTCCCTGGATGGCCTCACCGAAAACCTGGAGGCCGAGACTCGCCGCCCGAATGTCATTTTGGATGAACTATCCGGGCTGGTGCGAGTTCCATTCAAACTGGAGCCGGACCAATTGGCGCAACTGGTGGAAGACCCCAAGGATCTGGCTGAAGACCTGCGAGCCCAGATGGAAGCATTTGTTACTTCCACCACGATCACCCGCCTGGCCAATACCATCGAGTTCCGTCTGGGTGAGCCGCTTGGGTTGAATCTGGCGGATTTGCAGGAGCTCGCCTGGGATGACGTGGCAACCCGGGTGGAGCAAAATGTCCGCCAGGCTCTGGCGGCACGCCGGGAAAAACTGCTGGGCGGCGGCGGGCAAATCCCGCGTGATCTTGAATCAGCTCTGGAGCGTCTGGCGGAACATGACGACCAGGCCAAGCTGCGCTTGCTTGGCTTGCTGGCACAGGGTACCAGCACATTCTTTGATGCCAAAACCCATCGCCAGGTACGGCAGGTTTTTACCCGCCTGCATTATGTATATCTGGCTGGAGAAATGTTGCGCAACTCCGATAACCAGGCATTGGAAGAGGACGTGCTGGACCATCTGCAAAAGGCCCAGCAGGCACAAAGGCGCGCCTGGGGTGAAAGCGAACGCATCCGGCTGGGAGAAAACGCCCCGGCAATCCCGGCGGAGGAATTGGGTCACAACATCCAGACGCAGATTTACCGGCAGGTATTGCTTGGAGCGATTACGGAACTGTGGGTGGATTACCTGACGCGCGTGGAAGCCCTGCGCGTTTCAGTCGGACTGGAAGCGTATGCCCAGTCAGATCCGCTGGTAAAATACAAAAGCCAGGCTTCAGAGATGTTCCAGGGCCTGTTGGGTGACATCCGTGCGGCGGTCATCAGCCGGATCTTCCTGTACCAGCCCCGTGCGCTAATGGCTCAAACCGAAACAAGTCTGGGTACCGTGGCACGCGGGTCCGGGTCCGTTGAAGGGTCAGCGCCGGCAGAGTCTGCTTCCAATCCGGAGAAAACCACTCCGGCCCCGGGTTCCGATAAGAAACGGAAAAGACACAGGCATTAGGTCGTGACCAACCTGAAGGATTTTTATTACACACTTCCCAAGGTGGAGCTCCACCGCCATCTTGAGGGCTCGCTGCGCCTGAGGACGATGCTGGAAATTGCCCGAACCCAGGGAATCACAGTACCAATCAATACCGGGTCGCTGAGCAACCTTGTTCAAGTGCAGAAGAGTGAACCCTCCACTTACCAGAATTTCCTTTCAAAATTTACAACGTTACGGTTGTTCTATTGCTCACCGGAAGTTATTGCCCGTGTCACGCGTGAGGCAGTGGAGGATGCCGTAAAAGACAACATCCGTTATCTGGAGTTGCGATTCACTCCGGCAGCCTTGAGCCGGGGCGAGCGTTTCCAGTTGGGCGATGTGATTGATTGGGTGAGCGAAAACACTCAACAGGCTGCCCATGAATTTGGCCTGCGCGTCGGCTTGATCGTAAGTATCAACCGCCACGAAAGCATGGAACTGGCTGAGCAGGTGGCCAGCCTGGCCACTGCCAGGTGCGGGGATGGCCTGGTTGGATTGGACTTGGCAGGCAATGAGGCTGAATTCCCGGCAAAACCATTCGCGGGTATCTTCCACGAGGCCCAACAATCCGGACTTAAATTAACCATTCATGCGGGAGAATGGGGCGGAGCAGAAAATGTCCGCGAGGCTTTCGAGATTTTCAATGCCGATCGAATCGGCCATGGTGTACGCGTGGTGGATGATCCTTCCGTCATTGCAATGGCTCGGGAACGGGGGGCGGCTTTCGAAGTTTGTGTGACCAGCAATTACCAAACCGGAGTCACACCGGTTTCCTCGGTACACCCATTAATTAAAATGCTGCAGGAAGGAATAAATGTCATCATCTGTAGCGACGATCCATCCGTCTCCCAGATTACTCTGACGGATGAGTATCATCGTGTTTGCGAAGATTTGGATTTAAGCCCAGCAATGCTGAAAGAACGCATCTTGGCAGCCGCCTGGGCTGCATTCCTGCCTGAACAGGAACGGTATAAACTTATCGATGAATTGAAGCAGGAATTGATGTAGGTCCTTTCCGAAAATCATGGACGAACCGCATTTTGAGTTACTGCATTTAAAATACAAACCCCTCCGGAATACATCCTAATGGTTAGGAAAGATCCTCAAAGGAGCAACTATGTACCAAGATTTATTTCAATCGCGCGACACTCTCAAGGTTGGGAATAAAAAATATATTATCTACCGGCTCCAGGCGCTTGAGAAAGCCGGCCTGGTCAAGCTGGGTAAATTGCCGTTTTCCATCCGCATCCTGCTCGAGGCAGCTCTCCGCCAGTGCAACGGGAAGGAAATCACGCAGGAAGACGTGCAGAATATTGCCAAATGGACGCCGGCTGGCGATCGTCCCGGTATCCCCTTCCTTCCGGCACGCGTGATCATGCAGGATTTCACCGGGATCCCGGCGGTGGTTGACCTGGCCGCCATGCGGACCGCCGTCGCCCGCCTGGGAGGCAATCCCAAGTCGATCAATCCGCTCGTTCCGGTCGACCTGGTGATCGACCACTCGGTGCAGGTGGATTTCTTTGCAAATGTGGACGCGCTCCAGCGGAATACAGAAATGGAATTCCAGCGTAATCACGAGCGCTACGAGTTCCTCAAATGGGGCCAGAAAGTGTTCTCAAATTTCCGCGTGGTTCCTCCCATGACCGGCATTGTCCATCAGGTCAACCTTGAATACCTGGCCCAGGTTGTTTCGACAAAGGAAATGGAAGGTGAATTGTTTGCCTTCCCCGATACGCTGGTAGGCACCGATTCGCATACAACGATGATCAACGGCCTGGGGGTGGTTGGCTGGGGGGTGGGAGGCATTGAAGCCGAAGCGGTCATGCTCGGTCTGCCGATGGAATTGCTCCTGCCGGATGTGATTGGTTTCAAACTTTCCGGCAAGCTCAAGGAAGGCGTGACTGCCACCGACCTGGTATTAACTGTCACGCAGATTCTGCGAAAACACGGCGTGGTGGACAAGTTTGTCGAGTTCTTCGGTCCGGGTCTGAGCAGCATGTCCCTTCCCGACCGAGCCCTGATTTCTAACATGTCCCCGGAATATGGCGCGACCATGGGTTATTTCCCGGTGGATGCCGAGACATTAAATTATATGCGGCTTTCCGGTCGTCCGGAGAAAGTCATCGCATTGACGGAAGCTTATTGCCGGGCCCAGGGTCTTTTCCACGAGCAAGGTTCATCAGAGCCGGAATATACCGAGACGCTCGAACTCGACCTCAGATCCGTGGTGCCTTCCCTGGCAGGTCCCAAACGCCCACAGGACCGCGTCGCGCTGAATGAGATGAAATCAGTATTCCAAAAAGCCCTGAGTGCGCCGGCGAAAGAACGCGGGTACGAACTCGCGCCGGAAGCCCAGGCTCGCAAAGCGAAGGTTGGCACCAACGGCGGATCGTACGAAATCGGTCATGGCGCAGTGGTAATTGCAGCCATCACTTCCTGCACCAACACCTCCAACCCATCAGTAATGGTGGCGGCCGGTTTGCTGGCCAGGAAGGCTGTCGAAAAAGGGCTGAAGGTGAAACCGTATGTCAAAACGAGCCTGGCACCCGGTTCACGCGTGGTGACAGAATATCTCACCAAGTCCAAACTGATCGAACCGCTCGCCAAGCTGGGCTTTAACGTGGTCGGTTACGGGTGCACCACCTGCATTGGCAACAGCGGACCACTGCCGGGAGAAGTCGCCAAAGCCGTCACCGGATCCGATCTGGTCGCGGCGGCAGTCATCTCCGGTAACCGCAATTTCGAGGGGCGGGTCCATCCTCTGGTGAAAGCCAATTATCTGGCCAGCCCGCCTCTGGTGGTTGCCTTTGCCCTGGCAGGCACTGTCAATATTGACCTGGATAGCGAGCCGCTCGGCACGGGCCGGGATGGGCCGGTTTACCTGAAAGACATCTGGCCGACAACACAGGAAGTGGCCGAATTGGTCGAGGTCAGCCTGGATAAAGGCATGTTCATGGAACGCTATGCCAGTGTGTTCGAGGGCTCCAAGATCTGGAAAGATATCCGGGTGTCTGGAGGCGACCTTTTCCAGTGGGATGAGGCTTCTACGTATATCCATCATCCGCCGTTCTTCCAGGATCTGACCCTGGATGTGCCGTCCATCACGGACATCAAAGCTGCCCGTGTGCTGGTCATGCTGGGTGATTCGATCACAACGGATCATATTTCTCCGGCCGGCAATATTGCCATCGATAGTCCGGCCGGTCAGTACCTGCAGGAACGTGCGGTCCAACCGCGCGATTTCAACTCTTACGGGTCGCGGCGCGGTAATGACATGGTGATGGCGCGCGGTACTTTCGCCAATATCCGGCTGAAGAACCTTTTAGCCGGGGGAAAAGAAGGCTGGTTCACGCGCTATTTTGGATCGGACGGCGAGAGCCTGCCTGGCAAGGAAACCACCATCTTCGATGCGGCCACAAAATACCAGGAACACGCAATCCCCACCATCGTGATTGCCGGTAAAGAATATGGTACGGGTTCCAGCCGGGATTGGGCTGCGAAGGGCCCGCTTTTGCTGGGAGTGCAAGCCGTCATCGCCGAGTCATACGAACGCATCCATCGCTCGAACCTGGTTGGCATGGGCATTCTGCCATTGCGGTTCAAGGATGGTCAGAATGCCGAAAGTCTCGGCCTGAATGGCAGTGAAGTTTACAGCATTGAGGGCCTGCGTAATGATATGCCGGCAAAGAGCGAGATTATTGTCAAAGCAAGGAAAGGCAATGGTTCGGTGGTCACTTTTAAAACCATCGCACAATTGAATACACCGGTGGAGGTAAATTATTATCGGAACAGGGGCATATTACAAACTGTTCTAAGAAATCTGTTGAGGTAGAAACCTGGGCGACTGTCAGGTCGCCCCAAATTCGTAATATTGGAATGTACTTTATCCTTCCAAATTATGGAAGAACCACGTAATTAATGCATGCACTCATAACGCGAAATCCATCTGAATTTTCAGACAGGTTTTAATCACAATAAGCCTATCCAATCATGTAAAAATCGACAAAAGTTGATCCTCCTAGTTGGATTTACCGAAGGAATTAGCATCCCGGTTCGGTCCTACGTACCATGACACAAATCTTCGAAAAAAAAAGGTCTTTTTGGTCGTTCCTAACCCTTACCGTATCTTTTTGCGTTGTCCTTGCGGTGGGGCTGGAACTGCTCGCGCATACACCATGGCTTGAAAAACTCTCACCCTACCGGTCAGTTGATAATTTTGATTACCAATTTGAAATAAAATGGTTCCGCCTGCAGGACTACGTGAAAAGCCACGGGGGTGTGGATATTATCTTCCTGGGCAGTTCATTGGTTAATACGGGCGTCGATCCGAATGTCGTTACCCAAACATACTACCAACAAACCGGCATTCAGCCGCGCATTTTCAACTTCGGCGTGGAAGGCATGACGATTGCACCCAATTCCGTGATTGCCCGGTTACTGGTGGAGAGCTATCACCCGGCTTTGCTTGTGTATGTCACCGAAATGCGTGATTTCATAGGCGGACTTGGGCTCGAATATGAAACGCCCTTCCTGAAGGATCCCTGGCTGCAATATAAAAGCGGTAATTTTAATCAATTCGGTTGGATGTTGGATCATTCCGCCGCACTGCAACATTATTTGCCGTTTCGAAATTGGGCCCGCTCTGATTTCCCTCAAACAATTGCTTTTTATATCAAGCGTTATCATGACACTTCCTCTAGTGGTTACGAACCGGACGAAGGGATAGGCGTTAATATTAACATACCGCCCAATCCCAATGACCCGGCAGAATTACAGAACTTTAAAGATTACGGCAATTACCAGATCGCCGCTTCCCGCGTGGATGATTTATCGAACATCCTTGACTTCAGCAAGAACCAGGGTACGGCCGTCTGGGTGGTGGAAATGCCCGTTCACCCGACCTTTTATGTCTACGTGGGTGGAGAGACGGTGCATATGCAATTTCAAGAAACTATTTCTTCGGTTGTTACGACGAATGGCGGATCATTTCTGCCTTCCGAGGCCTGCCTGGGCACAATTCCTCTGAAAGGGCGGTCCAATCGCTGGCATTTGAATTACATCGGCGCTCCCTATTTTAGCAGCTGCCTGGGGGATCAATTGGCCATTTTTGTGGAGCAAAGCCATATCAATCCAATCAAAGCCAGCGCAACAAGATGAGCATCACTTCCTTCGCGTTTATCATCTTCTGTGTCGTCTCAATATTGATCTATTGGCGTTTACCGCAACGGTATCGCATTCCCTGGCTCTTCGCCGTTTCGATGGTGTTTGTTCTGACCTGGTCGTGCATCCTGGCCGGCATCCTGCTGGTGGTGGCAACGGTTAATTTCTTTCTGGGAAACTGGCTTGGTATTGCTGGCTCGACACCAACCTCCAGCAACGATCCTGGCAAACGCCCTGGGACTGTTAAAAACAGCCGCCGGATTCTGCTGTGGTTGGGGATCGGGTTCAATGTTCTGGTGCTGGTGGTGCTTAAATATACTGATTTCTATGTGCCAGCGCTGACCAGGTTGCTGGAGAAAATGGGAGTCCATACCGGAGCCGGCGGCTTGTTGTTGCTGGTACCGATCGGTCTGTCTTTCATCGCCGTCCAAATGATTTCCTACCTGGTGGATGTGCACAATCGAATCATCAAGCCGGAAATCGACTGGTTGGACTTTGCCCTGTATGTGGTCTATTTTCCAAAAATGCTCTCCGGGCCGGTCGAACGGGCGCGCACCATTCTGCCTATGTTTAAGCAGCCCAGAGCGCCAGATGCCCAGGCAGCGGAGCGCAATTTCTGGTTGATTGTCATAGGGGTGGTACGCAAAATCGTCCTGGCTGATTCGCTACTGTCCATTATTCCGGCCGCGATCTTTCAGCACCCGGAAACTTTCGCTGGCCAGGACCTGGTGGTGTATTTACTTGCCTACGCTTTCGTCATCTACAACGATTTTGCGGGATATACGAGCATTGTGCGCGGGGTCAGTGGTTTCTTTGGGATCGAGCTTACCAATAATTTCAAGCTGCCCTATTTTTCCAGGAGCATTTCCGAATTCTGGGAACGCTGGCATGTCAGCCTTTCGAACTGGCTGCGTGATTACATCTTTTTTCCCACTTCCCGGGCATTGTTGAAGAAGATACCCAAACGGGATCAAATAGTCAACCTGGTGGTTCCACCTTTTGCCACCATGCTGGTAAGCGGCCTGTGGCATGGTATCGGGTGGAATTTTCTGGTTTGGGGCGGATTGCATGGGTTCTATCTTTTCGTAGAAAGGGTATCGACGCTGTGGTCTCCGCGTAGGTTGTTGAACGAACTTCCGAAATGGCGGCAGGTGCTTTCCACATCAGGAATATTCATACTGGTAGTACTTGCATGGATTCCGTTCCGGATGGATTTGGTGACTGCCTGGCGTTATTTATCCGGTATGCCAACAGTGTTCATTTGGATAAAACAGCTATTCTGGTTCATCCGGGAGAAACTGGCAGGAACGGTGCCGTGGAACAACTGGTACGGGTTTTCTTTTATTGACAGTAGAGTGTTTCTTCTGCTTATCCCGGCACTCCTTCTCGACTGGAAACAGTCTCGCCATAAGGATGAAACATTCTTTTCAAAGTGGCCTGTTTGGGGAAAAGCTCTATTCCTGGCATTCCTTATTCTTGTGCTGGTTCTGATTTCTTTTGCGGATACCGGCGCGCCGTTTATTTATATGGGGTTTTAAGTGCAAGTTTCCATCTGAAAAAAAAAAAAAAAAACGAAAGACCAGAATTTGACTGCTTGGACCTAAAACTTGCTGATGATATAATTAAATGTACAGACCGGCACGATGATGCCGGTCTGTATTTTACCGCCGGGGATTTCCCGGAATTAGCTGGTTGACAATCTAGCGTTCAACGCGCGGCTTGGCAACATTAACTTTCAATTCGTGCTCAGCCATGGAAAAAGCATTGTACATGCTGATGGCCTTTTCCGCTTCGGTTTGGTCGGTCATTGTGACAAAGCCAAAACCTTTGGACAGGCCGCTATCACGGTCTTTGATGATATCCACCGCGGAGACGTTACCGGCCTGTGCAAACAACGAACGCAGTTCGTCTGCGGTGGTTGATTTGGCCATGTTTCCTACATAAAGTTTGACGTCCATTTTTCACTTCTCTCTCCGGCAAGCTGCCGGTGAACAAAAAAAGCCGCCACCCATAAAAGGGTCGGCGGCAGAGTTACCACGCAAATCCAGTTTCACTCCACTCAAGATTGTACCACAGATATGGTCTGCAACCGGGATGCGCATTGCATCAAATAGAATCTTACCCTAAGTCAAGTCGTTGCATCAAAAAGGATGTTACCCTACGGCAGAGATTTCTGGCTGCCGGAGGAGAACATGATGAGTCAACGAAGCAAGAGAGA
>JBEKCT010000137.1:0-9633 GCA_050014715.1 Anaerolineales bacterium | reverse complement strand
CCGCGTACCCCCTCGTTGGCAGTGATTATCGATTATTCGGTCCACGCTTGCTTGATACTTTATTGCATTACAAAATAAACGGGTTCAGCATCGAATGGTATACCCCCAGCTTTGGAGGAGGCCTGCCCGCCTATCCCAACCCTCTCCAAATGCAATTTTCGTTTCAACAATTATTCACTTTTTTTGCTTACCCATATATTGCAATTCTGGCTAGCGGAGCACTATATATCACTGTAGGGTTTTGGATCACATATTTACTATTGTGCGAAGTTTTGGAATTAAAGCCATTTCCTGCAATATTGGGAGCAAGTTTCTTTATCGCAAACGGCTTTTTTATCGAACGTCTGGTTGTCGGACATGCAGATAAAATAACATTCCCGTTGATTGTGATTCCTATATTTGCATTATTTTATCGGAAAATTCCCTCCTGGCTTGCTGGTGCATTGATCTCCATTACAGGCGCAATCCTACTAAACTCCGGGGGCGTCTATATTGGCTTTATGTGTTTTTTTACCACCATTATTATTATTCCTATTTTCTATTTCCTCAAACCCGCCTTATTTGACTTGAAGAAAATGATATCTGTGGTTATTTGGGGAGGATTTCTTATATTTCTATTGTGTGGTTCCAAATTATATGCAATAACCACCTTCATGCAAACTTTCCCACGCGATGTACAGGATCATTATTTCGTTTCTTTGAATTCTAGCATCGTAGGTGCAGTCTTCCAACTGATCGGTGTTATGACCACTCTCCCATTTCTTAGATTGGTTGGAAAGAATAGTCTCGTCTATGTTGTCCGGTTAACAAAATGGACAGGGACACCTTATGGATTCTGGGAAATCGATAGTTCCATCTCTCCAGCATTAATCATTTTACTTATTTATGGAGTTTGGGCGGTCCTGGTTCACAAGCCGAATTTTGATAAAAGTAATCTAATAAAAAAGGCTATCGCTGGAATCTGCCTCATTATTTCCGTAATCTTTGTCTTTCAATTCTCAACTGCCCGAGGCTTTTTCTTTGACGCTTTAAAAGGATGGCCTTTAATCAAGTCTTTACGTACAAACACTCGTTTTATTGCTTCTTTTGTCCTTCCTCTGGCAATTCTGGGGGTTAAAGGATTTGATTATTGGATAAAGGGGAAATCAAGATTGAGAGCTGGATCAGCTTTTGTTTTTTTGAATTGTCTCTCCCTGGTTGCGCTATGGGGGTATTACTTGCTCCCGATGAGAGTTCAGGGAAGGACATATGATATTACTTCCTTGTTAGGCACCTACACTAAAATTCAAGCCGGGGAAACGTTTCCGGTGAACAAAATAATCCCAGCCATGAACGATGATGCCGTATTCATGGCGCAGGCGAGCAATGTTACCCACCATTACGACCCACTGTTAGGGGAGAATTCCTTTCTCCCTCATGTTCATGCAGGTTCTGTCTTTGACATTCAGAACGGTTTTTACAATATGAGCGACCCAACCGGGTACGTTTTTCCTAACGAAAATAACTCCAAATTATTTT
Organism: Anaerolineales bacterium; assembly: GCA_050014715.1. GTDB lineage: Bacteria > Chloroflexota > Anaerolineae > Anaerolineales > Villigracilaceae > UBA877. Next base: position 8,115 of record JBEKCT010000137.1, on the reverse strand, counting down.
CTCTTATACCAGTCTCTAATTATAATAAGCTGATTGAATTCTTAAACCGGCGTCAACCAGACTGGAAATTGCCGTTGATTCAAATCTTGCTCGATTGGGCCGCCGGCCTGACTTTTATCTTTATTATTCTTGCCTTTATCTTTTATTCATTCCGGGAAAAATTATCCGTATTAATCTCATTCCGCATCCCGCATCCTCTCAAGCTTAATAAACCCTGATATCCTTTCCTAAAATATTCGCCCGCTGGCTTGAAAAAGAATAATTTCAGGATTCTTTTCTCATTAAATCCTTGCAACAATCCCGCTTATATGTTAAAATCTAATTCGTAGTTGAAGTTCCTATACCGAACGCATCGAAAAGTGGGCGACCCCCACTTTTCTGCGTGTAATAGAGATTTCGGGGAGCAGGTTGATTATGAAGAACGAATTTGCATTGGCGTTCAATGAAGTGCTGGAAGAAAAACAACTGCCAAAGGAGATCATCCTTTCGGCTATCGAATCTGCTATGGTCTCTGCATACAGACGCGCAGTTAATGCATCCAATGCTCAGCAGGTAGAAGCTAAGATTAATCCAGAGACTGGTGAAGTAAGCATCTTCGTCGAGAAAGAAGTTGTTGAGGATGTGCAAGATGAACGAACTGAGGTCTTGCTTGAAGATGCCAGGAGGGTGAGCCCGGAGGTAAATCTGGGTGATATGGCAATCGTCGAATCCACTCCGAAGGACTTTGGCCGGGTGGCAGCCCAAACTGCCCGCCAGGTTATCCAGCAGCGTATCCGTGAAGCAGAACGCCAGATGCAATCCGACTATTATGAGAAGCAGGTCGGAGAAATTGTCAGCGGAGTGGTACAAGCAGTCAATATGACTCAAGGCGCTACAGTAGGCTTGGATATGAAAGCCGAGGGAATCATGCCTCAGAACCAGAAGATCCCCGGTGAGCGCTTTAAAGTACACGACCGGGTTCGCGCCATTATTTTGGAAGTTAAGGAAAGTCCGCGTGGTCCGCAAATTATTCTTTCTCGCTCACATCGCAATTTCCTGCGCCGTCTTCTGGAAAACGAGGTCCCGGAAATTTATCACGGAATCGTTGAAATCCGCGCCATCTCGCGCGAGCCGGGACAGCGCGCCAAGGTGGCTGTTTCTGCCACTCAGCCCAATGTAGACCCGGTTGGAGCGTGTGTTGGTATTCGGGGTGTGCGTATCCAGGCGATTGTCAAAGAATTGCACGATGAAAAAATTGATATTATTGAATGGAACACCGATCCTGTAATATATATTTCTAAAGCGATCAGCCCGGCAAAAGTTTCCGGTGTCTATCTGAATGAGGTTGAAAAAACAGCTACAGTTGTAGTTCAAGAAGATCAGTTAAGCTTGGCTATTGGTCGCGATGGGCAAAATGCTCGTCTGGCCGCCAAACTAACCGGTTGGCGGATTGATATTAAGTCTTTGACCGAGGCTGCGTCAGATGCGATTGTAAAAGTTCAGACCGATCCCTCCTTGGCAAACATCGCCGAAGTGGAACATGATCACGTTCCCGTAATTGAAGAAATTTTATCCAAGAAGAGTGCAGGACGTCCACTGACTCCCGAAGAGTTTCTCTCACTGATTCAATTCGTCGATCGTGTGGAGCGTCGCACAGTGGAACAGAAGAAAGCCGAAGCCGCAGCGGAAAAAGAGCTGGTTTCCGCTGCCCGGGCCGATATCCCGGATGCGGCTTTTGATGCAGATATTGTGACCTTGAATCTGCCTGATCATGTTTACACCATTCTGACCGAAGCAGAGCACCGCACGGTTGGTAATTTGATGATGACGATGAAGCTAAACCCGGATAGTGTCCTTAGTCTCTCCGGAATAGGTCCCAAGGCCATGCAGGCTATACAGGCAGCTCTGGCAAACGCTACATTCCCAGAACCCGAGATACCAGCCGAAATCCCTCAGGGTGTCAGTGATATCCCATTGGAAGAATCCGTCGCAGCAACCACCCTCCCGATTGTACCGGTCGCAGAAGAACCTGCCCCTATCCTGGAAGAAATACCCGCAACCGTTGCACCTACCGAAGACGCCAAAGAAGAAGACTTTGACAAGATCTTCTCGCTGCAAAATGTCATAGCAGTTCCCGTAGCCGTTGAAGAGGAAAGTGAAGAAGAGCGAAACAAGAAAAAAGAAAAGAAAGCTAAGAAAGGCCGCGAATTGGAATTCGACGAAAAGCGCGGCGAGGTCGTGGCTCGCAAAAAACATAAGCGTGGCGACGATGATAGTGTGTTGGAAGAATGGGAATAACCTCATTATTCAGGAAGTATCTGCCTGCCGCGTGGAATGAATAAGTTGTCTGGCAAACCTGTAAAACGGCCCAAACATATTCCCCAGCGCACTTGTGTAGGTTGTCGAATGGTGCTGCCAAAGCGAGCCTTGCTCCGCCTTGTGTATCATCAACCGGAAGGTGTTAAAGTGGATCCGACCGGTAAAATGGCAGGGCGAGGCGCGTATTTGCATAATCTCCGCAATTGTTGGGAGAAAGGCCTGCAAGGGCCCCTGGCGCATGCCTTGAAAGTGGAATTGACAGAGAACGATCTGGAGCGACTCCGAGAGTTTATACCGACCCTGCCGGAAGATAATGAGGCAGCCAGTGATTAACAATAGAGTCCCTATGGGCTGACGATAAACCAATCGCTCAGCCGGCAGGCCTGAGTAGTTGTTTTTTGGGGAAATAACCCGCAGGCTCCGGACCCGCACAGCCCGCGTGCATGGAAATAAATGATTACTATGCAGGCAGTTTGACGAAAGAGGTGCCGTATGAGCGATCCAATGAGAAAAAAGATTGAACTCCCTGCGAACATCACAATCCGTGATTTCGCACAAATCATTGAAGTGAGCCCAATCCAGATTATTAAAAAGTTAATGAGCAATGGGGTTATGGCAAGTATAAACCAGGCAATTGATTACGACACCGCAGCCATTTTGGCCGATGAAATGGGTTTCGAAGTTTCGCTCGAAAACTTGGAAGCTCCAAAGGAAAAAGAATCCGGCGAAGTTCCACTCTGGCGACAGACCATCGCAGATGAGGACGAGTCAACCTTGACAACCCGTCCGCCGGTTGTAACCATCCTTGGCCATGTTGACCATGGCAAGACCTCCCTTTTGGATGCAATACGCCATGCCCATGTCGCAGAAGGGGAAGCTGGCGGCATAACACAACATATCGGTGCATATCAGGTGGAATTGAAGGGCCGTCAAATTACCTTTCTGGATACTCCCGGCCATGCAGCTTTTACAGCCATGCGTGCGCGTGGTGCCCAGGGTGCTGACATTGTCATCCTGGTAGTCGCCGCAGACGATGGTGTTATGCCACAAACAAAAGAAGCCATTGCTCATGCTAAAGCAGCGCGTGTACCGATTATTGTTGCATTGAATAAGGTCGATAAGGCCAATTCCAATCCTGAACTTGTCAAAAAACAACTTAGTGAAAATGATCTCGCACCCGATGAATGGGGTGGTAATACCATGGTCATTCCAGTTTCGGCCAAACAGAAACAAGGCATCGATGACCTGCTGGAGGCGGTACTGCTCGTGGCAGATAACACTGATATCCGCGCCAATGCCAATGGTGCAGTTATTGGTACGGTCATCGAAGCAGAGTTAGATAAATCCAAAGGACCCGTAGCCACATTGCTGGTACAGAATGGAACCTTGCAGACAGGCAGTATTATTGTAGCGGGTAATGCCTTTGGACACCTGCGCGCCATGTTCGATTTTCGTGGAGAAAAGGTGGAAAAAGCCGGGCCTTCTTTCCCTGTTTCGGTTATGGGACTTAGTGGCATGCCCTCCGCCGGAGATGTTTTTCAGACAGTTGCAACAGAGAAGGAAGCTCGGCAAATTATTCTGGAAAGAACGGAAGCATCCAGGAAGCAAGCCTCCCCATTGAAAAAAATGACCCTTGAAGAATTGTTCTCTAAGGTAAAATCGGGCGAAACGAAAGAACTTAACATAATCTTGAAGGTTGATGTTCAGGGTTCTCTCGAACCTATTGTTAACGAAATTAACAACCTTGGAAAAGGGGAAATTGCTATAAATGTACTTTACGCGGAAGCTGGAAATATCAGTGAGAATGACGTCTTACTGGCATCATCATCCCAGGCAATTGTTTTCGGCTTCAGCGTTCAGGCCGATATTGCCGCACGCCGTCTGGCTGAAAAAGAAGGTGTGGATATCCGTCTTTATGAAATCATCTACCGCTTGATTGAAGATGTGGAAAAAGCCCTTAAAGGAATGCTTGCTCCGGAGTTCACCGAAAAGCCAATTGGCAAGGCTGTCGTTTTGCAGGTATTCAGTATGTCGAAAGGTAATAATATTGCCGGCTGCCGGGTAACCGAAGGAGAAATCAGACGGAATGGGAAGGTAAGGGTTACGCGCGGCCAGGATATCGTTTATGAAGGAGAAGTCGGCTCACTTAAACATGAGAAAGAAGATGTGCGCGAGATTCGCCAGGGTTTTGAATGCGGCCTTGGCCTGAAAAACTTCAACAATGTTCAGGTTGGCGATGTAATCGAATGCTTCGTTTTGGAGAAAACGGAAACCATATAAACCAGAATTATGCAGATGATTATCAATTGTAATTCATATTAAAAATCAATATGCCATCCAACATTCGGCTTCAACGTATTGCAGACCGTATTCGCCAGGACCTCTCGGAATTGCTCATTCGGGAAATTAGCGATCCTCGTCTGCATCAGGTTTTTATTACCGACGCCAAAGTAGATCGCGAACTGGCTTTCGCTGACATTTATGTCTCAGCAGTGGAAGGAGCAGCGCGCAGTGTGGAAATCTTGGAGGGTCTGGAACACGCCAGCGGATTCTTGCGTCGCGCCCTGGCATCTAAAATTGAACTGAGAACCTTTCCGCGTTTACGATTCCATTGGGATCCAACACCCGAACATGCCGACCACATTGAGCATTTATTGGCTGAAATAAAAAAGAATGAACGACCTGCAGATAAGAATTAAGAATCGTATAAAGTTGGCACACCGTATTCTGGTCACATCGCACATCCGGCCCGATGGTGATGCCATCGGTTCCAGCCTCGCTTTGGGCCTAGCACTGCTGGATATCGGAAAACAAGTTCAGGTTGTGCTCTCTGACGGTTTGCCGGCTTCGTTTAGGCACCTGCCCGGCAGCGATTTGATCCAGATCAAGGCTGATGGTCAATTTGATTTAATTGTTTGCGTTGACTGTTCGGATTTAAAACGTGTTGGAAGAGCTCTGAAAGGATACCATTCTCCCGACATAGTCATTGATCACCACACCACCACCGAAGCCTTCGGGGAATTGAACATGGTCGACCCGCAAGCTGCTGCGACTGCGTCAGTGTTGACACACTACATGTCCAATTGGGGGCTCACCGTCACAGCACCTATTGCTGCCAACCTGTTGACCGGACTCGTGACTGACACGCTTGGCTTCCGAACATCGAATACCACTCCCGAAGTCATGCGTCAGGCCGCCGATTTGATCGAATTGGGTGCGGATATGACTAGGCTCTATTACCTGAGTCTGGTCCGGCGTACTTTTTCAGCCACCAAGTACTGGGGCACAGGTCTCTCCAATTTGGCACGTGCCGATGGGATCATTTGGACCACATTAACGCTGGTCGACCGTAAGATCTCCGGCTACACAGGCAATGATGACGCCGATCTTATTTCAGTAATATCATCCATAGATGAGGCAGATATTGCCATCATATTTGTCGAACAAAATAAACACTCAACCAAAGTTTCCTGGCGCGCACTCAAACCCAATATTGATGTTGCCCAGATTGCCTGCCAGTTTGGCGGAGGCGGCCATAAAGCAGCCGCCGGCGCTGAATTGAGCGGTAATTTGGACGAGGTCAGAGAACGCGTTCTGGAGGCTACCCGCAAGGCATTACAATTGCCTATATAATGCGGTAAAATACGATGTACTTTTGACTCGCGGGGGACGGGTTAATATTTTAGGAGGAATAAAATGGAAAGTCAGGATATTAAAAATGCAATTTCAGGTATCCTCGTGGTGGACAAACCGGTTGGTTTGACCTCCCATGATGTTGTGGATATTATCCGCCGTGGCACAAACATCCGGCGTGCGGGACACACTGGCACACTTGATCCGCGTGCCTCTGGCGTTTTGGTTGTACTCATCGGGCCGGCAGTGCGATTAAGTGAGTTTGTTTCAGCCTCTGACAAACGTTACCAGGCCATTCTGCGCCTGGGAAGTTCCACTGATACCTACGACACGGAAGGACGATTCACGCAACAGTCCACAACCCCGCTAGATGTGACAGAGGAAAAGTTCAATGAAGTGCTTCAGCATTTTATTGGGGAAATAGAGCAAACCCCGCCAGCCTATTCAGCCGTTAAGGTTCACGGTCGCAAAGCCTATGAAATGGCCCGGGAAGGCGAAGAAGTGGACCTTGCCCCGCGTAAAATCAACGTTTACCATCTCGAAGTTCTGGAATGGGCACCTCCGGAAGTGGTTATTGATGTTCACTGCTCTTCCGGGACTTATGTTCGTTCCCTTGCTAATGACGTAGGCACAGCTTTGGGTTGTGGAGCATACCTGGTTGGCCTACGCCGAACCAAATCAGGCCGGTTCACCCTGCGCGATGCGACACCGTTGCGCAAATTGCAGGAAACTTTCTCTGCTGGGAATTGGTATCAGTTCCTGATTCCCGCTGCCGAGGCGCTGGCTGAATGGTCTGCCGTGGAACTCAACCCTGACGAGGTTGAGGAAGTCAAGCATGGCCATCGTGTTAAGGCTGCTCCGGATACACAACCGGGTTTGGTGCGCGGAGTTAGCATGGCTGGTGAGCTCATAGCCATTATGGATCTCGTCAGCGGAGAAGATGGCACTCCAGAGTGGCAACCGAAGAAAGTTTTCTTCTCCTAATCAACTCCACGATCTGACATGGATGGGTGCCCTTTGCGGGGTACATTTGCCGGTGTGTGCGGAAAAGACCCGCGTGAATGCGCTTTTTTGGTGTCCGGATAATTCTATTTTTCAAATGACGTGTTGCATTATCATTCCCTTGACAATCTCAATCTCCAAAATACCTGGCTGACGATAGGTATCTTCGACGGCGTTCATCGCGGCCATCAGGAGATTTTACACCAGCTCGTCTCCGGAGCGCACAGCGCCGGCGCACCTGCCGTTGTTTTAACATTTTCACCCCACCCTGCCGTGGTATTGGGGGGAAAAACCGATTTTAAATACTTGACGACGCCGGAGGAACGCCGCGAACTTTTAGGATCGTTAGGCGTGGATGTGGTCATTAACCAGATTTTCGACCGCCTCCTGGCAGACCAGACTGCAGCTGCGTTTATGCTTCGACTCTCCCAAACATTGGATTTACGCCACCTTGTTATCGGATACGATACTGCTCTTGGGCGTGGTCGTGAAGCGCATGCCGCCCGGCTTAAGGAGATCGGCACAGACCTGGGCTATTCAGTCATGGTGGTGCCTGCCCTGATGGATACCGCTGGCGTCATTTCATCTACACGCATCCGGCAAGCTGTCCTCGCCGGGAACGTTTCCGCAGCTGGATCTGATTTGGGGCGTCCCTTTTCCATTACCGGCCCGGTCATCCACGGCGACGGTCGTGGCCACACCATTAATATCCCAACTGCTAATATCCAAATTCAAGAGCAAAAGATCCTTCCCGCCTTTGGTATCTACGCCTGCCGGGCTTGGGTGAATGGGCAACCTCATCTTGCTGCCACCAGTCTGGGCGTCCGTCCTACTTTCTACGGCGATCCCCCTGCCCCTACGATCGAAGCCCATCTGCTCGATTTCCATCAGAACCTGTATGGGCAGATAGTTAAGCTGGAATTCATGGAGTATTTGCGTTCCGAAGAGAAATTTAACTCAGTGGATGCATTGGTGAAACAAATTCAAGAAGACATTTCACAGACACGGAATATATTAGGTAAGAAAGAAGTTTAAATCAAATTAGGCGACTGTAACACCTATACCTGAGTTTATCATCCTAGTGTCCCCAACCCAGACTTTTTAGCACAGGTTTTACTGCGTCGGGGATCTCTGGTTCAGCCAATACCTCATTGCCATTGATAGTCACAATACCAGATCGGA
>JBEKCT010000136.1:0-9708 GCA_050014715.1 Anaerolineales bacterium | reverse complement strand
TGCCTCGAACAGGCTGCCTTGCTCAGAATGTTTACCAAGCATGTCTCACTCCTGATTTGGTCTATCGCGGAGTGTAATCCCAAACCCCGAAAAACGCGAGCTTTTCGGCCGGGCTTCTAGGCGATATTTATCGATTGGTTCGAGGTTTGTTCTCGACTGGATGTTATCCAGTCGACCATTCCCTCGACTAAGTCAATAGTCCAGAGAACATCTGACCGCTCAGGCATTCTATGTCCACAATTGAACCCAAGTAAAGAACATACGAGGACCAGACTATGCATCATGTTCTTTTCTATGATGATGCTGACGACTTTGTGACGGAACGGGCGCAATTTCGCACTGCGTATCTTGCCCGGGCGCAACTGGCATTTGAACGAGGTGAACTCATGCTTGCTGGAACTCTGGCAGACCCCATGGATGGCGCCGTGCTGATCCTCGGCGATTCATCTCCCGAATCCGCTGAGCCTTTCGCGACTCCAATCGATACGTAATCAACAGCCTCGTGACTGACAAGCAAGTACGGAAGGCGACCACGGTTGTGGGAGAGGGTGTCTCACCGCCTGCCTCTTAAACAGGAGTAATAAAGTGATCGCTCGTTTTAGTCAGACCAAACCTGAGTAGGTTACTCTCCAAGATAATGTTCACTTTTACGGTGGATGCCTGAGGAACTAAATCGAACGAGTCGTTGACATTAAGAAGTTTGTTTTGCGAGCAAAAGATTTTTGGATTGTATAAGGATAAAGAAACGATGACCGAATTATTGCACATGAACGATAGCTATTTACGCGAGTTTGATGCATTGGTAGTCGCCCAGGACAGCCCGGCGATTCGTCTGGATCGCACCGCCTTCTTCCCAGGTGGTGGCGGACAACCACCAGATATTGGCTGGCTACGCTGGACCGGCAGCGAGACACGCGTAATTGACATGAAGGAAGAAGGAGGCGTAATCTGGCACGTGCTCGAAGGCCCTGTTCCCCCGTTAGGCCAATCGGTACATGGCATACTAGATTGGGATCGTCGTTACGCGATTATGCGCTACCACTCCGCACTCCATGTACTGGTGGGAACTGTCTATCAATTGTACGATGCGTCTGTCACCGGCGTTGCTATTTATCCCGACCGGGCCCGAATGGATTTTTCGCTGGAGGACCTGAGCAAGGAACGAGTTGCAACTATCGAAGCTGAAGCTAACCGCACGATTCAGGAAGATCGACGAATCATAGTTCGCTGGGTTTCTCGCGATGAATTCGAGCAAGCCAATCTCGTCCGTCTTGCCAGGAACCTCGTCCCAAAAGACATTCAGCGAATCCGGGTGATTGAAATCGAAGACTTCGACTCACAAGCTGATAGCGGTACTCACGTTCACAGCACCCGTGAAATCGGACGGCTCGTCGTAACGAAGACTGATAACAAGGGCAAAATCAACCGGCGAATGGAAATCAAAGTTACCTAAAGGAGTTCTAATGGAAAAACCAATCTCGCTTGATGGAGTACAAATACGCGTGACCTCAACTGGTGACAGTAGGGCAGTCGTATGCCTTTCTTAAAAAGTCATATTCCACTCTGTATAATCCGGGGTTTCAATGGACGAAACCATGACAACTCACAAATCCGATCTCGATTATTTGCTAACCTTGCGTTTTCAGCTCTTTGAAAAAACTCAAGCAGGCGCTCGTATTTTTCAAAATAATGCTATAATCTAGACAGACTAGACAGTTTAGAAAGGAGGCAAGATATGAACGGTACCTGGCAAATTCAGGATGCGAAGAATAAGCTCAGTGAGGTGATTGCGCAGGCCATCAAAAAGGGACCTCAATTGATTACGCGGCATGGAGAAAAGACGGCTGTTGTGGTGTCCTATTCCGAGTATGAAAAGCTGTGCAAATCACAGGGAAAGCTCACCGAATTCTTCCGCACTTCTCCGCTTGCAGGTATTGACCTGGCTCGCGATAAGAGTTTGCCGCGGGACGAGGTCAAGCTATGAAATACCTATTCGATACCTGCATCATTTCAGAGTTGGTCTCAAAGCAGCCTTCTGCGCGGGTGGTCGAATGGGTGGATTCACTTGACACTGACGATGTTTACCTCAGTGTCCTTACAATCGGCGAAATCATCAAAGGCATTGAAAAACTGCCCAAATCCCGCCGGAAAACCGAACTGCATACCTGGCTCAAAGAAGATCTGTTGGCTCGTTTCCAGGGCAAGATCATCCCGGTCGACACGGATGTAATCGTAGAATGGGGTATTCTCACCGCTCACGTTGAATCTGCGGGCAAGCCCATGCCTGCCATTGATGCACTCATTGCAGCAACAGCGAAGGTCAATCAATTGACATTGGTCACGCGCAACGTGAGTGATTTTAATGCAGCAGATATGAAAGTGCTCAATCCCTGGGATTGAAGCAGATAGTACTCCATACACATTTCATACAAATTCCTTGACACCCCTCGTTAATCAGCGTAAACTAATCACGACAAGCTGGCTGGGATGCCCCCCTCATCCCGGTCGGTTTGTTATTTTATAACCTTTGTTACCTGCCTGCCAGCGTCATTTGTCATGTTTGTACGCCTGGGGGACTTGACTCTCCATTTCTTTCGGCGTAGTATGGAAACAATTGTTTCGATAGTCACAACGAGCGAAAAACTGTCCATCTCACCAGGTACGGAGAACATCTGGAAACAATCCGTTTCTTTGTACCTGCAGGCAAAGCCGGCAGCAAACGCCGTCACTTGACTGTTGTAATTTTGAAACGAATGTTTCGATGAGCCGACTCACTCTTTCCGAATATGATTGCCTTTGCCAGGAGATCGCAGCCTGGATCAAGAAGAACGGATACGTTCCCCCGGTCCGGGATCTTGGCGAAATGTTCGAATGTTCGCCGGTAACTGCCTGGCGAATCGTACGCTCCCAGGGCTGGAAAGCGAAAGGGCACCGGTGGGTCTTGAAGAAAAAGCGGAGATGACTTCATGAAATTATTAGGAAATATCGTGCTGATCATCGCGCTGGCCACGATCGTTGTGCCGGTTGGCTATCTGGCCTGGCGCGCCGACCAGCCAATGGATCTGCCCCAGTTCAAGGGCCTTACTTACTACCAGTACCTGAATTGGCGCGAGTCCTCCTATCACAAGCTGGCTATCGAGTACCGGGCCGCTTACCCAAATGCCAAGATGGGCGAAGGGTGGGATGCGTGCTTCGATGTGGATACCGCAGGTGACTTAGGTCTTAAACTGCCACTTGCCGGTTTTTATACCCTGGTCGGTGCCTTTCCGAACTTGGGGAAGTACGTCACGCCGCCCGACCGGCAGTATATCCCTAAACATGTAACGCTTTTGACTTTCCTGCCTGACTGGTGGCTGATTTACGAGGCGTTTGTTTGGGATTCAGCCCAGCATGCCCCTTACGGCCCCGTTGTATACTGCCGGCTACAGCCGAACATTCCAACGTCCGTTTCGCCCGACCCTTGACGGAATCCAGAACACGCTTAAAATAAGCGCTTGAAGTGATGTGTTGCCCTGGGGAGGCAACGCGCTAGTAAGTTGACGTGCACGCGAATTTTCGCGCGCACGTTTTTTCGTTTTAATCACGCCTTAGAGGCTGGAGGAGGTTGGTCACATGAAAAGAGAAATCCAGATCTCCCGCAGGACCATCAACACGATCATTCTCCTGGTTGTCGTCATCGCTCTTGTCGGAGCGGGCTTTCTGCTTCTGCGCCGGGATCCGGCGCTGCTGTACAGGTTCGTAGCACGGGTCGAAGGCGCCACACCTACACCCACCCAACCAGCTCTCCAACCCCCCGACGTGAAGGCCGCCATTGCGGCCGTGACTGCCTTCTACACTCTGGACTACACCGAACCGGTGGACCAGTGGCAGGGCCGTGTCTGCGCCCTGACCACCCCGGACGGCTGCCAGATCATCCAGGCGTTCTTTGCCCCGGCAGTACGCCAGGTGGTCGAAGACAACCAGGTGAAAACGGGCTGCACGGTACAGGCCCTGTGGATGGTCGAAGACAAAGGCGATACTCACACTTGGCTGTTGGAAGTCACCCTGTACAACCCTTGGCCGGGTGAGAAGCCCACCACGCAGGTATATGCCGAGGTCGCCCGGACCAACGGGACTTGGCTCTTGAACCGCATCCTGTTCGACCAGGAGGCGGCAGCCCGATTCGGAACCCCAACGCCTACGCCATAGGAGGAATCTCTCATGAAATGCACCCTGATTTCCCTTGCCTTATTTCTGATCCTTGCCTCCCCTTTTCCGGTTCTGGCCCAGACAACAAACCCGCCTGTGGTCGACCCGAACAGCATGTGGGGAGAAGTGGTGGATCAAAGCGGTAACATCCGCTACAGCAACCTGACCGACCTCGGCACGGTCCAGCAATCTGCCAACTGGATGCCCAGCATCCCGGGAATCGGCAGCCTCCCGGCGTCATACCACGAGTACCAGACCCCCAGCGGGAACATCGTCGTATTGCCAACCGCCACTACGTTGTTCTTCATGGCGCTCAATCCCCAGGGGTCAGGACTGGCCCAGGCTGACTCTCAGTTAGGTCTGGGTTCAGGTGTGGCGCTCGAAGTTCCCGGCATTATCAAGGGGATGCTGCAGAATTACATCACCCCGGATGTTATAAAAAGTTTGGGGTACGTCAGCTCAGACGATTTCTTCACCGACGTCATCAACGGCAAGCAGGACATCTGGTCGGTGTTAGGACCAAACACAGTAGATTTTCTTACGGACTTGGCAAAGCAGTCTCTCAGCGGTACCAGTTTCTACACCATGCTTCTGCTCTATACACCTGGGGACTGCTCTAGGATACCCGGCGGCTGTCCGCAGAATGCAAGGGTGCCTTCGCCGCCTTCCCTGCCGCCTTCCTGCAGCACGACCAGCTTAAAGAGCGGTGCGATCACCGTCGCCGCCAAGAAGCTGGCCCCGTTGAACCCGCTCGTAGTCGGCCAGGATACCGCCAGGCGCGGGGTAGACGTGACCTGGGAAGTGACCGTGGAACCAACCATCTACACTTTTGGCATCTCGGTCCCAGTCACGACCAACACCTGTGTCCCCTGGAGCAGCGGGGCAGGTGTCCCAAACTGCAAGACTTCCAGCGGGAAGATCGGTGTGCTCCACGCGTCCACCACAAACGTCTGCCAGCAGCGTACCCAGATCTTCCCCGAGGCATTGAAATGGGCCACGCCTTCCGCCTCGCTTAGCCAGAAATCAAGAGATTGGATCTTCAACACCTTGAGCCTGCTCTACCCAGAACCCTACCTGCACCACCCCAACTTCAGCTTCGCCGGTAACCCTGCCGCGGGCTCGTTTCAGGGCAACACCTTCGTCTGGGACTTCACACAGACCCGCATCCAGGTCGCTGATCCCGGCCATTTCGACCTGGGCGTGGCCGGAGCCACCACCGGCACACCTGTCTCCTCATGGCGCGGCTTCTCCAAGACCGGCGGGCAGTTCCCGGTCTACCTTGAGGAGGCGGTCATCATCCAATGACCATCATTCTGAACACCCTGCTCTGGATCGCCAACGGGTTCCTGGTGATCGTCTTCTTCCTGACCGATCACCTGGCCACCGTCCTGCTCGTGCCAGCAGCGGGCGTGTTCGTGTACATCACGACCCCGGCTCAGCGGGCCTGGGCGCTCGGCGCTAGCGGCCTCGCCCTGGCCGCCAGCCTGATCGCGCCCGAGCCGGTCCCAGTATTCCTGGTAGTGGTGGCGGTAATTTCAGCAATCGCTCTTTACCTGGAGCACTATAACCGCCCGGCAGCGCACTGGAACATTGTGCGCTCCATCTCGCTATACAGCCTGGCCGGGCTGGGATACGCCCTGTGGAAAGGACTTGGCGTATCGGACACGATCCAGACGGACCCGATGATGTCGCAGGGAGCAACCTACCTGAACGCCATCATCGGCATCGCCATGTACGTCATTCCCCTCGGGATCGTGGTGCTTCTGGTCCAGTCGGTCCTCGCCCATCCTCCGGTCGGAATCCCGGAAGATATCCTTACCCACATCCGCACACGGGGAAAGGATCGCTGAAGTGGAAACACCCTGGAAGCAGATGGTGAAACCCCAAAAAAGCTTGGCTAATACTCCGTTACAATGCGTAAGGGGTCTCAGGCTAATCACGCCGTTACAGAGCGTAACGGCTAGATTCTATTATCAAGTACCTCTGTATGGACAAAAAGCCCGTTTTATTAGCCCAAAACCCGTTCCAACCACCCTGCGCGCAGGCCCCGGCTAATTAGCCGACCTGAGAGTGTAACGGCTAGTTTCTATTTTCAAGTATCCCTCTACGAAATGGAGACCTCATGCTGACCATCCACGATAATGGCCTGAAGATCGACAATGGAAAGTTCCGCTACGCCTGGTACAAGGTCTCCGAAAGTCCCCCGCAGGGGCACATGGGCGGGACACCCTACTACTGCTGCGTGGCCCTTAAGCAGATGGACATCATCCCGGTCACCGAGCGCCAAGACTTCGACCTGCTTGGCAAGATGTGGCGCGCCATGCGCGGCATTTACAACGCCAACGTCAACTTCGTGGCTGCTAATGCCGGGATCTTCTCTCCGGAACATATCGGCCTGGTGCAGTACTTCGGGGCTGCCGGGGAAGGCCCGGTAGCCAAACAGTGGACCCACAGCGAAGATGTTTATCTTCGCTTGGCCGTCTATGATCAACATACGCGGGTCACCAAGGAAAAAGGGAACTATGGTCGTCCGCGGCGGCTGCCGCACTACCTTACCATCGTGCTGCCGGGCGGAAAGACCACCGGCGGCAGGGAGGTCGTGGCCAACGTGAAAGATCGTCTGAGAGTCACCGGCGAGCTGCACGATCATGGCTACCGGCGCACTCTCCACGAGATGCTGCTCGGAACAGGCAGCACGGCTGTCACAGATCTCCTGCAGCGCCTTCCCAATGCCGGCGATCTCCACACGATCTCTGCCCAGCAAGAATCTTTGCACGTCGTGGCTTCCGCTGTGATCGTTTATGCTTCAGCAGGGTCACGCCATGAAGAGCAAGATTGAGTTTCCTCCCCTGAGCACGTACCCAGGCGCCCGTGCAGGTCCGTGGCCTGCAAGGGGAATTGGTGCGCAAAACTTGCGTACCCGCTGCGTTTCTCTTCTCCTCTTGAGTTAGAGACTCCATGCTCGCCCCCATCCCCGTGCCATCGGGACACTCGCTCCCCTGGCACACTCATGGCGATAGGGTGCGGAGTCTCACCCAAGTCTGAGTTCGGGGAACGTTGCGTGGACAGGCTATCCACCTCGTCCTGTGAGAAGGCTACCCGCCTTCTCACTACTTTTCAAAAACAAAGATGACCAGCATCACATAATCACTCAGATGCACTGGTTGCCTGCTACCTGGCCGCCTGATCGTTACCAGGGCTGGACTCTCACCAACGAGCAGACGATGACTTTTCAGGACACACCTCGCTTTGTTGGGCGGCTGTATTCTCTACCTGATGTAATTCTTAACCATATTCTGTATTTGGTGATGATAGGATGACCATGCTTTCCAAACATCCCTAGCCCATAACTCTACAAGTCTCTGGTGTTCTAAGAGATCCTGCGCTACTACAATTTCCAGAACGGTCATTTGCCCGTTGGGCGTCGGAGGGTCAAGCCATACAAAATTGTTTGCATGTTTTATTATTTCCCCGATAGACTTTGTTGCTTCTGGCCCACTCTGTCCTTTCTCAAGAACAAGATACAGACTCATCAAATGCACATTTACAGATTGAATGGATTGTGGTTTCGGTTTACCAGGATGCTGTATAGCATACGTGTCTACAGTAAGCCGATGAGTTGGCTCAGGATAGCCATATTCACCATATTCTTTTGCTAAGATTTCCCCATATATTTCCCAGCATCCTGAAGTTGCGCCAATGTACTTGTGAGGCTCGCCAGGAATGTTCTTTACCAGAGCACTGCATCCATAACATTTAATGAGTTCACCCATTTTTATTCCCTTGCAAGATCACAAAATCTGCGTGAACACTTCGGGCTTCTGTTCTGCGATCCGTAACAAGGCTTCAGCAGGGCCACTTGGTTTACGACGCCCCTGTTCCCAATCCTGAACAGTACGCAAGCTGACTCCCATTAAACCAGCAAAGGCTGCCTGGGATAGATTAAGTTTAGAACGAATCACTTGTGCCGGGGCAGGTTCTTTCAAGCTATGGGTACGTAAAACTTTCATCCCTGCTTTATGGGCTTTAATGTCCTGAATACCTTCAAGAATTTCCAGACCAATATCGCGTTTAGTCATTTTCTATCTCCTTTCTAATCTGTCGCAGAATATGAGCGGGTATGTTTTCCACTTCACTCTTGCTGTAAATAGTTAGCAACCAAATCTCGTCATCCTGCTTTTTGAAGTAATAGATCACTCGCACGCCGCCACTCTTGCCCTTTCCCGAGGCGCCCCAGCGAAGTTTTCTGACGCCGCCTGAACCAGGAACAATTTTCCCAAATTCTGGATATTTAAGCAAAAAACCCTGTAACCCCAAAAACTCGTCATCTGTCAGGTAGTTATACACGTACTTGGTAAAGGCAGTGGCTTCGATGAACTCCATAAATCAATTATACGGCAATGCCGTATAATTGACAATCTTTTATTCCGTTATTTTTCATATAAAATGTATCAACTAAACACCCACCATATCATCCAGCGCCTCGGCGGCGCGTTCCTTCTCCCTGGCCTTCGGACGTCCGTACTTCATGGCCGTCTCGATGGAGTGACCGGACATCTCAGCCCGGACCTCCGTGCTCACCCCGGCTTGGCGCAGCATGTAGGCGTAGGTGTGGCGCAGAACGTGAGGGGTGACATCCACCGGCGGATCGAGCCGGTCCAAACCGGCCTGCCTCCCTGCATCAGTAACCATGCTCTGCATCGAGCGACGGGACAGGGGCCGGCAGCCGGCACGAAGTTCCACGAACAAAGCATCGTGCGCGACGCCCAGTTTCTCCCGTTCCTTCAACCAAGCTTCAAGGGGTTCACGAGCAGCCTGGGGCAGCGGGACGTCCCGCTCCCGGAAGCCCTTGCCCTGACGGATGTGCAGCACTCCGGATTTGGGCCGCAATTCGATATCCACCAGCTTCAGCCGCTCGACCTCTTCGACGCGCGGACCGGCATACAGCATCACAAAAGCGATCGCCTTATCCCGGATCAAACGGACTCCTGCCTGGGTTTCATAGGTGCGCTTGCGCTTCGTCACCTTGCCCACCCAGGGAGACTGGAAGGCGGCCTCGAAGCGGGAACGCTGAGTGTCGTCCAGCCCCTTCGGTTCCTGGATCTTCCGGACCGGCAGCCGCAGCCCCAGGGCGGGATCGTGCTGGATGGCATCGATGCCGACCAGGTACTGGCAGAAGGCTCGCAAGGACGCTGCGTAGCGCAGCTCCGTGCTGGCCTGGTAGCCCTCGGTGGTCTGGAGCCAGGATAGAAAATCCTGGAGAGCCTTGCGGTTCAAACAGAACGGATCCGCCCGAAGAGCATCGAGGGTCAATTCTTCACCGAAGGTCCCTTGCCACCAGCGCAGGAAGATGGTCATATCCTGGACATAACCCTGGATGGTTTTTCCGGAGGCCTCCTGCCGCCGGCGGGACGGCAGCGGGTTCTCGGTGAGATAAATTTGGAAAGTGGACAATATAGGGTTGGTCATGGTCGGGTCTCAAGTGATTTTGTGAAGTAGATTCGGCATCATTTTTGCTTC
>JBEKCT010000135.1:0-9712 GCA_050014715.1 Anaerolineales bacterium | reverse complement strand
TCTGCCTCGAACAGGCTGCCTTGCTCAGAATGTTTACCAAGCATGTCTCACTCCTGATTTGGTCTATCGCGGAGTGTAATCCCAAACCCCGAAAAACGCGAGCTTTTCGGCCGGGCTTCTAGTAGATATAAATCATTGAGCGGACAGAACTTTAAGGATACGTCTGCTCTGGCACCTTATGGCGACGTCGTTTTATCCAGATTGAGTTCCTCAAACGATAGATTTGAATTTACCGGTGAAAAGGAAATCCATATGCCTTTAGGAATCCAACCCATCCATATCGTGATCATCGTTCTTGTGGCTTTGCTGATTTTTGGGCCAAGGAAATTGCCTGAGAGGGGGCGAAGCATGGGCAAGATGATCAATGAATTCCGCAATGGGACTCGGGACATAACCAGTTCCTTCCAAATGGAAGCCAACCGGCCTGTTGCCCCGTTAGGGAACGCCTCACAAATGGAGACGAGCACGGCAATTCCCGCAGCATCCTCACCTGGCCAGACTCCTACGGTTGCCCATGCACCGGCTGGAAATTTCTGCATCCAATGCGGTTCCGCAAACGCAGCCGAGGCGCATTTCTGTAATCAATGTAGGGCAAAACTCCCTGATAGGGAGAATTAGCCGTGCGGCGTTTCAGAGTTGGGTCAGCAACCGGAAGAGTATAGGGCCTGAAGAAGACTGGCAGCATGCCTGAAAAAGAATTGACTTTTTGGGACCATCTGTATGAGCTGCGCAAGCGCATCCTGATCTCGCTGGTGACGATCCTAATCATTACGTCGGTTGCGTTGATCTTTTCTGATACCATCCTGAACCTCTTGCTTATCCCGTCCGGGGCATGCGGTTGAATGCCTTCAGCTTGATGGATGGCTTCATGATCAAGTTCCGCAACGCCCATTAAATCGGCATACCTGCGGCCTTTCCGATCTGGGGATTTGAATTGTACAGTTTTATCGTCCCGGGACTCTTAGATCGGGAACGCAAGGCCCTTTTGCCAGGACTAGCCGCTTCCTCCTGCCTGTTTATTCTCGGCGTGCTTTTCGGGAACTACTTGCTGCGCGAGATGATCAACGTAATGATCACGCTATTTCCTCCCTCAGGTGAATTTCCTGCCGGCTGCCGATGATTACATCTCATTCGTAACCTTTTTCCTGGTAGCATGTGGAACAGCCTTCCAACTACTGGTCATCATCACACTCCTGGTGCAGATACGCATCCTGAACGTCAACATCCTCAGGAAGCAGCGCCGGATTGCCTATTTCGTCTTGTTTGCCTTTGCCGAGATTGATACACCTGTCAATGATCTGATTCTTGCCCCCGCCGTCATAATGGTTCCTCTGTTGCGCTCTACAAAGGCAGCATCTTGGTGGCGGCCAGAATTGAAGCCAATCGTTTGAAGGCATCGAACGCTTCCAGGAAAGTCATTGGCTGAAAATCACAACCTGCCTATAAATTTCTTTCTTTAAAGGAGATTACTTTGCCATTCGCAATTCAACCAATTCACATTGTCATCGTCATCCTGGTAGCGTTCCTGATCTTTGGAGCCAGCCGGCTGCCCGAGATGGGACGCAGCCTAGGGAAAGGGATCAGCGAGTTCCGCAAGGAGACGAAAGAAGCGGCCGAAGGGTTCAAAGAAGAGGTGAACAAACCCATCAACGCCCCGGCGCCAGCTGCACCGGATACTTTCCCTGCGCCTAACCAGGCAGTCTCCCCTGCAACCGTTTCATCAGAGAAACCGACTGGGAATTTCTGCACCCATTGCGGTACCCCCATTCCCCCTGAAGCGCGCTTCTGCGCTTCCTGTGGAGCGAAACTCCCCGAGAAACTGTTCTGATGCTATTGCAATTTGCCAATTAAGTTCCAAGACTAACCGTCATTTCTGCATGGCATACCCCGAATGTAAATCCGGGAAGTGCACTATTTCTTTTCATGAGAGAATCAGTTGATTTACAGCTTTCTAGAATATACTCACGCCTGACGGTCTTTCTGGCAAATAGTTGCAGATTGAATGGCAGGATGAATGGGATTTATCCTATTTTGGCTGGACCCGGTTCATTTGAAAATTAGCAGAACCACATTCCAAAAGTGAGGTATAGTCCATGAAAAAAACAACATTTGCACTTTTCTTTGGTACGCGCAACTCCTTTCCTGTCTCCTGGATTGCTGGTGCGCGTGAGGATATGCAGCGCGAGCTGAACGCCATGGGGCACGAAGTTCTGATGCTGGATTCTGAAGCCACACGCTACGGCGCGATTGAAACGCCGCAGGAGGGTGAGATCTATGCCAGCTTCCTGCGGGCCAATCACGGCAAGTTCGGTGGTGTGATCGTCTGCCTGCCCAACTTCGGCGACGAGAACGGCGCTGCGGTAGCGCTCCAGGGAGCCGGTGTGCCCATCTGGATCCAAGCCTACCCGGATGAATTCGATAAAATGAGCCCATCCATGCGCCGCGATTCGTTCTGCGGAAAGCTCTCGATCATGGATGTATTCCGCCAGTATGGCGTGAAGTTCACTGCCCTCAAGCCGCATACGGTTAAACCGGGCAGCCAGGGTTTCAAGGCCAATGTGGACGAGTTTG
Source organism: Anaerolineales bacterium (assembly GCA_050014715.1). Classification (GTDB taxonomy): domain Bacteria; phylum Chloroflexota; class Anaerolineae; order Anaerolineales; family Villigracilaceae; genus UBA877. The sequence goes on along the minus strand of JBEKCT010000135.1, from coordinate 7,141 downwards.
ACCGCATCTGCCGGGTGGTGGGCGGTGTGAAAGGTATGGTTGTGGGCGCGATCGGGGCGCGTCCCGCGCCTTTCAAAACCGTACGAATTGACGAGGTTACTTTACAGCGTCACGGGATCACGGTCGAAACCTTTGATCTCTCGGATATTTTCCTACGCATGAAAGCCGTCCATCCGGAAGAGTCCGCTTACATTGAAAAAACCCGGACGTTCCGTGCAGCTGTCTCCTGGCGGGATGTGCCTGGGGCAGCCTTTGAAGCCCTGGCCCGCCTGGGTGTTACTCTGGATGCACTGGCTAAAGAGGCCGGGTTAGATGCACTGGCGATCCGTTGCTGGACGGAAATGCAGGCACAGATGGGTATCAGCCCATGTGTGGCAATGGGCATCCTCAACGAGACCGGCTTCGCCACTGCCTGTGAAGTGGATCTGGGCAACGCTGTGATCATGCGCGCATTAAACCTGGCTTCTTCTGAACCGATTGGTCTGCTGGATTGGAATAATAATTACGGCGACGAGGTTGACAAGTGCATCCTGTTCCACTGCGGTCCGCTACCACCCAGCTTGATGCAAGGCCAGGGACGCGTCACTGACCATGCGATGCTGAGGAATGGGTTTGTAGAGGGTAATTGTTTCGGCTGCAATGTCGGTCGCATCAAGCCGATGGATTTCACCTTCGGCAGCCTGATGACCGATGAAGGCCGGGTCAAGTTGTACCTTGGCCAGGGGCGGTTCACTACCGACCCGCTGCCGGATAATTACTTCGGAGTGGCCGGCGTGGCTGAGATCCGCAATTTGCAGGATGTGCTGCTCCATATTGGCAATAACGGGCACCGCCACCATGTCAGCATTACGCCGGGCGATGTTCAGGCGCCGCTGGCGCATGCGCTGTCGCATTATCTTGATTTCGAAGTGAGCCTGCCGCAGGATCGGGCATGAGCAAGCGCGTATGAGTCTCTTGGGCAACTACGTTGGTACGAGTGGTTGCAATGCCGCCTCTTCTCAAAAGTTGGATGCCTACTGGAATTGGCCTACAAGGTTTATCACCACCAGTGACGCCCCGACCGGCTGGGCCAGCACTTTCAAGCGCTGAATAAGCAATTCGTATTCCTCGCCGTTGAAGGTGAACTGGTGAATATCTTTGTACTCCTTCAACCCTTCCACGACGGCCTTGGCCTGCAGTTCATCCTTGAGCAGCGGAACCGGCAAGCCCACAACCATGTGGTCCATCACATAGCTGCCTGGCTTTAGCAGTGTGGCCAGTGTGCCGAAAGCCAGGGCGCGCCGTTCCAGCGAGGCCAGCACTGAGTAATCGCGGCCAGATAGCAGGCTGCCCCAATGCCAGGTGCCCGGACCGATGGCGAATTCCTGTCCGCCCAGGCGGATGATGTCTACCTGGGAGGAGGTCTTCATACCGATGGCGGCCATACCGACCGCCTGTGGGCGGGTGATGGCAGATTGCAGACAGGCAACGTGCCTGCCCACACAGACTTTGGTGTTCCCGTATCCGGGATCGAGCGCAAGAACACTGGTCATGATTTACTCCATTGGATGATTGGGGAATTCGGGAGATGGTGCAATTCTCATTGGATCAGTTAGGTCACCCCGGCCGGGGTGCCAGAGTGTGTCCGTCATCGTGAGTATCCGGGTGAGATCGAAGTAATCATTCTCCGGCGGAGTCGGGAAAGGCAGGTGCGGCCTGGGCCGCATGCCGGCTGCCAGGGACAGGATGAAGCCAGCCAGGACAACCAGGGCAAAGATGGTCAGGAGGATAAGAGCGAACGTATACATGGGCGGTTCCTTTCTTTAATAGATATTGTGTCATGCAATATGTTAGTATAAATAGGAGAAAACGTCAAGCCATACCGAATAAAATGCCTTAGTTATTCGTCTAATTATTAAAGCAAAGTATCCGCCTTACGTTAGAATTCAACTGCTGTTTACATCAAAGCAAATTTGGAGGAATATTTATGAAAGCAATTGTTTACACAAAATATGGATCACCTGACGTTTTTCATCTCGAAGAGGTAGAAAAACCTACTCCCAAGGATGATGAAGTCTTGATAAAAATTCTTGCGGCATCCGTAAATGCATATGACTGGCATTTCCTGACCGCTGACATATTCTTGATTCGACTTATGGGCGGAGGATTGCTCAAACCCAAAAATACAAGACTAGGTGCCGACATGGCGGGGCGGGTTGAAGCAGTTGGCAGAAACGTCAAGCAGTTTCAGAAGGGTGATGATGTGTTCGGGGAAATCGGCGCATTTGGGAATGGCGCTTTTGCCGAATACGTATCTGTTCCTGAAAGAGCATTAACGGTGAAACCGGCCAATCTATCCTTTGAGGAAGCCGCGGCTGTACCAATGGCAGCCATCACTGCCCTGCAGGGCCTGCGCGATGCCGGACAGATTCAGCCGGGGCAAAAAGTCTTGATTAATGGGGCCTCCGGCGGGGTGGGGACATTTGCGGTGCAGATTGCCAAATCGTTCGGCACTGAAGTTACAGCCGTGTGCAGTACCAGGAATTTGGATCAGGCGCGCTCACTTGGGGCAGATCACGTCATTGACTACACTAAAGAAGATTTCACCCAAAGTGGGCAGAAGTATAATCTGATTCTTGCTGCTAACGGCTACCATCCGCTTTCAGCTTATAAGCGTGCCTTAACTCCCAAGGGCATTTATGTTATGGCCGGAGGTTCCATGACGCAAATCTTCCAGACCATGCTCATGGGGCGATTGATGTCAGAAAAAGGGGGCAAGAAAATGGGAGGCGTAACAGCGAACCTAAACCAAAAAGATATGGCTCTTCTCAAAGAGCTTTTGGAAGTGGGCAAAGTTGTACCAGTTATCGATAAACTTTACCCATTAAGTGATGCTGCTGAAGCGCTCTGGTATCTTGGAGCAGGACACGCCCGAGGAAAAGTAGTGATCACTGTGCAATAGAACAGCAATACCTAAAAAATGAAAACGCCCCCGAAGGGGTGTTTCACTTATTCCGACGTGGATCATGCTTGGCCATTTTGGCGGTGCGCTTCATGTACCCATCAAGCGCAGCTCGCCTGACCAGCCAGGTCCGACCAATCTTCAGACCCTCGATGCTGCCCTCTCGCATCATGCGGCGTACGTGTTCAACATGATACTTGAGCTTTACGGCAGCTTCTTCCGTGGAGATGAACTCATTCAGATCAGGCATGAACCATTTCCACTTGCTAAACAAAATAAAAGAGTAGTAAATCTTTTCGACTTTATAACCTACTATCGTAAGGTGCCCCCATGTCAGGGGTTTGTATCTGGGTGTTATTTCCGTCAACAGGGTAAGTATACCAGATTCGCCCTTTTTTGTACCCCAGCTCAACTTTGACAACAAAACGGGCAAGCAGGGCACGTAAGGCTCGTATATCATTTGCCTCTTGTACCTTGGTGAATTGGTCTCGCCAGGTGTCTAAAATTAATGCCACTGTTTCCGGGGTAATCTCGATCTTGGCATTATCGCGTTGTGCCTCAAGTATTTTTATCTCGGATTGTAAGCGGGCGCGTTCGGCTTGGCGTTGTTTGAGTCTCGTGGTCGCGTCGCCGGTTTCCACGTCCCCGGTTTCTACCAAGTCAAGCAAACGTTGAATCCCCCTCTCTAAACCATTAAGCTCGTTTTGCTTCTGGGTGATCTTACTATCAAGGGCTGCTGTATCGCTCATTTGCTCGCGGGTTTCCTCGATAAGTTCCTCTAGAAATACAGGGGAAAGGATTCGGTTAAGAACTGTCTCAAGTACTACCTTATCCGCCCTGCGCTCATTAATTCGCCGGGATTGACAGGCATTTTCTACATGCCTCTGCCGGTCCTTTTTATTGCAGATGTAATAAGGCCATCCGTCACTTGGCGCGCTGGTATGGTGATTCATAGCCGCGCCACATTCCAAACAGAAAGCCAGGCCAGCAAGCAGGGAGGGGTAAGCATTTCGCCGGGGATGATTAAGGCCGCGTGGATATATCCCGGCGCGTTTTTGTACCACCTCCCAGACTTCCCAGGTGATCGCCGGCTCGTGATGGTCAGGGATTTCGAGATTACCAAATTTACCTATCCCCAGGTAAGTTTTATTTCTAAAAAATGTCGGCCAACAATTGACGGATCGGAAAAGCTTCCCCCCTGTTGCTTTTTGAATATCGCCATAAGAACGCCCCTCAGCCCGCATTTGCCAGGCAAGTTTTACCAGGTCCCATAATTCCCGGTTTGGGACCCATTTACTAACCACCCGCGCAGTATGATCGCGCTTTTCCCCTATTACCACTTTTTCAGCTCGATAACCTTGAGGTGGAAAACCTCCAGGGGCATACCCTTTGCGGACCAGTTCGGATAGGCTGCGTTTAACATCGCGGGAAGTCTGGCGGCGTTTTTCCTCGTTTGCTATATCTATGATCTTCTCTACCACGCGGGACCATGGTCCTTCCGGGATCGGATCGGTTAGCGAATGGATTACTATGTCCCGTCTTCGAAGTGTAGCCTTGAAATAATCCGAGTCATCCACGTCGCGGGAGAAGCGGGCAAAATTCCAAATGATTAAACCCGCAGGCCGGTTCGCTTCGTTCTTGGTCGCGTCTATCATGGCGTTGAATTGATCGCGCCCGCCTGTACTTCCGCCAGACTTGGCAACGTCTGAAAAGAGCCGGACCAGAATAAGGTTATACCGTTTGCAATAGGCCATGATCTCGGCTTCTTGTTGGGCTGTGCTTTGCTCTTGCCCTATCCCGCCTGAGTCTCTTACATAAGCCCATACCAGAGAGCCAGGCGCAAGGGTGGAAGGGGGAGAAATGTAATCAGACATAATTTTTATTCCTTTTGGTTTTCTGCTTCATCATCCCAGGCTTTTTTTAATTCTTCTTTGAATTGTTGCCAGGTTCGGAAAAACTCGCGCCGTTGTGGTTTCGTTGGGCTTCGCAGGTAATACTTGATTCTCATTAATTCTTGATTGATCTCAAATAGTCGCTTACCAAGATAATCAACTCTATCCGTAAGATTTTCGGCGCGCCGGTTATTATTCTTTACAATGGCAAGCTGGTTTTTGATCTCTTTGGAAACCTCTTTCGCTTCTCGGGAGTATGCGAATATTTCATCAAAGTAGAGAGCGATAGATTCAAGATCGTAAATGGGCTTGATTACGGGCCGCCAGCCTGCCGTAAGAATTTCTTGAATTTCCGCCTTGCTGTTGTGTACATGGTGCAGATATTTAATTGCTTGCAAGGTTTCAAGATCGTTAAGGGTCCACCTTCGCCCCTTCTTATGCTGTTGTGCACCAAGGCTGAAAAAGGGTTGAAAGTCTTTTACATAGCGATAGACGCTCATTCGATGTAAAAGAGTGATTCCAAGCACTTGACCGGTCGTGAAAGTTTTTTCGTTCATGGCATTTCTCTGTATAGCATGATGGTTCATCCTTGATACAAAAATAAAGCATGTCGGGCAAAACTGGCTTTCCCTGAAACATAAAAGCCGATTTTCGAATAACAAGCTAAATATCTATGGATTTTTCATCCTCGTTTAATATGTAAATGTCTCGCCGGGTAGACAATTTTGTCATGTGTGTTACGTTTCTTGATATGGGCCTTACATATAGGTATAGTCATAGACTTCCTACCTCTTTGGATTGGGGATGATCTTGCCATCCCTCTGGACTAGCACGCCGGAGGCCAGCATTGACCGGATGATCCCGGCCAGGTCCGCCGCGGTCGCCTTGAGAGCTGCCTGTTGTGCCGCGGCCAGATCGGCGTATTGATCGCCGGGGATTTCCTCAAGGGTGAAGGGCGGACTTTTTCTTGGCATTGTTTTCTTCAGTTCTTAGTGTTGAATACAATCTGCATATTTCCCCTCAATGTAAGAATTCCCTGCCTTGTCCCGCGAGCCATCTTTGTTATTAATATCTGCAAAAGCCCAATCTATCCAACCCAGGTTAAAAGGGCTGTAATACCCATCGTTACCTTTCCGCCTAGAACTTACCCATTTCGAGAAAACTTTTGTGAGGCAGTTTATTGCTTCTTGCTGGGTGGAATATGAGGAAAGTAATGACTCAAATTTATTTACAAGCTCGCTTTGATCCTTGGGATATGATGCTTGTGCCGTTACAGATTGATAGATTTCTAAAGGTGATAAAAGAGAAGAAGAAGGAAAAGAAGAAGTAGAAGAAGGGAGGTTTTCTTTTCCTTTTCTTACATCTTCTGCTTTTGTTTCTTTTTCACTTTCACAATCATTTTCAACCTTACCTTCATTTTCATCCTTACCTTCACCTTTTAAGTCACCATCGCGTCTATGTAAGGGATAGTGAGGGGCTATGTAGTTGCTAGGAAGAAAACCGGCTTGTTTTGACTCCCAATTAGGGGATGTTTCAATGCCCCCGCCTTGTACGTGAGTTCTGTAATAATCTTGCCATCCATCGGGAGGGGAGTAGTTTGACTTAGCCATCCAGGATGCTGAAGCCTGATACTTCCACCAGTTAATGATTTGGATCAAAGGTTTATTATTGACTGAATAGAAGAGAATCTTCTTGCGGTCACTGAATTTATGTAGTGCTTCTTCAATTTGAGATACTGGTATTTCATCGCATGGAAAAATTTCTGCTTTTATGATTCTCGGACTATTTTGTAATCTCCCTTGGTCATCAGCCAATGAATTAATTAAACCAATCCAAAGCAACCTTTCAACAAATGATAGGTCCAGGAAGAAATCATCCATCCAGATGCCCGAGTCGATCTTTCGCATAATTTTCTAAGAGATTGCACCTTTGGGCGGAATAATGGGTTCCGGGTGCGGATCAGGCGAATCGGGTCGTTCAATCATGGTAAGCCAAAACCTTTGAAATAGGTCCAAGGGACCTTCTATTACAAGTCGTTGCTTGCCATTTGTTAGCGCGATAAAGATTTCAGGAACCATGGTGCCTCCAATCAGAACGGCCGTACACTGGGAGAAGTGTACAGCCGTTATATAAAGGCATGGGGGAAGTCGGTTTTTTAGGGATTATTCCGGGTTTTTCCGGGAAAGTTTCTGCATATCGTTTTCGAAATCAATAAGATAACCTTGATCTGCAGCATAGAAAAGTTCTTTTAATGTGTCAATCTTGATAGGTTCACCATATACTTTGCCTACGTAATCGCTTATCTTTT
>JBEKCT010000134.1:0-9740 GCA_050014715.1 Anaerolineales bacterium | reverse complement strand
CATTAACCCGTTTCGGTAATTTTATCGCTGCGGTTGTCCCGGCCGGGGCGGTATTGGTAACCATTCATTTGTATGATGCTGGGAATAAGAGTGGCAACGTTCTTCTCTTTCTCTATTTTCTCCTTTGCCTGCTTGAATTGGGTCGTCTGGCCTATGTACAACGACGCAGGTTCTGGAAGGAACAACGCATGCTGGCATTGGCCGAATCGAGAACGGATCTAAATATCACCCTGGTAATCGCCTCGGTCATTCTCGTGCTGCTGGTCTGGTTGGCACCAACTTCGCCCCAATCATTTTCCAACATCAAAACCGCCTGGGATAATCTCACCCGCCCGTTCCACACTGTGCAGGAAAACCTTGGCCAAGCGGTGGTGGGACTGCACGCCACCGGCGAGCTGCAACCGGTCGAATTCTACGGCAACACATTGACGCTGGGCAGCCAGGCTGCGACTGGGGATACCGTATATTTCCGCATCCAGGCGCCGACGGGCGAGCCCGAGTATGGCCACGGCCCGGCCTCCCTCAGCTACAGTCTGCCGCGTTTTTACTGGCAGGTCCGCTCTTATAATTTTTTCTTGAATGACCAGTGGTATACGCGCGACGCCTCCGATATGCCTTTCCAGCCGGGTGGAAAACCCCTCCCGCTGGCCTTCCCGGTGAAGTTGACGGGTGAATTTACGTTCACTTCGCTGGTGGCAAATCTGGCTGTGCTGATTACACCCGGGAACCCTGTCTGGGTCAGCCACCCCTCCGAACTGGTTGCCCTGCAGCTACCTGGGGGGAATTTGGACCCGTTGGAGTTCCTGTCGACGCCGCCCGTTATGTCTGGGGAAAAGTACCTGGTTCACGCCAATGTGTCCGGGCCGACCGTCCTTCAGTTACGCAATGCCGGGGATACTTACCCTGATTGGGTCACAGCGGAAAACCTCCAATTGCCCGATAACCTCTCGCCGCAGATCGTGGCATTGGCTCATCAGATTAGCGCGCAAGCCCTGACGCCTTATGATAAGGCGGATGCCATTACGCAATACTTGCGCAGCCACATCACTTATTCGACTACGGTTGTGAATCCCCCGCCTGGCCGGGACTCATTGGATTGGTTCCTTTTTGATTCCAAAAAAGGCTTCTGTAATTATTATGCCACCGCCGAGGTCATTTTATTGCGCAGCGTGGGAATTCCTGCCAGGATGGTAGTCGGATTCGCCCAGGGTGAATTTTCCTCGCCAAACCTGTATGTGGTGCGTGCGCAGGATAAGCACGCCTGGCCTGAGGTCTATTTCCCCGGGCTGGGCTGGGTGGAATTCGAGCCTACCAGCAACCAGGCGCCCCTCGTGCGCCCGTCCGGCGGAAATCTCCTCTCTGCCGGGCAGGGCGGTAATGCTACGCCGCCTTTTCTCCCCGGGCAGGTTGTGCCAGGCCGACCCACTCCAGTACCGGCTGGAGAGACGGGCGCTTACTCTGGGAGAGCCTCTTTTTGGAACTGGCTCTTGGGATTTATCTTGGTTTGCGCCATCCTCATTACCATCCTGCGTATAAATTCCTTTGGCTTGTTCGATGAAATTCCCGCAGGTGATCTGGGAATTGCACGCTGGTCTTTGCCTTTCGCATTGAAGCGCTTCACTGAGAACCTGGGACTGACCCCACCCGGCTGGCTCTCGCGCTGGGCCTACCTGGCCGCATTAAACCCGGTTGAAAGATCCTTCAATACTGTTTACACGAGCCTGCATTGGTTGGGTCTGAAAACGACACTCACGCAAACCCCTGCCGAGGCCGCTGCCGCCCTGGCTGCATGTCTCCCGCGTGTTTCAAAGGAAATTGATGCCCTTTTGCACGAATACCAACGCCAGCTCTATAGCCGGACTCACGGAAGACTGTACCCTGCCCGTAATGCTGCCAAAGCCATCCGGCAGGAAGCAATCCGCGTTGCGCTTCAGCAGCGCTGGAGAAGGTTTGGGGGTATATTTGGGCTTGGCCGTCAATAAACCCTCGTGAACAAGCACTTTGCCCTTTATTCACCTTTAGCATTCCTCAGGAAACAGGTATGACAAACGAACCGCCTATTCCATTAAATGAGCAAATTTTGGCTGTTAGTAAATTAACTGGCCAGATGCGCACGTCTCTGCAAGCGGTTCGCAGCGGCCTCCCGCCAAATACATTGGAAGGATTATCCAATCTGGGAGATAAGCTTTTCCGCCTCAGCAAGCAGGTGAGTTTAATTGAGGAAGAGCGCAGTAAATTACTGGCCCTGGCCACTACCACCCAGGCAGTCAACTCATCGCTCGAACTTGATGAGGTATTGCAGCTGGTTATGGACACCATTGTCCGCCTGACGGGGTCTGAACGCGGTTTTCTAATGTTGCGGGATTCGCAGGGCCAGATGGTCACACACGTCGCCCGTAACTGGGAGCAGGAATCCATCAACCCGAATGAGTTTGCCATCAGCCGTACCATCATCCAGCGTGTGATCGATTCTAGCGAACCGGTTTTGACCACCAATGCCCAGGAGGATCCGCGTTTTGGTGGCCAGGAAAGTGTTGTGGCCTACAACCTGCGCTCGATCCTTTGCGTACCGCTTAAAGCCAAAGCTGAATTGATTGGAGTTATCTACGCAGATAACCGCATCCGCTCAGGCATCTTCAAGGAAGCGGATAAGGATCTTTTGACAATCTTTGCCAACCAGGCTGCCATCGCCATCGAGAATGCCCGCCTTTTTGCATCCGTCCGGCTCACATTGTCCGAGGTTACCGAACTCAAGAACTTGATGGACAACATTTTCGCTTCCATCGCCAGCGGGGTATTAACTTCGGATGTAAAGGATCAAATTACCCTCTGCAACCGTGCCGCCGAGTCCATCCTGGGGCAAACCAATGCCAGCCTGGTCGGCCAGAGTCTGGATGAGGCATTTCCAATGGAGCTCCAGGCGCATTTGACCTCCGTTCGTGAAACCGATCAGGCGGTGGTGGGTCTTGAGATTACTCATAATCACCCTCAGTTTGGCCCTCAGGACTGGCGGCTCAATTTGTCACCCCTCAAGGATGCCAACCAAACCACCCAGGGTGTCGCGATCGTGGTCGATGACATGACCGAGCATAATAAACTGGAGGCACAGCGCCGCCTGCTGGAAAGGATGGTTTCCCCGGCCGTGCTCGACCAGATCAACCCCGACAGCCTCCAGTTGGGCGGTCAGTTGCGCGATATCACCGTGTTGTTTGCCGATATCCGCGGCTTCACCAGCTATAGCGAGAAACGCTCTCCGGCGGAACTGGTGACCGTGCTGAATCGCTACCTGGCGGCCGGTGCGGAAGCCGTGCTGGCCCAGGAAGGTACGGTGGACAAGTTCCTGGGCGATGCGGTCATGGCATGGTTCAACGCGCCCTTGCCGCAGGCGGATCATAGTTTGCGGGCGGTGCGTGCCGCCCTGGCTCTTAAATCCTCCGTGAAAGCATTGCACGCCGAACTCCCGCCCGAGGCCCACCTGTCCTTTGGCGTGGGCATCCATTACGGCGAGGCGGTTTTGGGCTGGATCGGAAACGAAAAAAGACTTGAATATACGGCCATCGGTGACAGCGTCAATACTGCCAAGCGTATCCAGGAAAATTCTGCCAGGAACCAGATCCTGATCAGCAAGGAAACCTACGAACGCGTCAGGAACCAGGTGGAGGTAAAGCCTTGCACTTCGTTGCATGTAAAGGGCAAAAGTGAGCCGGTGGATGTGTATGAGCTGGTTGGGTTGAAAAAATAAATTGCAAAGAAAAAATATGAAAGAACAAAACCCACTTATTGCCACGCGCGAAGCGCGCACCGAGCGGACGCGCTGGTTCTTGTCGGACCGTTTTGGCATGTTCATCCATTGGGGTTTGTATGCCATCCCGGCCAGAGGCGAATGGGTGCGCAGTGTTGAGCGCATCAGCAACGCAGCCTACCAACCTTATTTTGAAGAATTTAATCCGGCCAACTTTGATCCAAAGACCTGGGCACGCCTAGCCAGGCAGGCCGGGATGAAATATGCCGTTCTGACTGCTAAGCATCATGACGGCTTTTGCCTGTTTGACAGCCGCCTGACCGGCTACACATCCATGAATACGCCCTGCGGCCGGGATCTGGTGCGGGAATATGTGGAAGCCTTCCGGGCGGAAGGATTGAAGGTGGGCTTGTATTATTCCCTGCTGGATTGGCACCATCCCGATTATCCGGCCTACACTGACCGTCACCACCCGATGCGTGAGGACGAAGCCTATAAGGACCGCCCGCAGGATTTTTCCCGCTATGTCGAATACCTGCACGGCCAGGTCAGGGAATTGCTGACCAATTATGGCCGGATCGATATCATTTGGTTCGACTTTTCCTACGACAGCATGCAGGGTGAGACCTGGAAAGCCGCCGAATTGGTCGGGATGGCGCGTTCGCTCCAGCCGCACATTCTGATCGATAACCGCCTGGCCGGCTCAGGCGAGAGCAACCGCAATTTTGGTACCAAAACTTCGCCGGTCTACGCCGGGGATTTTGCCTGCCCGGAACAGATCATCCCGCCGGAAGGGTTTGTGGATGAGGACGGCCTGTCCGTCCCATGGGAAGCCTGCCTGACCTTGAATCAGCACTGGGGGTATGCAGCAGCCGATCAGGATTTTAAATCTACCCAGCAGGTGGTACGGGCGTTGGTGGAATGCGTTAGCAAGGATGGAAATATGCTGCTCAACATTGGTCCGGATGCCCGCGGGGAAATCCCGCCTGCATGTGTGGAGATCCTGGGCGAGCTCGGGGAATGGATGTGCCGGAACCGTGCCAGTATTAGTGGCTGCGGCCGGTCCGAATTTCCCAAGCCGGATTGGGGCCGCTACACACAGCGGGGAAAATGTCTGTATGCCCATATCTACGAGAGGGGTATTGGACCGGTCAACTTGCGGGGTTTGGCCGGCAAGATCAAGCGGGCCCGCTGGCTGGCAGATGGGTCTGAGATCAAGCTGGAGCGCCCATGGATGACAACAGAGTATCCCGATGATGCGTTCATCGATTTCCCTTCCTCCCGCTTGCCGGATGGAATAGATACCGTGGCTGAGTTGGAATTGATCTGATCTGCCGTGAGGTGAGGAATCAAAACGAGTGACAGGTTCCGTCACTCGTTTTTCATTCATCTCTTCGGGTTGGTCGTCACCTTGTTGGCTGGCTGGCTGGCACCAGCATCCAGAACAGAAGCCCGGCCAGCAGGGCCAGCCCGGCTCCAAAGAAGAAGGGCGCCGGGGCGCCCAACCCGTGCCAGCCGAAAGCCCCCTGCCAGAGCAGTCCGGCGATGACCGAGGCCGGGAAGGCCATCACCCCGATGGCAGCGTTATAAAGACCGTAGGCGGTACCGCGCCGGTCGACTGGCACCAGGTCGGCGATAAAGCTTTTGGAGGAGCCCTCCGTGGCGGCGTAATAGATGCCATACAAGGCATAGAAGAACCAGATCTGCCAGCCGGTCCTGGATAGGGCAAAGCCGAGATACACCAAACCATAGGCGATCCAGCCTCCGATGATCAGCCGGCGCCGGCCGATCTTGTCGGAGAGCGCCCCCAGCGGCCCGGACAGGACCGAATAGATCAGGTTGAAGGTCAGCAGCATCAGCAGGATCTGCAGGACGTCCAGGCCCCGGTTCTGACCGAGCAGGATGATGAAGGCATCCGAGGAGTTGCCCAGGGTGAACAGGACCAGCACCAGCATGAACAACTTGAAGCGGGCATTCATGCCTTGCATGCTCAGGACCGGCGTTTTGGATTGGCTGCGGATGCCGGTCTCCCTGGCCCACACAGCCAGCACCACCACCGCCAGCACTGCCGGTACGATGCTGACCAGTACCAGGATCTGGAAAGTATGCCGGGTCAGGTCGGCCGCGCCGCGCTCGGTCAGCCAAACGATCACTGCTGCAATCAAAACCCCAAAGAAGGCCCCGGCCGTATCTCCGGCCCGGTGCATGCCGAAGGCCAGGCCGCGCTGTTTATCATTGATGCTGTCTGCCACCAGGGCATCGCGCGGCGAGGTCCGCACGCCCTTGCCGAAGCGGTCGGCCACGCGCACGCCCAGTACCCAGCCCCAGGTATTGGCGATGTACAGGAACGGCTTCGAAACGGTGGAGATGCCATAGCCAAGTACGGTCAGCCATTTGCGCTGCCCGAGCCTGTCCGAAAGGCCGCCGGCATAGATCTTCATGATGCTGGCGGTGGTTTCGGCCAGCCCGTCGATCAGGCCGATCACGGCCGTGCCGGCATTCAGCACGTTGGCCAGGAACAGCGGCACCAGGTTGAAGATCATCTCCGAGGAGACGTCCGTCAGGAAGGAGGTGGCCGTCACCACCCACACGTTGGCGGGCAGGCCGCGCAAGCTTTGCAGGAAACTGGTCGATCTACCCTCTCCGGGTTTGTCCATGCAATTCTCCAATTATTATCTGGCAGTGCAGATGCAACTCTTTTTAACACAGATGAAGGCAGAAAAAAATATTCGAGAGTAGTTTATCAGAGTTTTATCCAGGAATCAGCATTCATCCGCGTTTATCTGTGAAAAAACAATCCAGGTTCTGGTATTTTCATAAGAATGCTGAACTATGTTTTTGGGGCGGGCTTCAGGAAGTACAGCTCCAGGAAGTAGAAACTGAACGACAGCAGGAAGTTGGTGGCCATCCCGTGCGTGTCGCCGTTGTTTTGAAAACCGGACATGGTGTAGAGCAGCCCGGTGATGGCGGCCAGCAGAATGGCCAGGAAAGCCAGGCTGCCAAAAACCTGCACGCTGCGCACGCCGGAGCGTAGCGAGAGAATAAGACTGATGATGGAAATGAAAACCAGCCCGCTTCCCAGGCTGGCATGGATCACGGCCACGGCGCCGACCCGGTTGAGCGCGTTTGAAACACCGCTCAAAGAGAGACCGGATGGAGGCAGGCTGGGCGGGTTGGCTATGTTCACGGCCATGCCGAACTCGTATTGCAAGCCCAGCAGGGCCAGCAGCGCCATCACCATAATACGCAGACCTTTTAATCGTTTCGCTGCCATGGCAGAATAACTCCTTTGATCTCCGAGAGTTAAAGATTATCGATAATATCTACCTATTGGGGCATTATACGCACCATTGTGATACCATCAAGGTTACTTATGGACCATACCGATCACGTGGACCTTCTTCGTCCGGCGCTGCTGGCGCCCGGCGGAAGATGGGCAGACCTGGGAGCCGGTTCGGGCGCTTTCACCCTGGCATTGCGCGAACTGGTCGGCCGGCAGGCCATTCTCTACGCTGTCGACCGCGACCGGCTCCGGCTGGGTGAGCTGGAACGGGCCTGGCGCGTACGCTTTGGGAATGACGACGGCCTGCACCTGCTGCCGGCGGATTTCACCCGCCCGCTGGATCTGCCTGAACTGGATGGGCTGCTGATGGCCAACTCGCTGCATTTCCATAAGGATAAGCTGAGCTTGCTGCGGCATGTCAGCACACTGCTAAAGCCGGGCGGCCGGCTGTTGGTGGTTGAGTACAACGTGGATGCAGGGAATGTGTGGGTTCCGTATCCATGCTCCTTTAAGCGCTTCCAGCAACTGGCAGCTGGGGCCGGCTTTATTACGCCGCGCCGGCTGGCCACGCACCCTTCGAGCTTTTTAAGGGAGTTTTATTCGGCAGAGGCATTCTTTAACTAGCAGGACATTGTTTAAACATGATCCCGCGCAAGCGCGCCGCGGGACAGGCAGACACCAGGTAACACGAAGGGAAAAGAACACGAAGGTATTCTTTTAGAGAAGAGCTTGAAATTAGAACGGCAGGTTTCAATCCCCGGAAAGGCAGGCAGGCGTTTCTTATCACGGAAGTGACTTTTTTACCAAGAAGGTTAGAAAGTAACACGAAGGGGACAGAAAACGAAGGAAAACCACTTTGGAGAAGAGCTTGTCTTGAGATCAGCCTTTCTTCATTGTTAAGTGAAAAATATTGCATGTCTCCTTAATCGAGTGTAGAATGATGTTTATTGGTAGGTTTCCTTTGTCTGCTAGAATTTTTTGTTTCTCGTAATAACGCATAACTGGTTTGATGAGATTAGTTTAAGTTGTAAAACCTGCTGGCCAGATTTATTACGCCCTCTTTGACGCTGATCGAGCCTGGAAATCGTGCTACAAATGGTTTTGCAGGGCTTGATCCATGTTCGAAAGAGCATGTTCATAAACTTATGTGCTGTTGCCGTTTCTTGAGTGTCCTCGTGGTTAGCGATTAATGGAGTAACGAATGGATTCTATTCCCGGCAAATTCTGCCCCGTCTGCAGATATAATAATGAACCCACCGCAACGGTGTGTGCCTATTGTGGGTCGCCTCTCGAATACAGCCAGATCAGCCCAACCACTACCCGGCGTGTGAATAGCAAGGAAGAGGGAGCAACTGTCCAGCCTCAGGCAGGCGAGGAGGCGTTGGAAAAGACTTTCTCGCCCCCCGAAGAAGGCATCGCCATCTACGTCAAGGATTTTGCTGCACCGGTCGAGATCCGTACAGAGGGCGAATTCATGCTCGGCCGCCACGTTTCCGAAGAGTCACAGGACGCATTCGTTGACCTCAAACCCTTCGGCGGTTATGAGAACGGCGTTTCGCGCCGGCACGCCCTGATCCGCCGGACCGATCACGGCTACGAGATCCTCGACCTGGGTTCCTCCAACGGAACCTGGATGAACAGGAAACGACTGATTCCCGATCAACCCTACCTGCTCGAAAACGGCGCCCAGGTCTACCTGGGCCGGTTGCAAATCTTTTTGATCTATCAGGAAATGGCTGCCAAGCCCTGAGACCCTGGATTCACTCAGGCTCTGGATCTTCTGGGAGTATGCATGGATAGTACGGATCATCCTGCCGAGGACAAACTTAGCCAGGCTGCCGGGTTCATCAAGTCCGGAAAGCAGGATGATGCGCGCTTGCTCTTGCGTGAAGTGCTGATGGCCGACCAGAACAACCTGCTGGCCTGGGAACTGCTGTTTCACGTCGCCACAAACCAGGAAGAGAAGGCCTTCTGCCTCAAGACCATCCTCGCGCTGCGTCCGGACCACCCCTGGGCCAGGCAACAATTGGCCGAGCTCACCTCCCCGGCCGTGCTTGCCACACAGGTCTTGTCAGATGCCAATCCACCCCTGCCCGGGCCAGCTCCGCTCCGCACCCCACCCGGCTCCGGCGGGGGCACCCCCCAAGAACCGCAGAAGAAGAAAAAACCAGCCCGGTACCTGCTGGTCGCGGCGATCGTCTTCGTTGCTCTGGTTTGCGTTGGCATGGTGGGCATCGTTGTCGCTCGCGTCGACTACCTGTACCGCAACTCACAGGCCGATCTGGCGGCCACGGCCCTCGCCGCCAGTGATAAAAACTGTCAGGCGCTCATTCAGCAGGCGGTAAAGGCCTCCGGAAGTTCCTGCCAGCAAATTGGCTCCAATAAGGTCTGTTACGGGAATAACGTCCTCCAGGCGGATCTCAATCCATCCACCTCCGAGCGTTTCACCCAGCGCGGCGATGTGGTGGATATCGGCGTGTTGCAAAACCTGTCCGCTTCTCCGCTCGAAATTGATAAGGACCAGTGGGGCGTGGCTGTCTTCAAAGTGCTCGCCAATTTGCCCGATTCCCTGCCCGGTGAAACGGTGACCATGCTGGTTTTCGGCAACACCCAGTTGGCCAATAGCTCCGGCAACCTGGAAGCGTTCCATTTTTCAAGCCAGTTCGGGCAGATCGTGTGCAATAAGATCAACCTGGATGGCATCATGATCTCCAT
>JBEKCT010000133.1:0-9757 GCA_050014715.1 Anaerolineales bacterium | reverse complement strand
TTGTTTGGCGGTGTGATCGGGATTGGTTTAGGTTGGGGACTGGCATTATTGATCGGGCGCATCGCCGCCGCCACCGGCAATGCATTCAACCCGACCGTCAACCTCAGCTCGATCCTGCTGGCGACTCTTTTTTCGGCTGCGGTAGGATTATTCTTCGGAATTTACCCGGCCAACCGGGCAGCCGGCCTGGAGCCGGTGGACGCACTGCGATACGAATAGAATATATTCAGCATCCGAAGCTTTTAGCTTCGGATGCTTTTGATAATGGGGGTGTGAAAATAGCCATCGAGGAAATACCCCTGGATCGATTGTCTCAGTATGAACTAGTTCCTCAACGGGTGGAAGTAAAATCCATTTTGCAGGTCGAATTAATTGACCAAGGCCTCGGCGGGATGCTCCTGCATGAGGTTTTGGTTGAGAGGCCTTGTTTGATGGATTAGGTTGCTCCTGGTGAACTGCCTGGTGACATAACGAAAAAGTGTGATGTGTGAATCTGGGGATTCTTCCTGGCGATGCATGGTAACACCATGATTGGTGCGGCGATTGTAGCCCGCGATACCACCGGAGAATTCACGCTCGAAGCGCGGCGTGAGCTGGCTGTCCTTTGGGATACTCGCGTCTGCCCGGAATTCCGCGGGGTGGGGATACCGCTAGTCCGGTAAGCAGTCGAATGGTCGCGTGAACGCGGTTGGACGCCGATGAAGATGGAGACCCAAAAGAACTATGTACCAGCTTGTCGATTCTATCAGCGGATGGGAGCTCACCTGGGAGAATTTCATAGCCATGGTTATGCGGCTGTTCCAAATGTAGCGAACGAAGTTATGGTAAACCGGTTTCTGGATCTCACAAATCTGCAGGCGAATCAATTGATCAAGTAATTGATCTATACTGAGAAGGGCAGGAGTGAAGGGATTCCCTAATGATTTTCGACCCTTAAAGAAGAATGGCGGTAGAATGGTAATGATTCTTGAAGCTGGACCCAGGAGAGTGCCATGGAACAAAAAATCCAACAACTGAAAACCCTGCTCGCAGAAATCGCGGATCTTAACTATATCTCGGCCTTGCTTGGATGGGATCAGCAGACCTATATGCCATCTGGAGGGGCGGAAGCGCGCGGTAACCAAATGGCATTGGTTGGTCGTCTTGCGCATGAACGTGGCACTTCAGTCGAGCTGGGTAATTTGCTGGAAAAGCTCAAACCCTATGCGGCCACTCTCGATCCTGATTCGGATGATGCCCGATTGGTTAAAGTGACAGCACGAGACTTCGATAAGGCCACGCATGTTCCATCCAGTCATATTGTTGAATTTACACAGGTAACCACATTAGCTCAGCAGGCCTGGATGGAGGCCCGCCAGAAATCGGACTTCACAATTTTCCGACCGCATCTGGAGAAGATCGTTGATCTACGGCTGGAGTATACTTCCTATTTCCCGAATTATGACCATCCTTACGACGCTCTCCTGGATGATTTCGAGCCGGGCATGAAAACTGAGGATGTGAAGATTATTTTCGAAGGATTGCGCCCAAAACTGGTGGAACTTATCAAAGCGATTGCTTCGAAACCACATGTGGACGATTCATTTCTGCACCAACATTTTGATCAAGGCAAACAGTGGAAATTTGGGGAGGAGGTGATCACCAAATTTGGCTACGATTGGAAGCGTGGCCGGCAGGATAAGGCTGCTCATCCTTTTACCACGGAATTTGGCCTCAACGATGTGCGGATAACAACGCGGGTTGATCCGGATTTCCTAAGCCCAATGCTATTTGGCACAATGCACGAATGCGGTCACGCTCTTTATGGTCAAGGAGTGGCTCCACAATTGGAACGCACTGGCCTGGAGAGGGGTGCGTCACTGGGTGTCCATGAATCGCAGAGCCGCATGTGGGAAAACCTGGTCGGCCGATCTCTGCCATTCTGGGAATATTTCTATCCACGACTGCAGGAAGTTTTTCCACAGTTTTCAGCGATACCATTGAACAGGTTCTATAAAGGTATCAATAAGGTAAAACCGAGCTATATTCGGGTTGAGGCTGATGAGGCCACGTACAATCTGCATATCATGCTGAGGCTGGACATGGAATTAGCGCTACTGGAAGGAAAAGTGTCTGTCAAAGACCTGCCATCGGTCTGGAACGCAAAAATGCAAGAATATTTGGGAATTACCCCACCGGACGATGCCATGGGCGTATTACAAGATATTCATTGGTCTGGAGGTATGATCGGTTATTTTTCAACCTACTCGCTTGGCAACCTGATCTCTGCCCAACTCTGGGAGAAAATCAGTCAAGAGATTCCCGATCTGGATGAACATATTCGTCATGGAAAATTTGAAATCCTGCTGGGCTGGTTGCGCGAGAATGTTCATCGGCATGGAGCCAAGTTCGAACCTCAGGAACTGATGTTAAAAGTCACCGGATCCAAGATCGACCCAGCGGCTTATATACGCTACTTGAGGAAGAAATTTGGCGAGATTTACAACTTGTAAATAATGCGAAATTCTCCCCAAGGGGACGTTTCCATTTGCTCGGTTATAATCTTAATATGTTCCGGCGATTTTATTTTACCCTTTGTATTTTCTTTTTCTTGGCGGCCTGCACTTCAGCGGCATCGACCCAGTTGCCGACCTCGGCGCATTTATCAGAAACCTCTCTTCCAACCGTGCTGCCAACCCTCACACCAACTATTATTTCGCCAACCGTTGAATTGGCCTCACCGACACCAGCAGAGGCGAGTCCGACATCAGAATCGATATCCGAAGCGATGCCTACCGAGACATTGCCACCCATCCCCACTTTGAATCTACCTCCGACCTTGGGAGTGACTCCCATTCCAACGCCTTCCGCGGATTCCGGCATGATCCAGTTCCTTGGGCCAGGCCCGCTTTCAAAAATTGTATCTCCTTTCAAAGTCTACGGATATGCCGTTCCCGGTCATAATGGCTTGGGAAGCCTGGATCTGTATGGTGAGGACGGCCATCTCCTGGCCTCAAAGCTTTTACAGTTATATACACCGTACAAATGGGCCAGTTTCTCATTAGGAATGTCATTCACTATTAATACCATCGGAGAAATGGGGCGGCTGACCTTGACCACCCAGGATAATTATGACCGAATTAATGCTGTAAATTCGGTTCATCTCCTTTTGCTATCCGAAGGTACGTCAATCATTAATCAACCAGGCGACCTGCGGGAACGCTGTGTCATTGTCCAGCCTGTTGCGGGACAGCGCCTCTCCGGAGGAGTTCTAACAGTTTCCGGGAAGATGCGCCCATTTAACCACCTGCCTCTTACGTTGGAACTGGTAAGTCGGGATGGTAGCATAATCGGGACACAATTGGTTGGGATTTCGAATATTCCCAATGATGATGGTGTTCCCTTTAGTGCAGTTATTCACTATACTATTTCCAAACCAATCTGGGCTTTATTAAGTGTCCGACAGAATGATGACCAGATTGGCGGGTTGATGTATCTTTACAGCCAGGAGATTTTTCTCAATCCTTGACGCCTCCCACTGGGTGGGGTACAATACCCGCTCGCTTGAAGTGCCTAATGGCACTGATGACGCGGGGTAGAGCAGTGGCAGCTCGTCAGGCTCATAACCTGGAGGTCGCTGGTTCGAGTCCAGCCCCCGCAACTTTAGGGCAATCTTAGACCGCAAGGCTACCGAAAATCGTCCAGTCTTGCGGTTTTCGATTCAAGGAGTCTCCAACCAAGGAGACTTTTTCATGCACCACCGACCTCAAGTCTTGAATTTCTCAAGTGCCTTAAATGGCTTCCTGCAGTACAAATTAGCCGAAGGGCTGTCGTCATCCACGGTTTTCAACTACGAACGGGATCTGAAGCTCTGGCTGGAGCACATGGGGGACCAGGGCATTGGCAAGATCAGCTCTGCCAACCTGCTTGAATTCCTGAACTACCTGCGTAGCGAATACGTGCTGTGCCGCATTGCCGGCAAGGAAGAACGAAAGCTTTCGGAAAAGACGATCTACAACTTCTACGTCAGCCTATCGGCCTTCTTCACCTGGGCGGGCATCGAATTCGAGATGGCCAACCCGATGAAGAAGGCCCCCGACCGCGCGTGGCGGAGGATGCGCCGGTGGAACCTTTCCGGCGGCAGGAGATCGAGCTGTCGGTCAAGGCCTGCGACGCCTGCGCTGAAGCCGACACGCATGATCGGCGCATGTTCACCATGGTGCGCCCGAACGGCAAGCGCGACAAGGCCATCCTGCTGATGCTGCTGGACAACGGGGCTGCGGGCTGGTCAAGTCGTTAAAATCCAGAGTTGAGAGCGGCTCGCTACAGGCTCAGGCGCCCGCGCCGGCCACGAAGGACAGGCCGCTGGACAGGGTCCCGGTCTGCGAGCGAGCCTGGGTCACCAGGTCCTTGGCAGCCATGCCGATCTCATGCGGGCGGGCGACCGTCAGTCGCAGGATGTGCACTCCCTGGTCAGAGGCGACTTTGGTGTTCCCGAAGCCTGGATCGTAGGCAAGGATCAGGCTCATTTCTGTTTTTTCTATTTAGAAGCAGATGGGAATACCGGATGAGCGTCCGGAACCGGATAGATCACATCGTCCCACCAGAGGCGGAGATACAGTTTCTTGTTATTCAAGATTTCATCGTCGGTGGTGAAAAACGGCATCTCATCCATTGGCAACCAGCAATCATCCTCACAAGTGAAGCGGGCTTCGCTAGGATCCCAGGTTTTCGCCAGGGAACGAAGTTCATCTTCCTTGCCGGGGATCGTGAAGATGGAGATATGCCATGGATCCCAAAAATGGCTGGGGGCCTCATCCAGATCAATATGCCACTTGTACTCGACATAGACGGCCTGCCAGAGCTCCTGGTGAGCAAGCAGATCGGCAACAATCTTTTCACCGCTGACGTTTTTGAATTTAACGGTCTTGAGCAATTCGAGATGAAGTTCCTGTACTTTGTCCATGGTTTTCTCCTTTTTATGAATGAGTGATTACTTGGAAAGCAGTCCCGCACAAAGCAGGCGGGCGGCTTTCAACTCAGACTTCTGAAAACTTTGCAAAAGCAGTTCGAGCCGGGGATTGGGTCCTGCTGTGGGATTCTTCCCCAGACGGCAATCCGTTCCTTGACTGCTCTGGCCAGCAGAGGCGCGTAGATCTCGTCCGTGATGGTGATATCGGCGTGCATCAGGTTGGAGGAGACCGCCTTGTAGTCAGCCATGTCCCTGGCGTGCAGCAGGCCGTAGACGGCGTGCCCGTGGCGGAAGCGGTGGGGGCCTTTGAACGGAAGGCTGGCCTGGGAGAACAGGATCTTCAGCCGCTTGTAGAGTGCCTCGCCGCGGTTCCTGCCGGGTGCCTGGCCCGAGAATTCCTGCTCGCCCCACGAGCTTGCGATGGGGGCATACCAGGGAGCCGTCGCCGGCAGCTTTTCCCGCACGAGTGCGTCCCATTCCGCGACGACTTTCAGCAGTTCCAGGATCTCCAGCAGGTAGGTGGTGGCGCGCTTACCGAACTTGGTTCGTACGCCCAACTCCGGCCACTGGCGGATGGCCCGTCCTGGGATATCCACGGCCAGGATGGGCAAGGACGTGAATGCACCGGCATGTGCCCCGCTCAGGAACAGCAGGACCGCGGCCGCCCGGTCCCGCAGTATTGCCAGGTCACCGGCCAGCTCTGCCGGCAGATAGTGCATGGGCAGCAGGCCGGGGGCTTTAACGATCACGGAATGGGTCAGGCGGATGTGGGAATGGGATGCGTTCACAGGCTTACAGCTTTCTGGCTACCATATTGGCTGGGGAGACATACTGCGCAAGGTCTTGCCATTCGAAATCACGCGGGATATAGGCATAGGTCACGTCCAGGCGGTTGTGCCCGAGCAGTTTCGAGACGGCAAGACGGGCTGTCTCGTCCGCTGTCCCATCCAGGCGGAGACGGACATACTCCAGCTGGGCAAACGTCGCCCGCAGCCGGTGCACGCCCGAGCCATCGATACCGAGAGTCTTGGTGGCCTTTTGCACCGCGGTGCGAAAGCTGGCGCACCAGGATTCCTTGGGCGTGAAGTAATAGCCTTGGGTTTCCCCGAGCCGGCCGATCAACACAGGCGAAACCGGCACCTCACGGTAGCGACCACCCTTGCCTTTGAAGCACAGCAGCCGGCGCTCCCGGTCCACGTGCCCGCCTTTCAGGCCGGCGATCTCGTTCTCCCGCAGTCCACAGCGCAGGGCGATCTCGGCCGGCATGGCATACGGAGAGCGGTTTTCCGAAAGATAAGCGACGATCTTTTCCGCATCGGCAGGATGGTATCCATAGCGGTGGGTGCGGACATGGTTCTCGTCGCGTTCGCGCAGGTCGTTCTTGATCGGGCATTTCCCCTGCACCCAGCCCAACTTCAGCGCCCCGGCATGGACCTTCTTGATGGCTGCTTGGATGCGGTAGGCCGTGCCAGGTGCACAGCTACTGTAGTGGTAGTCGAAGGTGTTCAGAATGATTTCACGCGTCAGCAGCCGGCCGAGCTGCTTCTCGCTGGTCAGTTCCTTGGCCTGCTTGAAGAAGGTCCGCCCGGTGCGGAAATAAGTTTTGTGGGTGCCCTTGCCGATGATCCTGGGTAGCGGTTTGGTCGGATCGCCGCCTGGACGCAGGGTCTGCTTGAGCGAGCGTCCGCCAAGCTCCGTTTTCCGGTGCTCGATTTCGTCTTCGTCCAGTGTGACCTGTTCCAGGCAGCGATGGACCTGGTGTGCAATGGAAGCCATAAAAAAATCCTACTTTAATCCTATTTTTCGTTTCTCATCGTTAAGCCGTTCGCCGGAGACCGGCGCAATTGGGACGCGTTGCATCGCCAGGTGTCAGTGTCCCAGGCTCTCGCTCCGGACACCGGCGCAAATTTCCCGCGGATACGGGTTTCTGTCTGATTACTTGTAAGTAGCGAACGAGTCAGAGCGGAGATCGTTCGCTGAGTGCCCAAAGGAGACTTGCTGCCTTGGACGCTATTTTGTTGGCTGGGGTGGGGGGATTAAAAAAACGCGCCAGCCATTCACCCGCGTCGGTCTCTGTGGGGACTGACCGGGTATCGAGGAATGCTAGCGACGTGCATGGACCGGAGTGTTACCGGTTTTACGGATAGGGTGTAAGGCGATCCACGAGGGGACCTATTGTGAAGTGGATTCTAGCACAATAGTTCTAATTTTGTCAAGGGATAATATTAATCTGATAATATTAATCTTGGTTGGCATTCGTTGTTACTATTCGATGGGAATTTGTGTATAATCAGCGTACCAATAATCTAATTATGCGCATGTTTTCATAAGATTACCCATATTTTTTTCTCCTGTCATCTGGCGGATTGTAGGAGAGCCCATGAGCAAAAAAGGATTTTAGATCGAGGGGGATGTTGGCATCATGACAGTGCATGATGTAGCAGAATATTTGCGCCTGAGCGAGGCCAAGGTTTATAAAATGGCAAACGAGGGGCGCGTTCTGGCATTATGTATGGGAAAATCCTGGCGCAAAGTGGGAACTCATCGATGAGCGGATTCGCCGGGAAACAGAATTGGCTCTGCATGTCTCGTAATTCGAGCTGAGAATCTGATTTAATGATTACTTTTCTCGAAAGAATTCAGGCAGCGAATCCGGTGCTTGGGTGCACTCGCTGTGGATGTTTGGTGAAAGATGACACCATATTGGTATGTCCTGCACATCAAACCCCATAAGGAAAAAATGCCGGCTGAACAGCTCGAACTCCGCAAGATCAAAATGTTTGCCCCGCGTATTCGAGTTGTCCCACGCTGCAGTTCCGCAGGAACCTGTCATGCTGGATTGTGCCCTTCGTCGTGAAATCTTTTTTATATGACCCCTATTTCTAATTATCTCGTTACCGGCGCGGCCGGGTTTATCGGAAGCCGGGTCAGTGAAATGCTGATCGAGCAGGGACATGCCGTTACCGGCGTGGACAACCTGAACGACGCCTACGATGTGCGCATGAAGGAATACCGCCTGCGCAAACTGCAGGCGCTAGCCGGGTTTGCTTTCGTCAAGGCTGACATCTCTGACCGCGCAATCCTTGATCCTCGATCAAAAATCCTCGATCAAAAATATGATGCGGTTATCAACCTGGCAGCCAGGGCCGGGGTGCGGGCGAGCTTGGAGAATCCGTGGGCATTTGTGGATACGAACGTAAGCGGGACGCTGAACCTGCTCGAACTGTGCCGGCAAACGGGCATCCGCAAGTTCATCCTGGCATCCACATCCAGCATCTATGGGGCCAATGCGCTGCACCCCACGCCGGAGACCGCCGACAGCGACCACCCGCTGCAGCCATACGCGGCCAGCAAGAAGGCAGCCGAGGCGCTCAGCCACAGCTATCACGCGCTGTACCACCTGGATGTGAGCGTGCTGCGTTATTTTACGGTCTACGGCCCGGCGGGTCGCCCGGATATGAGCATGGTCCGGTTCACGAAATGGATCAGCGAAAACGAGCCGGTGCAACTGTACGGCGACGGGGAGCAGTCGCGCGGTTTTACCTTCGTGGACGATATCGCGAGCGGTACGATCGCGGCGCTGCAGCCGCTTGGGTACGAGATCTTCAACCTGGGCGGGCATGAGGTGATCACGATGAACGGCTTGATCGGCATGCTCGAGCGGCACATCGGCCGGAAGGCGAGGATCGAGCGGCACCCGCCCAACCAGGCGGACATGCTGACCAACCAGGCGGACGTGCGCAAGGCGCAGGAAATGCTGGGCTGGCAGCCGCAGGTGGGACTGGAAGAAGGGGTTGGGAGGCTGGTGGATTGGTACCAGGCCGAGCACGCGTGGGCGAAAGATATCCAAATCGGGTAGACGCTCCAGCGGTGTACGCGGCCGAGGAGCGCGAGGGAAATGTCAAAACGATGAACGATGCAGCGAAACAGGGGGAGCGGAAAAGGGCTGGAGGCGGGAAAAGGTTATTTATCGATAGGTATCGTCAATTTGTTGTACTTTTCTGACAAGAAAAGACGTTTTTTATGGCATGCCAGCCCGGGTAAAGCAAAGCCCGGAGAAACCGCGGCCCAAAAAACGAACGAAAAAAGGCTTTATTGCCATTTTAAATCAAAAATGAGCCAAGAATTAAGATTTCAACGACTTGAAAAGCACACCTGTAGCCCGATACTGGAGCAATTGAAATTAACGGGTGTTCTCCGATAATAAAATGAACCCAACACCTGATAAAATTTTGGCTCTCCAAAACGAACTTGGTCCATCATCATCGATCCCAAACGCAATTTGCTGGATCTGCGGCTGGGCGAGCTGAGGCGGGCGCGCGGCCTGGTGATGCGGTTCTTCTGGTGGGACTTCGTCTCGGTGTACAAGGAGAACATTCTGGACCTGCTGTGGTGCATCAACCAGCCGCTGCTGACTACGGTGGTGTTCACGTTCATCTTTTTCTGCATGGCGAAATTACCCACGGACGGCCTATTGCGGTTCCTGTTCTACATGTCGGGCACGGCTACCCCGTGATGTCATTGAAATAATTTTCCCAATTATAGTAGACATAATGCCATTGATACTCTTTGTATGTCTGGCCAACCGCTTCCTATCTCTGCTGGCGGCAGCTTTCTTTTGGCAATGTTTGGAGCAGTCTGAGAACCAGCAAGGTTGGTAAGTGGGCAGTGCAGGCACCTGGAACCTGAGTTTATCATCCTAGTGTCCCCAACCCAGACTTTTTAGCACAGGTTTTACTGCGTCGGGGATCTCTGGTTCGGCCAATACCTCATTGCTATTGATGGTCACAATACCAGATCTGATCG
>JBEKCT010000132.1:0-9759 GCA_050014715.1 Anaerolineales bacterium | reverse complement strand
ATCTTCAATTACAGCACCACACAATTCGCCCTGGCGGATGTGCTTGGAAGCCTGACATTTGCCGGGATTCCCTGGGCCACCATCCTGGCGCTGGCTTTCTGCGGCATCGATTTTGCCGGTCTAGCCCGCCTGTTCACACCGGAACAGGGTCGCGATGAACCTGCCGAAGTCTGGTATCTGTTCGGTGCATGGCTCCTGGCTGCCGCCATGAACGCCACGCTGACCTGGTGGGGTGTGTCCGTTGCGATTGTCCATCATACCAGCCTGGCTGGAGGTGTGGTAATGAGCAATACAACCCTCATCAAAGTGGTCCCGGTCTTTGTTGCGATCATGGTCTGGCTGATCCGTGTCCTGATCATCGGTACTTTCTCGGTGGCCGGAAATCGGCTCTTTACCCAGACTGATTCGCATAATTCCCAGCGGAGCCCGCGCCCGGTACTCCAACCGGCGAGTTCATTGACTGCGCATGTTCGGCCGCCCGTCGCAAATGCCTTCCGCCCTGCCTCGAAGGTTGCCCGCCCGGAATCGGCGTATGCCCGCCAGGAACCGACCTACCATAACCTGGCGTTAAGCGCCAAGCCGGCTCGCGAGGCCGAATACGTGGACAGCCCTCGGAATTCTTAGGGATTTTCCGGAGCCATGCCTTCCAGACAAAATATCCCGGCTTATGACCAGACAACCGCCTTTTCTTCGCAAGGCGGTTGTTTGTCTGGATTCATTATCCCGCCGCTGGTGGTAATTTGTATCGGGCTGGTACTGACATTCATCTGGTTTGGTTCCGGAACAACCTCCACGCTTGCCGCGGCCTCAGGGCAAAGTGCGATTGGTTTTTCACAAGCTGCACCGGGAGGGCAGGCAAACCTCTCCAGACTCAATCCGGGCTATGTTGGATCGATTTCCCCGGTGTTTTCGCCCGAGATACAATATTGGGGCGGAGCTATCCAGGGCTGGGCTTCGGCAGCCGGTCTCGACCCAAACCTGGTCGCCACGGTGATGCAGATTGAGTCGTGCGGTGATCCACGCGCCCTTTCACCGGCCGGAGCAATGGGTTTGTTTCAGGTGATGCCGGGGCACTTTATCGCCAGTGACGATCCCTACAACCCCGATACCAATGCGGCGCGTGGTCTGGCTTACCTGAAGCGTTCCCTGGAAGCTGCCAATGGAGATGCCCGCCTGGCCCTGGCCGGATACAATGGCGGGATCGGCGTAATCGGGCGACCGGAATCCAGCTGGCAGCTCGAGACACAGCACTATTCCTATTGGGGCAGCGAAATTTATAGTGACGCATCCAGCAGCGCGGCACAAAGCCCGCACCTGCAGGAATGGATGGGCATCGGCGTGAAAAGCATATGCCGCCAGGCACGCGTCCGGCTGGGGATTAACCCATAAGAGCTGTTTCTTTTGGCTTGAGGATCGGCAAATAAATGCAGAAGGTGGTGCCTTTGTTTTCAGCCGAGTTGACTTCTATGTGCCCGCCATGATGATCGACAATCCAATAGGCGATGGAAAGCCCTAATCCAAACCCGCTGGTTTTGGAACGGGTGCGGCTTTTTTCCGCCCGGAAGAAACGCTCAAAGATGTGAGGCAAATCTTCGGCGGCAATTCCCTGCCCGGTATCACGGACGATCAGACGGGCATTATCCCCCATTTTCCCCAGGCTGAGAAACACTTCTCCGCCCTTGGGTGTGTATTTGATGGCGTTCGAAATTAGGTTGATAAGCACCTGCTTCAACCGGTCACGGTCGCCGTTGACCATGATCTGATCAATCTCCGTCAATCTGATATTTACCCGGTCACGGGCGAGCACGCGCATTTCTTTGAATACATCCAGCAAAAGCGTATCCAGTTCGACCGGGGAAAAATAAAGTGGTAATTTCCCGGATTCCGCTTGTGCTTCGAGCAGGAGATTCCCGACCAGGCGGGTCAGGCGGTCGGCCTCGTCCTCAATGGTATCAAGTGATTCTTCATCCACCTGTTTCATTCGGCGCATCAAATCTACATTGCCCTTGATGACGGTCAGCGGTGTGCGCAATTCATGGCTGACGTCTGCCAGGAAACGCTGTTGGGAAATGAAGATGTGCTCGAGACGCTCAAGGGTTTCATTGAAAGCGTCGATAAAACGGCCGGTCTCATCCTGTTTGGAACTGGGATTAGGGATGCGTTGCGACAGATCGTCGGCCCGGCTTATCTGCAGAGCAGTTTCTGTAACTGCCGAAAGTGGCGAAAGGGCCTGTTCAATGGCAAACCAGGAGGCCGTGGCTGCCATGGCCATCGAAGTGGCAGCGATGATGATAATGATTTCGAGCAGAGCGCGCCGGGCCAGGTCCACCACATCCATACTGGCAGCCATTTGCAGAATACCGATCGGCCGGCCGCCGGCTTCCAGTGGAACGGTCAATACCCTCAAATGCCCCCAAGTTTGATACGAATCATGGTAAAGGGAGGTCTTGGGTTGAAATCCAACCTGATCGAGTGGTTTATCGAAAACGCCCAGATTGGGTGAGGAAAAACTTAGGCGGCCGTTTTGATCCCAAACTTGATAACTGATGTTCGTGGTCAGATTCAATTCGGTCATGACACCCGGGGTGATGCCCCCACTGCTGCTGACCCGCAGGTCTTTCATGAGGCCGGTATAAGCCTGGATGATGGTTTCATCAATTTGAGTTATCAGTAGAACATTGACCAAAAAAAAGACTAGCACCCCAAATATCAGCAGAATGCCCCCGGTGAGCGCCGAATATAGGATTGTCAGACGTAAACGCAGGGACATTAAGGGTTCTCGCGCAGGACATATCCCACGCTGCGTACGGTATGAATCAGACGCGATTCATTTTCCAATTCGAGTTTTTGCCGCAGGTAACGAATATAAACTTCCAGAACGTTGCTCTCGCCGCCGAAATCATATCCCCAAACGCGGTCAAAGATGACCTCGCGCGTCAGCACCTGGCGCGGATGGCGCAGAAAAAGCTCGAGCAATTCATATTCCTTGGCGGTTAATGGGACCAACCTTTTCCCGCGCGTCACCTGTCGCGAGTCGGAATCCATGGTCAGGTCGGCAAACTGGTAGACCTGGTTGCGTTCAACCTGGGTGCGGCGAAATAGGGCGCGGATGCGTGCGGTCAGTTCGTCCAAATTGAATGGCTTGACGATATAATCATCTGCCCCGGCATCCAACCCCTGCACACGATCCTGGATGGTATCCTTGGCAGTCAGCATCAGGATCGGAAGACCTCCTTGCAGGCGCAGGCGGCGGCAGACCTCCAATCCATCCATGCCGGGCAGCATCCAATCTAGGATGACCAGATCCGGATGGTGATCATGTGCCAGGTTCAGGCCGGTACGGCCGTCGGTGGCGACATCCACGGTATATCCCTCGTAGGCCAGTCCACGCTGTAATACTTTCAGGATGGCGGGATCATCTTCAATAATCAGGATTCGTTCGTTCATGCTGCGCCTCCTCTTAAAATATACCACAAACTTTTGGTAGAATGGGAAGCATGTCTTTCGTAAAACGCTTATTCGATCTTTTGGTGACCCTGATCGGTTTGGTAATAATCCTGCCGTTGATGGCGATTCTTTCCCTACTGGTCTGGATCTTCCTAGGAACCCCGATCCTGTTTCGTCAGCTACGTCCGGGTTATAAAGGCCGTCCTTTTGTCACCTATAAATTCCGTACCATGACCAACCGCAGCGGGTCGGATGGGAATCTGCTGCCAGACGCCGAACGGTTGATTGCTTTCGGCCGGTTCCTGCGTTCCACCAGCCTGGATGATTTACCCCAACTCTTTAACGTACTGCGGGGCGAGATGAGCCTGGTTGGGCCGCGCCCTTTGCTGATGCAATATCTTAAGCGGTATACGCCAGAACAGATGCGCCGGCACGACGTACTCCCCGGTATGACCGGTTGGGCGCAGATCCATGGACGCAATACCCTGGATTGGGAAGAAAAATTCCGTCTGGACGTATGGTATGTGGATCATTGGTCCTTCTGGCTGGATCTCAAGATCCTGTTCCTGACCCCCTGGAAAGTGTTCAAGCGTGAGGGCATCAGCCAGCCAGGTCACGCCACGGCGGAAGAATTCAAGGGATCCGGAAACAAGGGATAGCCGGGATTTTTTTCCAAAAGGTTCTATTCCGTTAAATTTCTCTGTCTCACCACTTCAAACATCAATACTGCCCCGGCCACTCCTGCATTGAGCGACTCGGCTTTGCCCGGCATCGGGATGCTGACGGTTTCCACTGCCAACTGGCGCGCCTCTTCTGTTGCGCCTTCGGCCTCCCCGCCGATGATGAGCGCCAGCGGCTGGCAGAAATTGGTCTGCCAGCAGGGAATTCCTTGCATGTCGGCCAGGAAGACTTTCAGCGCCTTGGTTGCAATCCGTAGTTCATCCCATCTGAAATTGAAGATGGGCAGGTGGAAGTGCGCTCCCATGCCTGCCCGGACTACTTTTGGAGCAAAGGCTTCGGTTGTCTCCGGTGGGAGAAAAACTGCCTGCACACCGGCTGCTGCGGCGGTCCGTAGGAGCGTGCCCAGGTTGCCTGGGTCACGGATCGAGTCAGCAATGAGTGCAAAGTTCAACGGTTGGGGCAGGGGCAGCGGCGAATAATCCAGAACTGCCAGAAGGCCCTGGCTGGTCTCAGTCCGGGAAATGGCATCCAAAAGTGCCTCCGCAACTTGCTCCACTTCGCACCCATGTGTCTCCAGCTTCTTTACCAATTCCCTGCCACGCTCGCTCAATTCCGGAGAATACAAAACAAACCTGACCGGCCAGCCGGCTGTAAGGGCTTCTTCCACCAGCCGTATCCCCTCGGCCACAAATGCTCCGGCGGCATGCCGTTCTTTCGGCCGGCCCAAAAGGCTGCGGGCCAGTTTGAGTTTAGCGTTTTGGGTCGAAGTGATCATGCCAGGCTTTCTCGAAGGCTGTAATCGTCGAAGTATCGTAAAGAACCAATCGGACCAGATGAAGACCGGATGGATTGGCCAGGTATTCCCGGATGGAGGCGAACATCACAACCGCCGCGCGTTCTTTCGGGAAGCCAAAAATACCGGTTGAGATGGCCGGAAAAACGATGGAGCCCAGCCCCAACTCGTCAGCCAGTCGCAGTGAACCGGTAATCGCAACGGCTAATTTCTCGTCTTCGTCCCCATCCCCCCAGATCGGGCCGACCGCGTGGATCACGATTCGGCATGGCAGGTTTCCGCCGGTGGTCCAGGAAGGCACGCCGTGGCTGACCAGGCCGTGTGACTGCACCCAGGCATCCGATTCCCGCTGGATGACCGGACCGCCCTTGCGGAGAATCGCGCCGGCTACGCCGGCCCCATGCTGTAAATGTGCATTGGCGGCATTGACGATGGCGTCGGTCGTCTCGCCAGTGATATCGCCTTGCACTAGTTGTATGGTCTGGCCGGAGGAGAGTACGGTTTCGCGCAGCAGGCTGTTCACAAGAATATTTTACCCCGGATTCTTGCTCTTCTTTGTGCCCTTCTTGGTCCACTGTCAAAATTCCCGGCGGAGTCCGAAGTCTCCAGACTGTTGATTCTAATAATAAGATCATCATCCTTCAGTGTGAACTTCATTCTTGCTATCTTTGGGATAGGAAATTCCCTTCGCGTGTCAATTTGGTAGATTGTCGGATTAAAAAATTCGGTCGGGGTTCTTGAGCCCCGACCGAATTTCAGTCATTCCAGCTTGGTTATTTATTGGTCTGTGCCACCACCGCCGTGAAAGCCTGCGGTTCACGCACGGCCAGATCGGCCAGCATCTTGCGGTTAAGGTTGATGTTGGCCTTCTTCAAGGCAGCTACCAGGCGGCTGTAAGTCGTGCCGTTCAACCTGGCCGCCGCGTTAATGCGCACGATCCATAGTTTGCGCAGGTCGCGCCGGCGGACGCGCCGGTCGCGCGAGGAGTACCACATGCTCTTGAGCATGGCCTCGTTGGCGCGCTTGAACAGCAGGTGCTTGGAACCCCGCTGCCCCTTGGTGTATTTCAATACTTTTTTATGACGCAGATGACCTTGCGGTCCACCTTTTACTCGAGACATTATCTACCTCCTGCAAACCTCCGGGCGCCGGTGCAGGGACTGGCCCTGCGCTCCAGTTGCATACACCCGGGAGCCGCAACGAAAACGGATATGTACTTTATGAAGCTAGGGCTTCATATGTGGCGCCAGGCGCCGGATGCGCTTGATGTAGCTTTTTCCCTGGACGGCAACCATTTCACCAAACAAGGCCTTCACGCGGTTCGAGCGTTTGCGGCGCAAATGGGCCTTGCCGCCCTTGGTGCGCACAATCTTGCCGGACCCGGTAATGCCAAACCGTTTCGCGGTGGCCTTATGGGTCTTCAGCTTTAACTTTCCATCTTTCATCTTGCGTGGCACAGCGATTACTCCTTTTCTTCAGATTTCGCAGGAATTTGCTCCTGCGCTGGTTCTTTCTTTTCAGCGCTCCCATCCATATCTTCTTTGGTCTTCTTCTTGCCGCCCTTGGCAGGCACCAGCATCATCGACATGGCCCGCCCTTCAATCGCAGGCGGCTGTTCCACGATGGCCACATCTGCCAGGCTTTGGGCGATCTCCCGCAAATCTTCGAGTGCGATTTCCGGGTAAGTGATTTCCCGGCCTCTGAAGCGAATCGTCACGCGGACTTTTATGTTATGGTCCAGCCAGCGGCGGGCGTCGTCAACCTTGAAATCGCGATGGTGGCCGGTTGTCTTGGGACGCAGGCGGATTTCCTTGACCTCTACTTTGGTCTGCGCTTTGCGCGCCTCGCGTTCCTTCTTTTCTTTTTCATACAGGAACTTGCCGAAGTCCATGATCCGGCAGACGGGCGGGGTGGAGTTGGGGGCTACTTCCACCAGGTCAAGTTCCGCTTGTTGGGCCATCCGCAATGCTTCGCGTGTGGGAACCACCCCCACGTTTTCGCCGGATGCGCCGATCAGCCGTACTTCGGAAACTCGAATGGACTCGTTGACACGGAATTCGTTAGCGCTGATACTTCTCTCCTCAATAATAATAGTAACCAGCCACAAGGCTGGCTTAAGCGGGCTGATGATACCATGAAGTCGGACGAATCGTCAATAAATTCTTCTGAACTTCAGACATGAGTTCGGATTTGGTTGCAGAAATCGGCAAAAATAGGCTGAGCATGGCGTTTTTTCCTGCTCGGCTTATTTTTGACGTACTAAGACCCCTCCCCCGTGGACTCCAAATCTACAAAAAGGTGCCCCTTTTCGTGGGAAAGGAGTAGAGGTGGGGGAAATTTTTACCCTTTCTGTTGGTTTATATCCGAACTTTTGTCCGGGCAATAGAACCATTGGTTGGGATTTACCAATACAAAAAAGCGGAGGGCGAATTTTGACCTCCGCTTTTGATTCCTTGTAGGGATGGTTATAGTTCGGCCGCCCGGCGGGAGATGCGGTCCTTGGCGCGTGCAATGAATTCGGCCACCGGGATATTATCAGCGCGGCTGCCGTCTCGCACGCGCAGGGACACCTGCCCGGCCTTGGCTTCGTTCTCGCCCACCACCAGCATATAGGGCACTTTCATCAATTGCGCATCGCGGATCTTGGCGTTCATACGCTGGGTGCTCACATCTGCCATGACACGCATGTCCTGCTCGCGCAGTTGCGCCATCACCTTTTCGGCATACTCATTCTGGTTATCCGTGATTGGAATGACACGGGCGTGCTCGGGGCTGAGCCAGACCGGGAAATTGCCGGCATAATGTTCCAGTAGGAAACCGATGAACCGCTCGTGCGTGGAGAGCGGGGCGCGATGGATGCACAGCGGCGTCTCCTCCACCCCGGCCTTGTTCATAAATTTCAAATTAAATCGCTCGGGTACTGCAAAGTCCACTTGGTTGGTGGCCAGGGTGAACTCGCGACCGATGGCTGACCAGATCTGCACATCTACCTTGGGGCCGTAGAAGGCCGCCTCGTTGGCAGCCTCCACGAATGGGACGTTGCCGTTCTGCATGGCATTGCGAACCATGTCTTCGGTCTTTAGCCACAGGCGTTCATTATCCACGAACTTCTTGCCCAGGCCTTCCTTGCCATGCAGGGAAAGCCGCATGACATATTTGCCGATGGCGAACAGGTCGAAGTATTTCTTGTACAGGTCGATCACTGCCATGAATTCCTGCTCGAACAATTCCTCGGGCACGTAAATGTGGGCGTCGTTCATCTGCATCGAACGGACGCGCATCAGTCCGAACAGTTCGCCGGATTTCTCATAGCGATAGCAGGTGCCGTATTCGGCCAGCCGGATGGGCAGGTCGCGGTAAGAGCGCGGTTTCGAGCCGTAGATCTTGTGATGCATCGGGCAATTCATCGGCTTGACGTAGTACTTGGTGCCCTCCAGTTCCATCGGTGGGTACATGCTCTCGGCGTAATAAGGCAGGTGGCCGGAGTGCAGGAACAGATCTTCCTTGGCCAGGTGAGGCGTTCGCACCCGCAGATAACCGGCCTGCTCTTCGAACTCCTTCGCCACCCGTTCGAGTTCCTCGATTATGACACCGCCGCGCGGCAGCCACAGCGGCAGGCCGGGGCCGACTTCTTCATCATACATGTAGATTTCCAGCTCTTTGCCGAGTTTGCGGTGGTCACGCGCTTTGGCTTCTTCGAGCATCTTCAGGTATTGCTTGAGTTCATCGGGCGTCTTCCAGGCCGTGCCGTAGATGCGCGTCAGCATCTTGTTGTGCTCATCGCCGCGCCAGTAGGCCCCGGCTATTGACATCAATTTAAAAGCGGAAGGATTGATCTGCCGGGTGGTCTCGACGTGCGGCCCGCGGCACAGGTCCGTGAAGCTATCGCTCTGGTAAAGCGAGATCTCCGGTTTGCTGTCCAGCGGGTTGCCGTGTTCGTCCAGCTCGCCTTTTTCCAGGCCGTCGATCAACTCCAGCTTGTAAGGCTGGTCCTTGAAGACCTGCCGGGCTTCGTCGGCTGACACGACCTTCCGGACGAAGGGATGCCCGCCCGCGATGATCTGGCGCATGCGTTTCTCGATCTTCTCCAGGTCCTCCTGCGTGATGGGCTGGGGCAGGTCAAAATCATAGTAAAACCCGTTCTCGATCGGCGGGCCGATGGTGAATTTGGTCTCCGGAAAGAATTCCAGCACGGCCTGCGCCATGACGTGGGCAGCCGAGTGCCGGATACGGTAAAGTTGCGTATCTTCGTAACGTTCATTCTGTTCAGACATTTCTACCTCCATAAAATACCGGTGGACGATACAGCTCGTCAGCCGGGCCATTGACCGTTATCCATCCCGGCAGTCGGCCGGTTTAAAACAAAATACTCCCACCCCATCCTGGGGCGAGAGTAGGCTCACGCGGTTCCACCCGGGTTATGTCCGGACCCTGCAGGTCTCCGGGACCATTAAGGTCTCGATTGACATATCTCTTGAGGCCGGTAACGGGGCCGTCCGTTCTCCTTAATCACTTGCAGCACTTGGCTGATCGCTTTCAGGTTCACGCTCGCGGGTGGTTTTCGGCGGTCTGGCCGGAGCAGGCTCTCATCCATTGGCTGGCAATGGCTTGCTCTCTCTGTCGGCAGGGCGGCGCTTACTCGTCCCGGTCAATGCGTTTGAAGTTTGTGGGAGTATTATATGCTGGTTTGGAGGCTTGTCAAGCGCCGACAGCCGGGTGTTATTCAAACTTGAAAAGTGAACTGTTCAAACCTGAAAAGTGAACCGTTATCAGTTGAAAAGTGAACCGATGTTTTTGTCAAAAGAAACGGAGTGATAGAATCGAAATGCCCGGCGGAG
>JBEKCT010000131.1:0-9853 GCA_050014715.1 Anaerolineales bacterium | reverse complement strand
TCGCTTGAGGAAAGCTGGTTCTGGGAAGCCCGGGCTGAATATGCCCTGGGCAACTCAGACACCGCCTATGCCGACATGCGCAAGGCGCTCTACTACCATCCCGGTTTCCAGCCGGCCCTGGATATGTTTTCGCTCTGGGGGGTTAGTCCATAGAGAAATAGTCGCATAGTCAAATAGTCTATTAGCTGTGAAATTCATCCGGCTATTTGACCTTCTTTTGTTACTATCAGGCTATCAGACTTTATGACTATTAGACTCCTGCACTTCGCCGACGCGCATATCGACATGGCCAATTATGGCCGCCACGACCCTGAAACTGGCCTGCCGCTGCGTGTCCTTGATTTCCTTAAATCCCTTGATACCATCATAGACACAGCCATTGCAGAGAAGGTTGATCTGGTCATCTTTGCCGGGGATGCCTACAAGGATCGTTCTCCGGCGCCCACTTTTCAACGGGAATGGGGCCGGCGCATCATCCGCCTCTCGCAGGCCGGTATTCGTACCCTGTTGCTGGTTGGCAACCATGACCTTTCCCCGGCCATCGGGCGGGCCAACGCCATCCAGGAATTCGATACCCTGGCTGTTCCGTATATAACCGTGCTTTCCAAACCCCAATTTCTTTCTTCCCAGGAGCTCGGATTGCCCGTCCAGGTCGTTGCCATCCCCTGGATTGCACGCTCTGGTTTGGTGGCAGCCACTGACACTAGCCCAGCCGATGGCACCGAGGTATTTGCAAACATCGAGCAGCGCCTGACCGACCTGGTGGAAGGTTGGCTCGATAAAGCCGATCCCATTCTTCCAACCATCCTGACCGCACACGCTTCTGTGCAGGGCGCCAAATACGGTTCCGAAAGGACCGTCATGCTGGGAGCTGACCTGGTTCTGCCCGGCTCACTGGTGCGGGATGGACGCCTGGATTATGTGGCGTTGGGTCATATCCACAAGCCGCAGGACTTGAACGGGAACGCCCACCCTCCCGTTATCTATCCAGGCTCGATCGAGCGTGTCGATTTTGGCGAGGCCGGCGACGACAAATTCTTTATTATCGCCGAAGTCGAAAAAGGGCACACACAGGTCGAGTGGCGTCAATTGACCGGTGTTCGCCCGTTCATTGACCGGTACTTCCAGCTTGAGTCACCCGAGGATGTAACCGCCACCCTCGAACGTATATTACCTGCCCCTGAGCAGTTTACCAGTGCCATTATGCGTCTGACAGTGGATTATCCGCGCGAATGGGATTCGCTTATCGACGAACCAGCCCTGCGTTTGTACGCCCAGTCTGCTTTTGAGTTTCACCTCATAAAACGTCCGCAGATCGAGTCACGCATCCGCCTGCCAGCCGACCAGACCGTCAGCAGCCTGAGCCCGCTTGATTTGCTCGACCAGTATTGGCTGGCCAGTAAAGCCGAAGATACAGAAATGCTTCAAAAAATGGCCAGGGAAATCATCGAACAGGACCTGTAGGGCCGGAAGGCATCCGGCCAATTTCATCCATCCCCCCAAATTGAATATAATTATGCGCTGGATCTATCTTTCCCCCCACTTTGATGATGCGGTTCTATCCTGCGGCGGCTTGATTTACGAGCAAACCCGCCAGGGTCTTCAGGCTGAAATCTGGACGATTTTTGCCGGGGACGCGCCGGCTGGACCGCTTTCGCTGGTCGCCTTGCAGTGTCATGTCGATTGGGGCATCCCGGATGTTCATGATCTGGTGGCAACCCGCCGTGAAGAGGACTTGGCAGCCGCCACTATCGTGGGAGCGGAGGTTGCCCGTTTCAGCCTGCCCGATTGCATCTACCGTCGCCCTGCGGGTGGGGACCCTTTATATCCCGATGATGTTTTTGTCCCGATCCATCCCTTCGATCAGGGCTTGGGCGCCGATATTGCTGCCGCCTTGGCGACTGAACTCACATCGCAGGATGTACTGGTTGCCCCGTTGGCGATTGGTGATCATGTTGACCACCGCCTGGCGCGTATGGCAGCTGAACGGCTGGAACGACCGCTGCGCTATTATGCTGATATCCCATACGTGTTCCGCCAGCCTGAAAAGCTGCCGCCAGCCACCCATGCAATGGAATCGGATTTGTATCCTGTTTCAGAGCAAGGCTTGCATGCCTGGATTTCTGGTACGGCTGCTTATCAAACCCAAATGGTCATTCTCTTTGGGTCAAAGGCAAATATGCGTACCTCGCTGCGGACAGATTGGGAAACACGGCATGGAATCCGCCTGGCCTATTACAAATTTTCACAACCGAGCATATAATCAGGAGTGATGGGATTGGCTATTGTTAATCGAGCAGATGTTCTGGGATTTTTCGGCGGAATTAATTTGCTTCATATTCCCGGTTTTTTCTTTCACTATGCCAATTTATTAAGATTCTGGGTCAGATTGCAAGGCTTCGATGCAAGGAGTTCCTCGTGATTGCTCAAGAACTGCTGGATGCCCTCGAAAAAGCCCGGAATGAGTCAAACCTGGATCAAGTGGCACTTTGGGCTTTATCCAAATACCTGCAAGGCGCCTGGAAAAACTCCCTTGCCAGGGATTTACGAGCGTATGATTTGGGTAAAGCTTTGAGCGATTTTTTTGTTGATCTTTCCATACGTCGGTTGCCTGAAAAAGTACCCAATCAAACACAGCAGATCAAACAACATTTAATGGAGTTTTATGGTGTGACCGGGGGCGGCCTTTCGCAGTTTTGGAGGCGCAATATTGAGATTTGGGACATCACCCTTGAGCCATTCCCTGCTTATGCCGGAGAGGTAAATAAATATTTCGACCTGCTTCTGCAATCAAGCCTGAAAGGAAAACGCAGCAACTTTGTAAGTGCTCAGAGTAGACCACCCGTGGAGTCATTTGGAGAAGAGCACGCGATACCTGCACCACTGCCCGCCGATGACGGGTTTACTCCTGCGCTTGCCTCTGCACCTCCCGTCCTACCCTCGCCGGTTGAACATGAATCTCCTATTGAGGCTTCCTCACCCGATGCTGCTTTTCATAGTAATAAACCACACCAGGAGGATTTTCCGGTTCATCCCGGAAACGAAACCGGGCCTGTGACTCCCGATCTGATACCAGCACCTGCAAATGAACCGGAACCCCTCCCTAAAAATGCTTATCTCGTCCTGCAAGGTACCCGCGTCATTCCTCTTAACCAGCCCTTGATAAAAATTGGTCGGCAGTTGGATAATAATATTATTCTGGAAGACCCGCGCGTTTCACGCTCCCATGCGCAAATAAAGATTGTCAATGATCACTATATGATCTTTGATATGAACTCAACCGGTGGAACTTTCGTCAATGGCCGTTCCATCAACGAGTCGGTTCTTTATCCGGGTGATGTTGTTTCACTGGCAGGAGTTGTTTTCATTTTTTCCCAGGAGATGTCTGCCAGACCAGCTAATTTGAAAATTTTTGAATTGGGCAGCCCCTTCGCTGCAGATCGGCCGGCGGCTGTTGTTCACCAGGAAGAGATATGGGCGGCCAAGCAGATAAAACCAAACGATCTACCCGATTTGCCGAAAACGGGACCCTTCGAATAGTTCCTATTGGAACCAGATCATCAACCCACACAACAGCGCCAGCATGACGGTCGGTTCAACAATTGCCTGGCGGAAGGGATGTCCGTCGGCCAGGCTGACCGCCAAAGAAGTCAGCGCGTAAAGAGGGCCGAGCAATGCCAGCCCAAACCTGACAGGCGTTAACGGCATATAATACAGGGCGCCCCCAAGTTGGACGAGAATCATGGCAATGGCGAGTGCCCAGACAGTCTCCCAGTGTTGGTACAACCGCAGGTGCAGGGTTCGCAAGGACACCAGGCCTCCGCCCAGGAATAGTGCCGGTGTCACCAGGATCAAGCGGGCATTCGAAGCTTTCAGAGCGATTGCCAGGATTAAGAAAATGACAAAAGCCAGCACCGTCAAAATGGCTGTCGCGAATGGGTAACGTGAGTCGGCTGGATCCACAGCGACAAATTCTGCAAAGAAAACTGCCAGTAGGATCGCTGCGCCCAGGCCGAACCCCAGCCACCAGACTGCAGTCGGAGGCAGGGTATACAGCGACACACCGATCACCAGCACGGTCAGCATGGGTAGCAGCCAGTGCTCGCGCGTTTCCCCTTTTTCGAGCGAAGGGTGCGTTCTCAACAGCCAGTCCATGCCGGCCGCGGCCAACCCGGCTGCTAGGAGCACGATCACCGTATCCAGGTTCAGGCTTAATGTCAAATAAAGACCTGGCAGCGTGATGGTTAAATCATAGTGCGGTGCGCTGATAACGCGTGTTAGCGCAAAAGATAGTAATACAACGGCGGTTAATATGCTGACTCGTGCCGGTTCGGGCAAATAGCGTTTTTCTGTCATCCGCTGGATTGTACCTCAGTTTCCTTGACCGGCTTTTCAGCGTATCAGGAGAATTATGGATATCACCAATTCGTTGTACGAAGGCCGTCTAATCCGGTTGGGGCCTATTGATCACGAACAAGACCCGCCGCTTGTCGCCCGCTGGACTCACGATGCCCTTTTCCGTTCTGTCCTGGGGGCCGTGGCCCGGCCGTTATCGTCCGAAGCCGTCCGCAGGCAGTTAGAAAAGGTTGAGAAGCAGATGGAGGAAACTAAAAACATCATCCATTTCACTATTCGTGCCCGGGATGACAATCGACTGATCGGGCTGGCCCGCATCTTCTGGATTGATTTCCATAATGGCACCGGGGTACTGAACCTGGGAGTTGGCGACTCTTCCGACCGCCGGCGTGGTTATGGCTTGGATACAGTGAACCTGCTGCTGCGTTTTGCCTTCGACGAACTGAATTTGCACCGGTTGTCAGCCTGGTCGAGTGCAGATAATCTTCCTTTCATAAGGTTGGTTAAGAAAGCCGGTTTCGAAGAAGAAGCCCGCCGGCGGGAAGCCTCTTTTCATGACGGCAGCTACTGGGATGTGCTTCACCTGGGCCTGCTGCGCTCGAAATGGGAGCAGAAATCATGAGTTCCAATTTGTTTGAAGGCCACCTCGTCCGCCTCTCCAGCGAGAATCCACAGGTCATGGCCGAGGCGTTTGCACGCTGGAACCAAAACTCCGAGTATTTCCGCCTCCTGGATAGTGACCCGGCTCACCTCTGGTCGGCCAACAAGTTCAAAGAGTTTCTCGAAAAGGATCTTGACTCCGCCCTGCCAATTAATTTGCTCTTTTCCATTCGGACACTGGAAAATGATAAACTCATCGGATTTATCGCCTTTGATGGTATCAATTGGACTGACCGCGATAGTTACGTTGCCATTGGAATCGGCGAGCAGGATTTTTGGAACAAAGGTTATGGTTCGGATGCCATGCGTCTCATGCTGCGTTATGGCTTCACCGAGTTGAACCTGCACCGGGTATCGCTGAATGTCTACGCCTATAACTTGCGCGGCATACACTCTTATGAGAAATGCGGATTTAAACCCGAAGGTCGTATCCGCGAATTTGTACTGCGGGATGGCCAGCGCTCCGACATGCTGCACATGGGCATCCTGCGCGACGATTGGGAAAAGCTGGATGTAAAATAACGGAATTAGCTAAATCAGTGTACAATCATGTCAGTAAGTTTCGATAAATATTCCCCCTGATAAGGAGACTCGTATGCAATTACGCTGTACCTACTGTCAGACCATGTTCAATATTACCCAGGATGAAATGTTGGCCGGGCTGGAACACATGGAAGAACAAAAACAATCTTATTACGATGCCCACTGCCCTAAATGCCGGCGCGCCAATCGTGTGGAACGCCTCCGCATGGAACGCTTCTTCCCCGATTGGAAAAAAGCCCTCAATACAATGGCGAAGGAATCCAACCAGGTTAGGAAAGAAGCTACCAAACCAGATGCAGTCGCCCCGAAGGCTGCCTCATCAAAAGAAAAACCCTCTCCCCAGGCTAAGAAACAACCCGCCGGATCGAAGAAGAAATGACCATCCGGGCCGTCTATTTCGACCTGGGCGGCGTCATCGTCCGCACCGAGTTTCAGGCACCGCGCCAGCACATGGCGGAACGGTTTGGGAAGGAATACGATGACCTGATCAAAATCGTCTTCGATAGCGAAACCGCTGATCAGGCCAGCCTTGGTTTGATCAGTGAGCAGGCACACTGGGCCGCTGTCGCCCGGCGCTTGTACTTGACGGAATCGGAAATCCAATCCGTGCATGAAGAATTTTTCGCCGGAGATGTTATTGACCTGCGTCTGCTCGATTTTATGCGCTCATTGCGGAATCAGTATAAAGTGGGCCTCATCAGCAATGCTTGGTCCGGTCTGCGTGCGTGGATCACCGGTAAAAAATTCGAAGATGTCTTCGATGCGATGACTATTTCTGCCGAAGTTGGCGTGGTGAAACCGGATTCCCGCATCTACCGGAAAGCTCTGGAAACTCTGAATGTAGCTCCCGCCGAGTCGGTCTTCCTGGACGATTTCCCGGATAATGTCGCCGGCGCCCGGGCAGTTGGCATGCAGGCCATCCATTTCAAGCAGGTCGATCAGGCGCTGGCTGAATTGAACCAGGTTTTGGCAGTTCACCGCCAACCCTCCAACAGGGTAGGGATGGTGGAGGATGAATTTAACCATGAATAACAAGCCCGTCGCAAGGTAGCCATTGCTAAGGTCATAAATAAAAATACTCCAGGATTTTAAAATCTCGGAGTTCTTTTATCTATCTTTTTTTCGTTGGTACTCACACACATCCACTTTCGTCCCTGCTTTGGCCAGTTGCTCCGCCTGCTGCAGCAGGTTCGCAGCCACACTTTCCTCCGCATAGGCTTCGCTGCAGGTGGGACAGATGCGCGCCGGCACGTTGATGATGGTCAGGCTCAAATGGCCGCGTTCGAACAGCACCGAGGTCCTGCCTGCGATTGTTTCTTCGTGGTTGCAAATAAAGCATTTCATGCTTTTCTGTCCCGGAAGCCCGCCTTCCAGCGCCTCCGCTCAGGTTCATATACCGTGATCACCACCAGCTCGCCCTCTTTGAGGCTTTCTCCCACGACCACGTGCAAAGGCCGCCGTCCGCCCGTGGCGGAAAGCAGCCGGCCCGGGTCAGGCATATCCTGGGAATAATCTTCGATCATCACCCCGGATTGTAAAACCTGCCGTACAGCTTCCATCGCTATCCGCTGCTCGAACATGCGTTGCACTGCATGGATCCGGAAGATGATTGGTTGATCAGTCATACCAGGATTATAGCATCCGCATGACATAAGTACTGAAAAGCCGACCTGACGCTCCCCCAGTTAAACTACCCTGATACCCATTTTTTGTTCCTCAACCCCCCTTTTTGTTTGCACGAACAACCCCAAAAACGCCAAAAACAACACCCTTGTTTGGGGCAATCAATTCCTCCTCCAGCTCCTTCGCCTCCCACTTTTGTCGATGTCCACTGTTCCCCCCTGCACTAAACCCGCCTTTCCCTCAAATTCTGCGCCAAATCGCCTTTTTTCCCTCTCTCCGCCACTTAACCCTCTCTCCTCATCCTGTCTTTCGTTTTTGTTCCTTTGTTTTCAACCCACGATCGCACAAACCCGCTAAGGACGCCACACGCCTAATCCTCAATTTCCAATCTCTAATCCTTAATTCTTCACAGCCTTTTCCCTTGTCCCTAATCCTTTCCCCCAATCTAAATTCTAAAATCCCAGTTTCCTAACCTCCATTAACTAATTCCGAATCCCGCTTTTGTTTTTTTACCTTCCTATGTTCTCCTTTGTGAACTTTGTGTCCTTTGTGTTAAATTCTTTTTGTGTCCGCCTGTTCCGCTGTGCTTTCCCGTGGAATCGACCCTAATCCCTGCCCATCTGTGGTTTAATGGACGCATGGGCACCCTCTATCTCGTCGCCACCCCCATTGGTAATCTCGAAGACCTGAGTCTGCGCGCCCTGCGCATTCTGCAAGATTCCCGCCTCATCGCCGCGGAAGATACCCGCGTCACCCGCAAACTGCTGGCGCATTTCGGTCTCCATACCCCCCTGACCAGTTATTTCGAACATAACAAGCTCTCCAAACTTGACTTGGTTCTGGCTGCCCTGGCGCAGGGTGACGTGGCGCTTGTCTCGGATGCTGGGACGCCCGCCATCAACGACCCCGGCTACGAGCTGGTGCGGGCGACCCTTTCCGCAGGATACGCCGTTTGCCCGGTCCCCGGGCCGTCCGCTCCTTTGGCAGCCCTGGTGGCCTCCGGCTTGCCAACGGATGCCTTCCTTTACCTTGGCTACCTGCCGCGCCGTTCCTCTGCCCGGCGGGAGCTGTTTGAGCAAATTGCCGGTCTTTCCTATACCCTGATTTTCCTGGAATCCCCCCATCGTCTGTTGGGTGCGCTGGCTGATCTCAAATCCAGCCTGGGTGACCGGCAGGTCGCGCTTGCGCGTGAATTGACCAAGCTTCACGAGCAGATCTGGCGCGGCACGCTCAGCGCAGCCATCGCTTATTTCACCGCCAACGAGCCGCGCGGTGAGTTTACCCTGGTGCTGGCGGGCAAAGCCAAACAAGAGCAA
Organism: Anaerolineales bacterium; assembly: GCA_050014715.1. Classification (GTDB taxonomy): domain Bacteria; phylum Chloroflexota; class Anaerolineae; order Anaerolineales; family Villigracilaceae; genus UBA877. The sequence goes on along the minus strand of JBEKCT010000131.1, from coordinate 1,355 downwards.
CCGTTCTGGACCGAAGACCGCCTCAAAAATGCGATCGAGTTTGGGCTGAAATCAGGCGAGTCCCTCTCTATGTTGGCCAGGCGGGTTGCGGAAGAGAGTGGCTGGAACCGGCGCGCAATCTACAAAATGGCTTCCAATTTTCCAAAGAGGTGAAAAATGGATCTCGATGATGTTAAATCATTTGAAAAACTCGATCCGCAAAACATGCTGGGTGAAATTGACAGCTTACCCAAGCAATTGCAATCTACCTGGGAACTGGGTCAACGGCCGCCTCTGCCTGACAGCCAGGGCGTAACCCGTATCCTAATCAGCGGCATGGGCGGTTCTGCCATCGGCGCGGACCTGCTCGCAGCCTATCTTGCCCCAACTTGCCAGATCCCGGTTATCGTCCATCGTGACTACAGCCTGCCTGCGTGGGCGCAAGGCTCGGACACGTTGGTTATTGCTTCATCCCATTCCGGTAATACCGAGGAAACGCTGGCGGTTTTTGACGCCGCCATCCAGGCCGGTTGTCGCCTCCTGGCCGTTTGCACTGGTGGAGAATTGGAACAACGCGCCATGATGCAGCATGTACCGGTCTGGAATTTCAGCCACACTGGTCAACCACGCGCTGCGGTAGGATTTTCGTTTGGGCTATTGTTGGCAGCCTTTGCCCGTATGGGTTTAATCCCTAATCCACAGGAAGATCTACTTGAAGCGGTGGCCGGCATGCTTTCCCAACAGGAAACCCTGCGTGCGCATGTGCCGGTGGTGCAAAACCCGGCCAAACGCATGGCTGGGCAACTGGTGGGGCGTTGGGTTAATGTGTATGGTTCGGGCATCCTGGCCCCGGTGGCGCGTCGCTGGAAAGGACAGATCAATGAGATTGCCAAGGCGGGTGCCGGATTCGAACTCCTGCCCGAGGCGGATCACAACGCCCTGGCAGGGTTGGAGAATCCCGAGGTATTGATGCGGACAATGACACTGTTTCTTTGCGCTCCGTCTGACCACCCCCGCAACCAGTTGCGCACCGATTTTACCCGGCAGGGCTTTATGATAGCCGGCCTAAACACGGATGTCTATAATGCGAACGGAGAATCCCGGCTGGCTCACCTCTGGACGGCGTTGCACTTTGGAGATTACATGGCTTACTATCTGGCAATGGCCTATGGGATGGACCCTACACCTGTGGAAGCCTTGCAGAATTTAAAAGCCTGCTTGAAGGCGGTCAGTTAACGGGTACGTTGAAAAATTCAGAGGCTGTCTAGAAACAAACATCAGATAGCCCGAAAATGAGTAATAAGAATGAAAAAGTAGGATGACAAAAAGAAGCTGGTGGCTAGATGGCCGCCAGCTTCTTCATATTATGGGCAATG
>JBEKCT010000130.1:0-9942 GCA_050014715.1 Anaerolineales bacterium | reverse complement strand
AGTATTGCCCATAATTTGAAAAAGTTGGCGGCCATTTAGCCACCAACTTTTTTTACCTTCCTATTTTTAACCCCGTTTTTACATTTCTCAGGCTGTCTGAAGTTTGTTTCTAGACAGCCCCTCCTTCCAGAATTCTCTCCTTATTTCCTTTTTGTTAATTCTGCCTCTATTTATCTTCCACAATTTTCTTGCCGGCGTACTTCAGTGCGACATGCGCAGCTGCCAGACGGGCAATCGGGACACGGAATGGCGAGCAGGAGACGTAGTTGTTACCGATGATATGGCACCACTCGATCGACTCGGGATCTCCACCATGTTCTCCACAAATGCCCACTTCCAAATCCGGGCGGGTTCTGCGACCATCATTTATAGCCATTTGCATCAACTTACCGACGCCTTCACGGTCCAGGGTTTGGAACGGATTCTTCGGAAGAATACCCTGGCTTACATAGGTGACCAGGAAGTTGCGCTCGGCATCGTCACGGCTGTAACCAAAGGTCATCTGGGTCAGATCGTTGGTACCGAAGGAGAAGAACTGGGCCAGTTTGGCAATTTCGCCAGCCGTCACAGCCGCGCGTGGGATCTCAATCATGGTTCCGAACTTATAAGTGAATGTGACCTTTTTCTCTTCCATGACGACTTTGGCGATTCGCTCAAGTCGAGGCTGGATCCATTCCAATTCTTTGACTGTACCGGTCAGCGGGATCATCACTTCTGGATGAACAGCAATACCGCGCAGGCTGCAATCTGCCGCGGCTTCGAATATGGCGCGCACCTGCATTTCGACGATTTCCGGCATATAGATGCTAAGTCGAACGCCGCGCAGGCCCATCATCGGGTTCGATTCGTGCAAGCCCTTGATGGCAGCCAGCAGTTTTTCCTTTTCCGGCAGGCCTTTGGTTTCACCCTTGACACGCATGCTGACCACTTCTTCGAAGAGTTTTTCTTCGTCAGGCATGAACTCATGCAAAGGTGGATCGATCAGGCGGATGATGACCGGGTAACCGTCCATCGCCTCGAACAAGCCGTCAAAATCCTTGCGCTGGGTTGGGAGTAGCAGGTTTAGTTGTTTGGTGCGTTCTTCGCTAGTTTCGGCCAGGATCATCTTCTGGACGATCGGTAGTCGCTCGGTCTCGAAGAACATGTGCTCGGTGCGGCATAGGCCAATGCCCTTGGCGCCATACGAGCGGGCTCGCCTGGCATCCTTGGGATAATCCGCGTTCGCCCATACCTGGACACCCGGAGCCTTACGGCCATCCGGCAGGACGCGGATATCCTGGCGGGCAGCGATATCGTCGGCCCAGGTAAGCAGGGTCAAAAGGTCGGTCTGCTCTTCCAGAGAGGGCGCGCTGGTTCCAAGTTTACCGATATAAACCTGTCCGGTAGTGCCATCAACGGAAATCCAGTCACCTTCCTTGACAATGTTGCCATCCACCTCCATGATCCGCTTCTCAAGATCAATCTTGATCATCGAAGCGCCGACAATACAAGGGATGCCAAACTGGCGGGCCACCACGGCAGCATGCGAAGTAGCTCCGCCTTCACTGGTCAGCACGCCCTGAGAGGCAATCATTCCATGCACATCATCCGGTTTGGTAAAAGGACGCACCATGATGGTTGCCTGTTTTTCTTCCTTGGCCATCTTTTCGGCCTTGTCAGCATCAAAATAAGCCTGACCAACCGCTGCACCCGGCGAAGCATTCACGCCCTTGGCATATACGATTGCTTTCTTCTTTGCGTTTTCATCAAATTGCGGGTGCAGCAGTGCATCCACGACATCCGGGGTCACACGCAGGACTGCATCTTCCTTTGTGATCAGGCCTTCGTTGGCCATATCCACGGCAATCTTGACAGTGGAGGCGGCAGTGCGTTTGCCATTGCGAGTCTGGAGCATCCAAAGTTTGCCGCGTTCGATGGTGAACTCGACATCCTGCATGTCCTTGTAATGCTTTTCCAATTTGCCAGTGATATCCATGAATTGACGATAGACTTGCGGCATACTGTTGACCATTTCCGCAATCTGCTGGGTGTTTCGGATGCCTGCCACTACATCTTCACCCTGGGCATTCATCAGGTATTCACCCATCATTTTCTTCTCACCTGTGGAGGGGTTGCGTGTGAAAGCTACGCCGGTGCCCGAGTCGTCGCCCATATTCCCAAAAACCATCGTCACGATATTGACGGCAGTGCCGAGATCATCGGAAATGGCAGTGGCTTTGCGGTAATCCACGGCGCGTTTGCCCATCCATGATTCGAAAACGGCCTTGGTGGCCAGTTCCATCTGCTTGTAAACGTCCTGGGGAAAATCTGACTTGATATGCTTTTTGTATACATCTTTGAAGGTAGAAACCACCGCTCTCCAATCCTCGGCTGTCATTTCCGTATCGAGCTTGTAGCCCTTCTTGGATTTGTACTCTGCCATCGGATGTTCGAAAACTTCATCATCCAGGTTGAAGACGGTTGTTCCAAACATTTCAATCAGGCGACGATAGGAATCCCATACGAAGCGTGGATTCCCGGTCAACTTAATCATTCCTTCAACAACTTGATCAGTCAGACCGATGTTGAGGATGGTGTTCATCATGCCGGGCATGGAAAACTTGGCACCTGAGCGGCAGGAAACCAGCAGTGGATTGGCCGGGTCACCAAATTTCTTGCCGGCTTTTTTCTCGGTGACCTTGAGGGCTGCCAACATCTGGTCCCATTGGCCTTCCGGGAATTTGCCGGTCTTACGAAATTCGTTGCAGGCTTCTGTTGTAATTGTAAAGCCTGGCGGAACAGGAACTCCCGCTCTCGTCATATCGGCCAGACCAGAACCCTTACCACCAAGCAGACCACGAACGCCTTCCCATGAGCCGGCGTACTTTTCTGCCTCGGCGACTTCGTCGAACAGATAAACCCATTTCTTTGCCATCTTAATATGTCTCCTTGCTTGTGGAATATGATATCAAGTATTTTCCTGGTATAGACGTGCCAACCAGAAAGTTTACCACAAACTATTGCGGAACCAGTGTTCAATTTCCATTAATTTCCTTTTGTTTTTACTTTTTTTGTTAAGCGTTTGCAAAGGCATATCGTTCTTCTTGATGATAAGATACAACCCAGACTTGGAGATATAAATAATGTTTAAAGTTCTTACAATCGACGACGATCCAGCCATGACCGAACTCTTGACCTTATTGCTTAAAACGCATGGGCTGGATGCTTACATGGCCAACTCCGGCGAAGAAGGGCTTAAAATGATTCACAAAGTCAGTCCAGATGTGGTTATCTTGGATTTGATGATGCCCGAAATGGATGGTTGGGAGGTCTGCACGCAGGTTCGTTCCTTCAGCACAGTACCCATTCTGATTCTCTCAGCCCTGGACAGCCCGGGTCTGGTTGCCAGGGCGCTGGATGGAGGGGCAGACGATTACCTGGTCAAACCAGCTCCAAGTGGTGTATTAATCGCCCACTTGAATACACTCATTCGCCGGGCAACCACGGAAAGAGGCATCAATAACCGGTTGGCAATTCAACCTGCCACAGTTCCAATCTAATATTTCCCATTCTCCTTTTCAGAGAAAACGCGGGCACAAAGCTCGCGTTTTCTCGTTTCCAGGGGAAATCCCATTAAACCAACCTTTTCGCTTTTAAGCGAGGTAAAATAGAAGCAAAATTACCGGAGTACATTATGCGAACCTGTTCCAAATGTAACGCTGCCAGCCCTGATAATGCACTTACTTGCATCAATTGCCATGCCAATCTGGCAGAATTCTCCGCCACCACCGTGGCGCTCAAGCGGCTGCAAGCCAACCCACGCGTCAGCTCCATTCGCGTCACGGTTGCATATGATGCCTGCCCTCATTGCTATGAGCTGATGAAGACCTATCCAAAGGATAAAGTTCCTCTCCTCCCCCACGAAGGATGTTCCCACGACAAAGGCTGTCGGTGTTTTTATGAGCCAGTCCTGGAAGATACTGCCGTCGTGGGTAAAGTAATAAAATAAATTATCGAAATTCCTGCAGGGGCCGGCTTCCGGTCGCCCCTTTTATTTGCGTGATTAGATGGGTGGGGCCTATTTTCAGCTTCTTCTGTGACCTATATATACCTCTATTCAGGTTGAATATTAAGTTGCTGACAAGAGTAGTTCCATGAGCGCATCTGCTGTCCTTTGCGGGGCTTCCATCATTGTCATGTGACCGGCATCCGTAATTTCGGTCAAATTTGCGGTGGGTACTGCCGCTTTGACCGAGTGGGCACGCTCGATCGGGATCAACGCATCTGCCGTTCCGTGCACCAATACTATGGGATGATCAAATCCAGCGAGTAGTTCCATGGAGTCCGGGCGTTCTGCCATGGCCTGCAGCGCCCCCACCAGCCCTTCCGGACGCTGGCGTAGAATCAGTTGCTTCAACCCGGCTTGCAGGTCGGGTCTGGCAGTCAATTTTCCAGGCATACCTTTGGCCACTTCTGTCACTCCATTGGCAAGGATGGATTCCGCTTCCTGGTAGCGCCCGGCTTTCCTTTCAGGTGCATCCGACAGAGCTTGGGATGAAATCAGACCCAGCCCAAGCACGCGTTCGGGATAGGCACGCAAAAATGCAAGTGCGACATACCCTCCCATTGAATGCCCAGTAATGAACGTTTTCACTATATTCAAATGATCCAGCAAGCCTGCCACATCCGCCGCGCAATTGGCCATTGTAAACCCAGTGCGCACCGCTTGCGATTCGCCAAAACCACGCAGGTCCGGCAAAATGAGATCAAAATTGCCTTCCAGCATGGGTATGAGTGTTTCCATTGTGCTGTGGTCAAGCGGATAACCATGTAACAGCACCAGGGAACGACCTTTTCCGCGCCGTTCGTAAGCAAGAGAAATTCCGTTCACTTTCGTTTCTAACATTTCCAATTCACCTTCACTTTCTGCTTGCTGCCAAGGCGTGTGTAATATTGCACAAATCCATTTTCGCAGCCAAAATCATAGATGCGACGGGTTACATCCACATCCACTTTGCAGTAGGAAGCCAGCTTGTCCAATTCCCCGGATCGCCACCATTCCACTGCCTGCAAGCCACTGGCTGACTTGCTTTCTCCCAATGTCGCGCGTGCAACCGAATCCAAACTGAGGCGGAAACTGAGCGAATGGAACAATTCGTCCATAATATCCAGAGTCGGCAGGAATTGCAATCGCTCATTAGGGGCATATGGACGCAACACCTCGTAATCGAAACCCTTAATGTTGAACCCTATTACCCGCCTGGCAGATTTTAATTCGACGATCAGCGCTGGAACATCCTTTTCCCAGTAAACTTTGAAATCGTCATGCTCCGAGGACCAGGTCACCCCACAGGATACTTTCAATGCACCAATATTGCCCCTCCCGCCGACCTCATCGAATAAATTTTGCGTTTCAAGATCGAAAACAACTATATTCATAGCAGGTTCCTTCTGTTGGTAATAGAAAGAATGCAGAAGCTTTTCCTTTCTTATGTTGACACGGTTTTACGCTTTATGTTCTTCTCCCAATCTTTTGCGTGCCAACCCCAGAGCTTGATCTATCGTAGTCACTTCCCCAACTGCCTGGGCTTCACGGATTGCTTCAAGCAATTCGCCAATCTTTCTACCAGGTGATAAGGAAAACTCCTGCATAAGAACGTTCCCATCCACCAACAACTGGGGTGTGACCTGTTCTTCTTTTTTCTCATACCAGGCTTCCAGCATTGCGCGAACTACTTCCAGTGCTGCCGCCCAGGTCTCCTGAGGCAGGGTTTGCTCGTAAGTAGCCCGCAGATCTGCCAAACTCAACAAACATACCTCCAATCCAGCCGGGCCGGTATCGCGGAAGAAGCGATAAATCGCCCGGCGGGAGGGAGCCTTGCCCTCCCGGACCAGCCGGTTAGTAAGGAACAGGATGCGCATGTGGTTGCGGACAATAATATCCAACCATTGAATTTCGTCATTTCCAAGCGCCAGCACGCGTGCTCGACCTGCCAACTGCTCAGCTCCTTGCCGGTCATGGCCCCAAAAGTGATATTGGCCTTCTTCGTCCATTTTCTTTGCCTGAGGTTTGGCAATATCATGGTACAACGCCGCCAGGAAAAGCAAGCTGCGCCGCGATCGATCACCTGTCAATGCCATCATCAGGTCCTTGCTGATCTGCCGACGGTAGCGCCCGATCCGCAGAACCAGCAAACCGTGGGTCAAATCCGATGCGCTTTCCGGGTCGTACTCCGGCTTTAGCACCGCCAAGTTCCTTTCCAAATGCCTGACGGTTGACAGGGTATGCGCCCAGACCTCCTGTACATGCGGAGGTATCTGGTTCACACCTTTTAGCGTAGAAAGCTCTGGTAAAACCTTATCGAGGGCATCCAGCTGGTCGAGCGCCTGCATGCAGGTGGCGGGTTGCAATCCATCGAAAATGCGGAACAGTTCATCACGTTGGCGTTCTGGGGAGACTTTTCCCAATAACTCGGCGGCTTTTTTCATGGCCGCGCGCGTTTCCGGCAGGATATGGAATCCAAAATTCGCAGCCAGCCTAACCCCGCGCAGGATGCGCACCGGATCATCCGTAAAGCTGGAGGAGGAACACGCACGCAGGCGTTTCTCCTTTAAATCCAAGGCGCCGCCAAGAGGATCGTACAGGCTGTTATCGCTCAGCTTAAGGGCAATCGCATTAATCGTGAAATCTCGCCCCTCCAGGTCAGTTTCAAGGCTTTTCTCCGGCCCCGACAAATGGTCTGAACTGCGGAAGGCGGCAAAATCCATCAACATATGCGTTCCATCGGCATTGGTCACAATGACGCGTCCGGTATCGCGTTCAGTATCAAGTGCGTAGAAATTGGCATGCAGGACATTTGCAATTTGCCGGGCGGTCTTAATGGCATTTCGCTCGACCACAAAGTCCAGATCATGGATTCGACGGCCCAGCAGTGCATCCCGTACAGCCCCACCGACCAGGTAAACGGTCAGGTCATCCGGGATTGAATTACGGACTGATTCCAAGAGGGGAGGGAACATCAATGTGTCAGAGGTGGGCATAAAGAGCACTTCCGGTGTTTCTTTAAAGCGGGATTGGGCCGCGCGCCGGGCTTGCTCCGGGGTTCCGCCCTGGGCAACCACCCGGCCGCGTAAGCGGGCGATCCAACGGCCTGCGTGAGAATTCTTATTTTCTCCCGCCATGGCACCTTACCTTATTCTACTTACCGTGATCAACCTCTTTCTTGTATTTTTTCAGGTCGGCTGAGGCGATAAACCGCAAGTGGCGGTATTGTTCATCGATATCTATGCCATAACCAAACACATATTTATCAGGCACATCGAACCCGACATAATCTACAACCACCTGCACTTCACGACGGTATTTTTTGTCAAGCAGGACGCACACTTTCAAACTTTTTGGTTCGCGCGTTCGTAACAATTGAAGTACGTGAGCCAGGGTACGTCCGCTATCGACGATATCTTCCACCAGCAATACATTTCGCCCTTCGATGTTGGTCATCAGGTCAAAGTTGACGCGCACATTACCACTGGAGGCATAATGACCGACACCATAGGACGAAAGGGACATGCAATCCAGCGTATGCGGGATGGTTAGGAAACGGGTCAAATCAGCTGTAAAAGTAATCCCGCCACGCAGCATGCAAACGATTAGCAGGTCTTCGCCGGCATAATCCCGGCTGATCTGTGCCCCGAGTTCAGCGACGCGCTTTTCAATTCTCTCTGCATCCACCAGGACTTCATCTATAAACTCTTGATAATCTTGCATGGGTCCTCCTCTTTGAACCATTTAATTCTGATCGAATTCGCCGAAAATGTTTGGGGGAAAAATAATTCCAATTCTCAAAAACCTTTTCCCTGAAGTAAATTAAACTGGAAATTTTTTACCACTTTTACTCCTTTTTATCTCAGGTTATATTCTCCTGCGCAGGTGGCTTGTACTTATCCAGGTCTACTACCGCAATAAAAGGAAGATTGCGGTAATACTCGTCCAGGTCAAGACCATAGCCAAAAACAAACTTGTTTGGGATGCTGAACCCGCGATAATGGATCGGGACCGAAATTTCACGCCGGCTTTCCTTATCCAGCAAGGCGCATACTTTCAGACTTTTCGGGTGGCGCGTCTGAAGCATTTCGAGTACATGGAAGAGCGTATACCCGCTATCTACGATGTCTTCCACCAGCAGGACATTCTTGTTCTCGATATTGGTCTGCAAGTCCAGGCTCATGCGGATATTTCCTGTCGAAGCGCGCGCTCCCACCCCATAAGAGGTTAGCGCCATGCAATCCAGGGCATGCGGGACGGTTATATGCCGCATCAGGTCCACCATGAAGACGATTCCTCCACGCAGGATGCAAGCGAGCAGCAGATCCTGGCCGGCATAATCGTGGCTGATCTGCTCTCCCAGTTCCCTGACCCGTTTTTGGAGAGTCTTTTCATCAACCAGGATTTCGGCGATGATATCTTTGTATTCCTGCATAACTAACTCCTAAATACGTTCTTTCTCATGATGGAACCTTTTAGTCAACGCACGTCCTCGTCCCATTACCGTCTGACTTTATCCAGCTCAATCGGGACATCGCTCCGCTGCAACTGACTCCATTCAGCTAGCGCGGAACTTTATGATGGACTCTGCAGCGAGCTTCATACATCTCCGCCGCTCCGACAATGACGACTGGGTCGTGGAATCTGGCCGGTTTCCCGTTTACCAACCGTTGCGTACGGGAAGCCGGTTCCCCACAAACCATGCAAATGGCTTGGAGTTTGTCCACGCGCTCCGCACGTGCCATCAACTCCGGCATTGGACCAAACGGTTCTCCGCGAAAATCCGTATCCAGTCCGGCGATTATTACACGTTTTTTTCTATCGACAATTTCTTCGACAACCCGGATGATTTCATCGTCAAAGAACTGGGCCTCGTCGATGGCCACCACGGAAGCTTCGGCATCCAGCCGGTCGCGGATATCGGCCGCTTTCTCTATCGGAATGGCATCGAAATCGCTTCCCGCATGGGAGGTGACTTTTTCAACGGCATAGCGCATGTCTATGGCTGGCTTGAATACCTGCACCTGCTGCCGTGCAATGGTCGCCCGTCGCAAACGGCGTATGAGTTCGTCCGTTTTTCCGCTGAACATGGAACCGCAAATGACTTCAACCGAACCGGGGATATGGGGTGTCATATTCTCCTCTTAAGAATAACAAACAGGCAGACGTATTAATCATCTGCCTGTTAAGTTTACCTGATAATAGCCTTTCGGCAAGCCCTATGGGGCAGGAGTTTCCACCGCTTCAGGAAGTTCGTAGCCAAGCGCGCGCAATTTCTTCTTGATATCGATCAACGATTTGCGGCCAAAGCCTTCGATGGACAGGACGGCGGCCTCGCCTTCGCCCAATTTGGCCAGAAACTGGCCCACTTCCGTTATGCCAGCACGATCGAGTGCAGCTGTTGCACGAACGCCCAGCTCCAGCTCCCCGATGGGACGCTTGGGGGAAATCTTCGCCTCGGAACGGGCTTTCTTTTCTTCAACGAAGTTCTGGCGGACCTGCAGTTTCTTGTAGAAGCGGTCAACCTGGCCCTCAATATCGATCATGCGAGCACTCTCGCCGGAGAAGAACGGGTGGCACTTGGAGCAAATTTCGACGCGGATTTCTTTTTGGGTCGAGCCGGTTGTCCAGGTGTTGCCACAGGAGGCGCAGGTCACTTTGGCATCCGGGTAGTATGTCGGATGAATACCCTGTTTCATTTGTCGGAATCCTTTCGCCGGTTATTTCTCAGCCGGCATAACGTTGACACGTTTGCGTCCCTTGATGACATCGTAGACAACTACGCCTTCAATGGTAGCAAAAATAGTATCGTCCTTGCCAACGTCCACATTCATGCCAGGTTTGATACGCGTACCGCGCTGGCGGATAAGAATATTTCCAGAAAGAACATGCTCGCCGGCGTATTTCTTCACGCCCAG
>JBEKCT010000129.1:0-9990 GCA_050014715.1 Anaerolineales bacterium | reverse complement strand
AGTATTGCCCATAATTTGAAAAAGTTGGCGGCCATTTAGCCACCACCTTTTTTTACCTTCCTATTTTTAACCCCGTTTTTACATTTCTCAGGCTGTCTGAAGTTTGTTTCTAGACAGCCCCTTAATTTTTCATGATTTAACTTTGGGTAGAAAACCAGTCAACCCTATTGATTTTGTCAGACAGCTCAACGGATTAGCTATCAGACCGCAACTATTGAGCTCGCGATTGGGCTCCATAACTCCAGTTGACCAGAAAAAGCACACCTAATAACAACAAAGGACCGGAAATCGCCAGATCAGCACTCCAAAGCGATTGTCTCCAGGTCATACCAACATAGATTACTGCCAAGGCGGTAAACAGGATTGCTCCGACCCATTCCCATCTCCATGCAATTATCAATACTACGATAACAATGTATACAGGAACAAGCAGGAGCAGCAGGTCAAGAGTCGTTCTCCAAGAACCCCGACCCAAGGCAAACAGACTCAAAAACAAGGCGAAAAGAAAGCCGAGGCTCCTTGGAATCCAGTAGAGAACTCGTTCTTTGCTCATATTCAGATTAGTTTCGCCTCTATGTTTTTGTCAAATGGTTTGATTTGCTGGTAACAATGGGATCGGTGAGCTACCACACCCATTATGCACCTTTTCAGCAAAATCCACCACACCTTACCAGGTTAAACCCGTTTGCCGCCAGGAGGCGGGGTCAGGCTACATATATCAACCTACACGATCGAGCCAGCCCTATTTGGCATTACACGGATCGGTGCCGTAATAACCTCAGCTCCGTCCAAACCGTACGCACTCGCTAGGTTCTCAGCATATGGTCTACAAAGATCACTACGATTGCTCATGCAACCAATGTGGCCACAACAATAATTAGCAATGCAAAATGCAAACGGAGGGCGCAATGCTTTGTCAGCCGTGGTCGACCGGGTCGAGCCTGTCGGGAGGATATACCTACCAGCCCTGCAGATACTTCAGGATGGTAAATTCGATCTTGTACAGGTCGCTCTTGGCCCTGCTGGTCTCACTATGGATTTCACGCTTCTTAAGAATCGGGTTTACGTAAAGTCCTTTTCCAGCCTTTATGCAGGTAGCGCCTGGCCTGTATTTACGGTATGGAGGCCGCGCCGGGCGCCGGGTGAACTGGGAGAACCAGCGATGGGCGGGGTGGCTGGTTGAAGTTGAAATCCACGATCAGATTGCCCAGCAGGGGCATATTTTCACGCACATCCGGGCGCGGGTCCGGCCGCCCATCCGTGGCCGGGTCGATGCGCTGGCTGCCCAGGAACAGGTCTTCCATGAACTTGACGTAGGCATCCTGGCTGAGGGTCTGGTGGTCGATGAAGCCTTTTTTGGCATACGGGCTGATCACTATGCCCGGAACGCGCAGGCCGTAACCGTTCTGGTCCACATGCGGCGGCACCACGTGGTCATAAAAACCGCCCCAGTCATCCCAGGACAGGAAGATGACCGTGCTGCTCCAATCCGGCCCCTGCATGACGGCATTGATCAGGCTGGTCGTCCAGGCCTGCCCGTCACTGACCAGCGCGGGCGGATGCTCGCTGTTGGCGCCGCTGGGGGTGATCCAGCTGATGGCGGGCAGCGTACCGGCATGGGCATCCTTATAGAAATTAGTCACGTCCGTGATGTTCTGCAGCTGGCCATCCTGCTTGACCGTGTCGAAGAAGGGCAGCGGGTTCCAGATGCCCGGAGTTTTAGCGTCCTGGTGCACCGGCGGGCAATCGGCCGCGTCGTCGGCACAATCCGGCTGGGTGCCGGTCTGGACATAGTATTTCCAACTGACGTTATTCTTGAAGAGCAGGTAGGTCAGATCCGTCCAGGCGTAATCGGGGTTGACCGGGTTGGGATTGACTTTCTTTCCCACCTGGAAATCTGGCGGGTTCTGCGGGGACTGCAGCGCATTGATGCAGCTCATCGGGTCGCCGGCGATACTGCATTTCGCCGACCATTCGGATACCATGAACAGGTGCTGGGGCAGGCTCCAGGAGGCGTTCGGCTCAAACAGGCGGTCCTGCAAGACGAAGTCGCTGGCATAGGTCCAGTAATTGGGGATCTCCCGGGCGTCATGGTAGCCCATTACGTCGGTTATGGAAGTGCCGCCGCAGTCTGGGTTGAAGGTGGCCTGGCATCCGGCTTTCCCGCCCTCGGCCTGGGCGATGAAACCGTTCATTTTGCCGCCATTGATATCGGCGCTGGCATTATTTTGTCCATGCGGGCCACCGAAATTCTTGTTGGCTGGATCATGGTACGGGTAGACGCACTGCCCGGTTTTGGGGTCATTGACACAGACCGTGAATTGGCTATTTTTGACCGGGAACCCGTTTGCCCCCGGGTAGGTGCCAAAATACGAGTCAAAGGAACGGTTTTCCTGCATGATCACGACGATATGCTTGATCTTGGTGCGCGCCTGAGTGAGCGGGTCACTGGGTACCGTTGTGCTGGTGGCAGAGGCAACCACTGTCGGGAGCGGAGTACTGGTGGCGGAGGCAGTCGCCACACCCGGCGCGGTTGTGACGGTTGGGCTGCTGCCAGTTGTACTGGTGGGGACCGGATTGCCGAAAATCTGTGAAGGAAGCCCACAGCTCATCAGCAGGATGGCCATTACCATAAATACCATTAAGATTTTTCGAGTCATGCCGTTTCTCCTTTCAATAAGTGCTCTTTTACCACAAACGACACCAGGGAACACGAAGTTTTTTTGTTTTCTTTTTCGTGCAGGCTGCCGCAGGCACGAACGTGTCTTTTAGCGCTGTTCGTGATTAAATCTTTGTTCTTCGAAGTTGTCCAGGTTAAGATACCCTCGCACTGTTGTCGGGCTATCATGGGTTACCCCACACCATCCGCGCAATGCTAAACGGCGGGATCAGGATTGCGCCGTGCGGATCCAGGTTCTGCGGCTGAGCCGGGCTATGCACCGTGCTGGTGAAGACATCCGCTATGAGCAGCTCTGCGCTGGCCGGGGCCGTCCCCTGGTTCTGTGTGCCGGGATCATACCAGCGTGCTTCGGCCGAAGCATTCTGGATGATCAGGGTCGTGCCTCCAGCAGAAGTGAACAGCCCGCCTTCCACCGGGTTGTAGCTTTCGGAGAATTCACCCAGACCGCTGACCGGCTGGCTGGTAGCATCGATTAGACGCTGAAAGGTGCTGTTGTCATTGGCGGCCCGGTCGAACCATTGCAGAACCAGCGTGGCCGGCATGGGCTGATAATTCCCGGCAGAATCCAGCACATACATCCGGAAGACACTGTTGCTGTCCGCGTTGAGGGTGAAATACAATGCCCGGGTTACCGCCGGGTGGCGCAGGATTGCCAGGGTCTCGCGCGCCACCAATTGGGCGTTCATCTGAGGTGGGACCAGATCCGGCTGGCCAAAGGTGTTGGCGAAATTACCGCCGCGCGGGCTCCACTCGGTGATCCAGATCTCTTTGCCCGGCAGCCGTGCAGCCAGGTCGTTCAGGGCCCGGTCAACGCCGGAATCCGCCTGACCCATGAAAAGCTGGAATTGCCGGTCAGGCCCCGGGTTGCCGGCCTGCTGGACCATCTGGGCCGGGTCGGGATACAGGTGGATCGACACCGCCTGGAACCAGTCCGCTGGGGCCAGAGCCTGGTCCCAGGCCAGCAGGCGCTGTTGAAATTTGGTAGGGTTGTCCGGAGGGACGGTGAAGGCCGCGCCGGCGCTCTGCACGGCGAATTTGGCGCCCGCTCCCACGATCGGCTGGAGGGCCTGTTCGTATTGCTTCATAACAGCCAGCGCAGTTGGCTCATCCGGCCAGATGCGCATCACGTTCGGATCGCCGGCCATGGCAATGTAGAACTCGTTACCCAGTTCGATGTTTTTAGGCAGGACGTGTTCGGCAGCCATTTGTGTGAACCAGGCAACCTGTAGGCTGAGCGAGGAGGTTTCCAGGTTGGGCACCAGGATCACGTCCGCGCCGATCTGCGTGGCCATGCTCTGGTACTGTTCCATATGAATCCCGTCCGGAAAGGCCAGGGCGATTTTGGGGGCGACCCCGGCCCAGAACTTGTAGTAGGGGCTGCTGTCCGGCAGGGGGCTGAAATCCAACAGGCCGGTCTGCCAGTTATAGTAGTTGCTTTGCGAGCCGCCTGGGAAGCGGATCACCCCCGGGGCTGTTCGTTGGATGGCGGCGATCTTTTGGGGATTGTCCAGCAAATGCTCGATCATGGCTTCGACCGAGGCGCCCAGGATATTTGCCGGGAGCTGCCGGCTGGCGCCTTCGGGGGTCAGGGTCAGCTGGCGAGCTCCTGCCGGGGCTGTTCCAGCTGCCGGGGCCAGGCTTGGCGCGGCCGTCGGTACGGCGGGAACGGGTGTGGATGGCACTGCGCTGACTGGCATAGGTGCGCTCGATAAGGTGCAGGCCATGACGAACACTGCCAGCAGGCCCGCCGCTCCCATCAACTTGATTCGCCCTGGTTTTTTCATCGTGGATACTCCTATTCATAAGTCTACCACCGGTGTTTTACCGGACTGTAAAATGTGTGTAAATTCTTGATGAATGGGGCAGTTCCTAGATTCTGACAACTTCCCCACTGCCATGTTTTCTCACTAAGTAAAAACACTTGATAGGCTGATTTCCCCGGCCAGCAATGCCCTGGTGAGCGTCTAAACACCCCTGCTGGATTGGTCCAACTCTAGCGTGTCCTTGGGAGCTTATGCTTTTGACCAGTACCTGCTTCAGGTGAACAATACTTCCGACTTCTCCAGCCTGCTGATCAATCAATTCATAGATGCCGCTGTTACCAATTCAAGTTTCACTCCGATCTCTGCACTGGCCTCCAATACCATGTAGTATTGGCGCGTACAGGCCTGCAATACGAATTCCTAGTGCAGTTCCTGGTCCTCTATCTGTACCTCCTGGAATAAGTTGAGCCCGCCGGTCGCCATCGCACCGGTGGGAGGTGTGACGGTTACCTGCCTGAAACTGATCTTCAGCTGGACCCCGGTCTCCGGCACAACCGGCTACACTTTGCAGGTTTCCAGGGTCAATTCATATTCATCCTTGCTCATAAACGTATCGATCTCCCCAACCGCTTCATCCTACACCTCGGGTTCCAACCTGCCGGCCGATATATCCGATGGTCTGATAGATCCGGACGCACGGCAGCAACGGCCCCCGTGACTGGATACCTTAAGAGAGTTTTTCCACACAATAAGCTGATTCTGACCTATCCAAATCATTTCAGAATATTCGGTTTTGAGAAATTAATTGTGGAAATACATGCAGAATGATAAAACAATGCTAGACATAACAAAGGTCCGTCAAAATTTTCACCCATTTTTGGCTAAAATGATGGAAATGATTTCGACGTGGAATCTCGCTGATATTTTTTGCATTGGTGCTTGTATTTTGGGTGTAGCCTTTATATAATATTTGTGTGGGGAAATTTATTTCCCTTTTCTTTTTCCGGTCTATTTTGTAAACATAAATAAGGGAGAAACAATATGCCGATGCCGCTTTCTTTTCGTCTTTCCAGAATAACGGGATCGTTTCTGGTTCTTTTGCTCATCATCGCAACCAGTGGATGCAATTTCGGCGGAGGTGGCAACCCTACACCGCAGGGTACGACCTCCTTGTATGTTTCACCCACAAAGAACAATGTCAATGATTGCCTCTCCCCGGCAACTGCCTGCCAGATGATTAATACGGCACTTTCCAAAGCAGTGGATGGGGATACTATCTTTGTTGCTCCCGGAACATACCCTGAACAGGTGGCAATTGGTAAGAACATCACGATCACGGGTACAGGCTCGCAGCCATCCGCAGTCGTTATCGATGGACAACAGCAGTACCAGGTCCTGGCCGCAGGCTGCTTGGCATGCACAAAGGTGATCTCGGTTTCCAATCTTACGATCCAGAACGGTTCAGCCCCATCCAAGGGAGGTTTTTCCGGCGCGGCGGGTGTTACGGTGGATGGTGCAACCCTGGTAATGAGCAAGGTTGTTATTCAAAATAATATGGCTGGCCCGGGCACAATGGGAATCGGGGGCGGGGTTTTTATTACCGGGAATGCAAAGTTGAATATCTCAGATTCGATGATCAGCGGTAACAGCACCTCAAATGATAAGACGAACGGTGATTTTTACAATGGTATGGGCGGCGGGATCTATAATATGGGCTCGCTCATTATCAACAATGTTACCATCTCGAACAATACTTCTCAGAACAGTGGCGGAGGGCTCTATAATGCCAAGGGCGGCCATGCCGACCTCAGCGGAGCAGTAATAGAGAATAATCAGTCGAAATCAGGGGGGGGTCGGATGGCGGTGGCGGGATCTACAGTGCCGCCACGCTTCTTATACAAGGTGGAACAATCAAGAACAATCAGGCTCAAAACGGAGGCGGTCTGTACAGCACCGGCGCGACAACCCTGAACGGCGTGACCATTGATGGCAATACCGCGGTTGTCTCGGGTGGAGGAATTTATCAGGTATACGGCCAGCCAACTACCGGATTAACTGCTACCAACATTTCTATTGTGAATAACCAGGCCGAAATGGGCGGGGGCATAGACAATAATTTCGGCGCGGGCTCGGGTGCGGTTCCCGCACTCGGGTATTTTCAGATCGAGCAATCAACCGTTGCCCATAACCATGCATCCGAGTCTGGTGGAGGTTTTTTCAACGATAACCAGGCCAGTATGTATCTGGTGAATGATACCATCAGCAACAATGATGCTGCCGGGGTAGGCGGGGGAATTGCCACCGGACAGAATGGTGCAAACGGGCTTGCGCTGAATGTGACCATCGCCTACAATGCCGCCCCGCAAGGGGCAGGCATTATAACCGGTGGAGGCGATTTTAAACTGCAAAACGTTCTTCTGGCTAAGAATACGAACCAAAATTGCAGTACCGGTTATGGTGGCACTATTACGAGTAATGCTGGGAATCTTTCTAGTGACAGCACCTGTAATTTGAATGGTCCCCTTGATAAGAACAGCCTTGACCCCATGACCGGGCAACTGTCGGATAATGGCGGCACGACCCAGACCATTGCGCTCGAAACAGGCAGTCCAGCAATTGATGCGGGCGTGCAATTCCTGGCGCCTCAGATCGACCAGCGCGGCTCCCCGCGCGGGGGGGATGGAAATGGCGATGGGATTCCCGGGGTTGACATTGGTGCATTTGAAGTGATCCCCACCACACAAGGGATGAGTCTCCAGACAACGATATTGCCGGTCACGGCCACTCCCTCGTTGGATATTTTCACGATCACCCTGGCTACCAATTGTCGCTCTGGCCCAGGAGCAGAGTACCCGATCTTGACCACCTTTCCGGTCGGAGCAGCTCTAAACACGGTCGGTCGAAACGAGGATAGTTCATGGTTTTACTTTGATCAACCGGGGGAAAAACCCTGTTGGGTCATTTCCCGCAATGGGACCTTAAGCGGTGACCCAACTGGCCTTCCGGTTCAGGTAGCGCCTCCCACACCCATCCCCACGCCTCTACCGCCGCCAACCCCCACATTTGTGCACTCGGCCTGCGTACCCGGCCCCACGCACGGATGTCCTTGACAGAACGCACTCCTTCCCTGCTACTCCGGTAAGGGTGTAACAGGGGGAATCGGTGTGACCCGGCTCCTCCGGCAACTTGATTTTATCTGGTGCGGTATATGTTCAGGTTGAAGGTATTTCATTAATAGATATTTATTCTCTCACCGAGTATTGCATTAGGAAAAGAAGAAAGAAGAAAACTATGAAACGGCTATTTTATTTCCTGAGCCTTATTCTTTTAATGGCCTTGTCGGCCTGTAATTTGCCAGTCGCCACCCCTGCGGCTGCCCCCACATCCGCGCCCGTGGCCACCCAGCCACCCTCCGGCAAAGGGGGCGCTATGGCCACTTTTCCCCCCCTGGCCGAACTTCCGCTTCTCAGTCAGACCCAGGTTGCCATGGTCGAGAGCCTACCGACCCTGACCCAGCCCCAGGTTGACCTGGTCAAAAGCCTGCCAACACTCAGCCAGCCCCAGATAGACCAGTTGGTCCAATCTGGTTCCTTCCTGGATGTCGGCACCGGTACGCCCACTCCCAAGTGGGTCCCTTATATTCATAATATCAGCCTCACACCTTTCCCTGGTTTCCCAACTTTTACTCCCCCTGCCACCATAAACGACGTGAGTACCCAGATGCTCTATAAAGGTCAACCTTGGGAACAAATGCCCAAGTTCTTCCTGGTTCCAAACTGCCAAATCCCTTACACCTTCCCGGTTGGCACCTTTTCAGATATAGTCACCGTTGACAAACCCCTGACCCTGAAATCTTTCTGGATGGCCTGGATCAACTATGTACAATCGGACGGGACCTGGTACGAGCATGCCATCGATGTGGGGCCTGTGACGGATACCGTCTTCACTGCGGCCGGCCAGCAAAAGACCTTTACCCAGGATATCCCCCTCAGTTTAACCTGTGGTAATCATTATCAGGTTGTTTTTGGGATGAATGTTGGCAACACGGGGGGCTTCGACCTGATGAACGTTGTCATCACATCCCTCATCAAAGGACAGGGCAATGGCCTCGGCCTGTTGAATCAGAATCCTACGCTTATACCCACTCTTACTAACACTCCCACCCTGGGCAAACTTACCTTCACCCCCAATCTCAACGCCAATTGCCATACCGGCCCTGCCCTGATCTTTGATGTTCTTGACGTTGCTCCGAAAGGCCAAAGCTATCCGATCGACGGTCGCAACCTGGCCGGCGATTGGGTCCGCATCATGCTTAACCAGGATCGGGGCTGTTGGGTTCTGGCAAGCTCCGGCATTGCTTCGGGTGATCTCTCCGGTGTGCGCGTCCTGATCTCCCCGCCCACCCCCACTCCCACATTCACCATCATCCCAACCACCGCCATCGACTGCAGTACCTATACCACCAAGCAATCCTGCGGCGCGGTTCCCGTATGCAAATGGCAACAGATCAATGACGTCAGCGGGCTTTGTACGCACAAATAACGGCTGAAGGATCAAATTCATTTCAAGGACCGGGCCGACAGTCATCTGACCCGGTCCTTGAATTTCTGAAAGTTTTGGTTTATAAAGAAATAGAGAAGCTGGAGCAGACACAAAAGAACTTGACCGCTGCGTATACAGATCCAGAAATAAAAATGACCCGGGCCGAATATCTTGCTGAGTGTAATAAAATTCAGATGGATCTAAAAAACGCCGCCGCCAAACTTCAAGAGATAGAGGCACAGTTGTCCAGCCTGCCGACCCTGGAAGAATACGAAATCCCGGAAAGATTCGCAGAGCAAATAAAAGAACGCTTGACGGGGGATGACTGGCAATCAACCCCTATAAATAAACATAGGATATCTGAATTACTGAACTTGAAAATATCGCTTTCAAAAGCATCGATATTCATAATGGATCGAGTTTCTTTGATGAAAGGTAGAAGGCGTAAATTTCCCATACTTATAGCTGTACTTCGGCACAAAAAACGCGTACTGCGGAAACAACCAACAGCGTGTACGGCGCACTGCCAGCAGGTCCGAACCAGACGATAACCCAGTCCTTTGACACCAGAATTCCTCAATAACGCCACGCCTCTAGATATTCCCGAAATCCCACGTAGAAATATTTTTCCATTATTTTCGCCAAAAGCAGGTGAAAATTTTGACGGAACTTTATTATTTCAGCGTTGTTCTTGCCATTCTGCTTATATTTTCGAGAATAATCTTTTTAAACCGAATATTCTGGAACGTTTTCACCGTCCCAATTAAATTAAAAAGCTGTCCGGAATATTTAAGAAAGAAAGTTATGCCTGATGTTTATACACATCTCTCTGAGGATGTTTTGCCGTTTACGACAGAGGAACTGCAAAGCATGTAATACAGGTGGACGTGATGCATCAAAGCCAAATGTTACTTTCTAGGTATCGTTGCATCAAAGCGAAATGTTACCGTGAGATTTTCCAAAGTTTGGCTACTTTCTCATCGATCATGGTTCTTAGTCGGACTG
>JBEKCT010000128.1:0-10143 GCA_050014715.1 Anaerolineales bacterium | reverse complement strand
ACCCTACCTTTGGTTGGGTCAATCTGCTGTTGGGTGCTATTGGCCTGCCGCATATCGACTGGATTGGCACTGAACAATGGAGTCTGATCGCTGTCTCGCTGGTCCTCATTTGGCAGTATGTGGGATATAACACCTTGATCGCACTGGCCGCACTGACCGGCATTCCCCCCGAAATATACGACGCCGCCAGGGTGGACGGCTGCAATGCTTTCCAGGAATTTGGGCTGATCACCCTGCCACTAATGCGGCCAATTCTGCTCTTTATGGCCGTTATGACCACCATCGGCGTCTTTAATATGTTCGCCCAGCCCTGGCTGCTTACCCACGGTGGCCCGGGCTATTCTTCCAACACCTTGATCATTTACCTTTATCGTACCGCTTTCGAGGATATGCAGTTCGGTTATGCTGCGGCGATTGGTGTGACGATCTTCATCCTGACCGCCCTGTTCAGCTTCCTGCAGATCACGTTAAACAGAGGCTTCAGCTCAAATTAAACAAAGAGGTATTTAAATATGCGCAAGCTACCTTCACTGAATAAAATCTTAAGCTGGGTTGTGATTAACGGTATCTTCATTCTGCTCACATTGGCGTTCATTATTCCTTTCTATTACATGACCGTCGGCGGATTCAAGATGCAGAACGAGATTGCCAGTTCGAGCGTATCCTTGTTGCCGCGCGTGCCAACCCTGGTAAATTATCAGACCATATTGTCACAGTATCCTGTTCTGCGGATTACGTTTAACAGTTTCTTAATTAGCATTTCGGTCACTGCTCTCAACCTTTTCTTCTGTTCCCTGGCTGGCCTTGCCTTTGCTCTCTTCCGCTTCCCCGGTCGAGACAGGATTTTTAATCTTGCATTGCTGACCATGATGGTTCCCATGCAGGCCATTTTGGTGCCGCTCTTTGTGATGATGGCCAATTTTAAATGGATCAACACTTACCAGTCCTTGATCGTCCCGGGCGCAATTGGTGCTTTTGGCATCTTTTTCATGCGCCAGTATATCTGTTCATCGGTGCCGGAGGATCTGCTGGATGCCGCGCGCATCGACGGCTGCAGCGAGTTTCGCATGTACTGGATGGTGGTAGTGCCCATGATCAAGCCCGCCATGGTGACCCTGGGATTAATCCTGTTCATGAATGCCTGGAATGATTACCTGTGGCCAACAATCATGCTCAATGATCAGAACATGTACACCCTTTCCCTATTCGTAGGTGTGGCCGGTCTCCGCAACTACCTGCTAAATTACGGCGAAAAGCTGGCAGCCGCCACCCTGGCTGCCTGGCCCCCAGTAATCATTTTCTTCATCTTCCGCAAGCAGTTCATCGAAGCGATCATGGCTGGTGCATTGAAAGGCGTGTAAATGAATTCACGGGAACGACTGCTCGCCACCTTAAACTTCGAGCCCTGTGACCACCCGCCCTATTGGGAATGGGCGTATTGGCCCGAAACTCTGGACCGCTGGTATAACGAGGGATTGGAACGCGAAGTGGGTTACCCAGCCACTATGACCAAATCGGACCCCCTAAACGGGGGAGCCGGCGATTGGCGACCTCCCATGCCGCGCGAACAGGATGCTCGCAAGGCGCTGGACCTGGATGATGGCTATTACCATCCCCCGGTTCATGGACGTATTCCCATGCCAGTCCCAATCCAGGTATTGGAAGAAGACGAACACATGCAGATATTGGTTGATTCAGATGGCATCAAAAAGAAAATTCTCAAGGAAACCATGTCGATGCCAATGTTCATGTCCTATCCAATTAAGAACAGGCATGATTGGGAGGAAATGAAGGTCAACCTGAACTGGTCCTTCAGAGCCCGTGTGCCTGAGAATTGGGATGAATTGGTCGTTAATCTGCGAGGTGAGCGGAGTTTCCCGGTTTCATTATTGGGATATCCGGAAGGCCTGTTCGGCCACTTAAGGGATTTGCTTGGGGCTGATTTCCTTCTCCTGGCCTTTTATGATGAACCAGCCATGATCCACGATATCCTTGACACTCTCACGGATTTATGGATTAGCTTATGGGAAGAAGAAGTCGCCCAATTTAAAGCCGATAGTGTGACCTTTTGGGAAGACATGTGCTACCGCTCCGGGCCGCTAATCTCTGTCGCCATGTTCAAGAATTTCCTGAGTCCGTGTTACAAGCGGCTGACCGAGGCCGGACGGGCAATGGGAATCAAACATTACCTCGTAGACACAGATGGCGATATGCGTAAATTGATCCCACTCTGGATGGAGGCAGGCATTACTGGGATCTATCCTTTTGAGGTACAGGCCAATATGAATGTGGAGGAGATCGGTAAACAATACCCCGATCTGGCATTGATGGGTGGCATTGACAAACGCGAGATTGACAAAGGCCGTGCTGCAATTGATCGCGAGTTAGACCGTCGCCTGCCATTCCTTCTGCAGCGCGGCGGTTATGTGCCCACTCTGGATCATCATGTCACGCCGGAAGTTTCCTGGCCTGATTTTGTATATTATCGTAAAAAAGTGGCCGAATATTGCGAACGATACAGTCCTCTGGTTGGAAAGTCTAATGGGTAGTCAAGATGAATGAAATGGAACCTCGCGAACGTATTTTGCGAGCAATACGCCGGCAAATCACCGACCGGGTACCTCGTGAAGCTGTTTTTACGATCCCGGTAGAAGAAGAATTTCGTCTGCGCACTTATGCTTCAGACTATGAAACCTATTTTGGCATGGACCGGCGCACGGTTGTCTTTCGCCGCCCACAACCGCCAACAGATTTTTCCCCATACCTGGAAGGAGTAAGCATCCCCGAAGGTGCGTTTCAGGATGAATGGGGAAATTTAACGGTCAAAGGGTTTAAATATCGGACCACGGATTATGTATTCCCGATCCGGAATCTGCACACCGTGGCTGAATTGAACGAATATCCATTCCCGGATTTCCGGCAGGACCTTTGCCATGCACATTTGGATGCCGAGGTCAAGAGCTTGCATGATCGCGGTTTGGCTGTTACCGGCGACCTGTGGGGTACATTCTTCGAACGCAGCTGGCATATCCGGGGAATGGATCGATTGTTTTTTGATTTTACGGATAATCCAGATTTTGCAAATGCGCTGCTGGACAAAATGCTTGACCTGCGTATTTTCATGGCAACCCGGTTTGCCGAGGCTGGAGTAGATATACTGCACACGGGCGATGACCTGGGCATGCAGCATTCCCTTCTAATGAGTGTGCCCATGTGGCGCAAATGGTTCAAACCACGTCTGGCGCAGGTGTGGGCAGCAGCTAGGCGGGTTAAGCCGGATATACTGATCTCTTACCATTCGGACGGCTTTATTGAACCCTTCATCCCCGAATTGATCGAGATCGGTTTGGATGTTTTGAATCCAATTCAACCCGAATGTATGGATCCATCCGATATTAAGCGTAAATTCGGTGACCGGTTGGCATTCTTTGGCACAATTGGCAATCAGACCACCCTACCCTTTGGGTCGCCTGAAGATGTCCGCCGTGAAGTCCGTCAGCGAATAGAGACTGTAGGCAAGGGCGGCGGGTTGATCCTGGCCCCCAGCCACATGATAGAACCCGATGTACCATGGGCGAATATCTTGGCCTTTTTTGAAGCCGCCGAAGAATACGGCTATTATAAATAGAAAGGTAAGACCAATGAACAAGAAAGAACTGGTAATCCAGGCGATTACATTTAAATCGCCTGATCGGCCGCCGATATATTTCCGGAGTGATCCGGAACGTTCTGATATTGTCCAGGTGCCTTACTATTCCCCTACGAATTTCGTAAACGCTGAAAATACCCGCGATGAATTGGGCTGTGTCTGGAATAATGTGATCGGGACCGGTGTAGGGTATGTCACCAGGCATCCTTTGGAAGATTGGGCGGCCTTTGAAACCTATTCCCTACCCGACCCGCGCCTGTCCAGCCGGTATACCGAAATCGAAAATGCCGTCCGGAAATATCCGGATAAATTTGTTGTGGCTGCGATCGGTCTCTCGGGTTTTAGCCTGATGACAGTTCTGAGAGGTTTTGAAAATATTCTCTCCGATTTATACTTGAATCCTGAGCTCGTTTCAAAACTTGCCAAGCAGGTCTTTGACTATGAGACTGCTGTGATCGAGGAAACAGCCAGGCGCGGAGCCGATGGGGTGTTCTTTTTCGATGATTGGGGCACTGAGCGCAACCTGTTCATCAAGCCGGCGTTATGGCGCCAGTTTTTTAAACCACTTTATGCGGCTCAATTCCAGCGCATTCATGCATTGGGAATGCGTGCTTTTTTTCACAGTTGCGGCTGCGTTTGGGAAATGATCCCCGATATGATTGAGATCGGCGTAGATGTGTTGAACTTGGAGCAGATGCTGGTTTTCAGTTCTGGCACGCAAACCGGTTATGGACGGTTGAGACAGGAATTCGGCGGTAAGGTATGCTTCACAGTTAATGTAGATACACAACGGACCTTGATCAATGGAACCCCCGAAGAGATCAAAAAGGAAATCCAGCATATCTTCCGCACTTTCGATCTTCCTGAAGGAGGTACGATCATATTTGCGGATGCGGGGAAGGACCATAATATCGTACCAACGCAAAACCTGCTGCTGGTGGAGCAACTATTTCAGGAAAAAATCCGGAATTTCCCGGTCCATGATAAGCAACTTATTTACGCTTAATCGGATCCTGTTGTCATCGGGATCGCGATCGGGATCAACCGCGCAATCTATTTGGTGATATGCAGATTATTCACTACGGTGATACATTACCATGCGTAAACCAAAGAATTTCGAACTGAAGGATGACAGATGTTACTTTACACCTGTTACACTGACCGATTCAAGTTATAGACAAAAACCCATTATCACGTATTCAGACAACACACGTCATTGTATTCAATATCTCACCGATCATGATGCACTCATGCGCGTTTTGCCCCCGGGTTTTTCCCCAACCGAAGAACCCACCATTCAAGTGAACTATACGACCTCGTTGGGCATTCCATACATGGCAGGCCGGGGTTACAACCTGGTGGGCGTTGATGCACTGGTCAGGTTTGATGGCGAAGTAGACCATCTGGAAGGTTGGTTTGGGCTCGTTTTATGGATGGACAAATTCATGCCGATGGTAGGTGGACGAGAAGTAATGGGCGCGGCAAAAGTATATGCTGATGTACCACCGCTTCGCACCTATAATGGCAGAAAATGCTTTTCTTTTTCAGAAGAAGGCTCTCTTTTGATTGAAGGCGAATTGTGGGACCTAAAAGAATTGTCGAAGATGGAGATCAAGGAACGCATTGCAGCCGGAGGCGATCGACAATGGCTGGGGTGGAAGTATATTCCCAACGTGACCAGCGATGGCGCGGATATCAGCCATCCAACATACCTGCCAACGAAACGTAAAGTCAGAAGGGTGTGGACGTGCCAGGGTGAAGTGAAATTTCATGAAACCGCCTGGGAGAATGCTCCATTTTCCGGTCCGATCGTAAATAACCTGAAGAAGCTACCGATCATAAAGTATCTGGGCGCCAGCGTACAGGAAGACTCCTGTGATTATCTCTTCCGTCAAAACCGTGTATTGAGATAGTTTTGGTTGGGTCCAACCCACTCAGTACCACCATTCGTTCAGGTTTGCTCAAGGTGATTTGATCTTGGTCGCGTAAGGGGGGAAGGATCGTTATAATGTATTACCGGAAATATTGCACACGATAGAGGATTTGTTCCAGAGTAAAATCCGAAAAATATCTAATGCATAAGGAGTCTAAAGATGAGCATTAAAGAAGAGATTTTCGAAAGTATTTTGAACGGCGATGCCAATTCGGTGGAACAGCTGGTTTCGCAGGCTTTAAAGGAAGGCATCAACGCCGAATCACTTCTAAAAGAAACCCTGATCCCTGCTATGAACGAAGTTGGTGCGCGTTTTGAAGCCGGAGATTTCTATGTACCCGAAATGTTGATTAGCGCACGGGCCATGAAAGCTGGCCTTGCAATCTTGCACCCTCTCCTGGTGGCGCAGGATGTTAAACCGGCTGGAAAAATCGTCATCGGTACCGTTAAAGGCGACCTTCATGATATCGGTAAAAACCTGGTCGCCATAATGATGGAGGGGGCTGGCTTCCAAGTTATCGATCTTGGGGCTGATGTCACCTCTGAGAAATTTATTGAAGCCATTCGAGAAAATAAGGCCGACCTGGTTGGGCTTTCAGCACTCCTGACGACCACGATGCCTCAAATGTTGGTCACGGTCGATCAGATCAAAGCTGCCGGCCTGTACGATCAGGTGAAGGTGATCATTGGCGGTGCGCCGGTTACGCAGGCATATGCTGACCAGATTGGAGCCCATGGGTTTGCTCCAGATGCCAGCGCCGCGGCTACCCTGGCGCGTCACCTGATAGCCTGATTTATGGATTTCTACTTAGGTCTGGATATCGGGACCACGAACTGCAAGGTGGTTGCGGTTGATCGTCAAGGCCAGATATCAGCCAGCGCAAGCGCACGTACACCTGTATGCAAATCTTCAGATAATGGTATCGCGGAATACGATGCCAAAATGCTTTGGAAGGTTGGCGCCCGGCTGGTGCGGCAGGTTGTCGAAAAACTGGGATCCGTACAAAACGTGGCTGGATTGGCTGTTGCCAGCATGGGCGAAAGCGGGGTATTGGTGGATAAAGCCGGCAGCCCACTTGCTTCAATCCCGACCTGGTATGATCACCGAACGCAGCCCTGGACAGGCTGGTGGCGAGAGCGCCTGACTGAGACAGAGATTTACGATATAACCGGCCTGCCGTTGGACTATCTCTATTCAGTCAACAAAATCCTATGGCTGCGAGAGAATGGTCCTGAAGCATTCTCGCGAGCATTTTCATACCTATGCGTGGCCGATTGGATCACTTATTGTTTGACGGGACAATTTTCCACGAGTTACAGCATGGCTTCCAGGACCATGTTGTTTGATATCCATCAACAAAGTTGGTCAGAAACCATGTTGCGCCTTTCGGATCTGGCAGCTGATTTGATGCCTACTGCGCTCCCCAGTGGCATCTTGGCTGGAAAAGTGAACCGGCTGGCTGAACAGGCCACGGGTTTGCAGGAAGGTTTACCGGTCTTCACTGGAGGTCACGATCATATCTGCGCGGCGATTGCTGCGGGAGCCATCGAGCCAGGCATCGTGCTTGATTCGGCTGGCACTGCTGAAGCTTTGATGGTGACCCTGGAAACTCCCATTTCGGGAGATGGAATGCCGGCCTCGGGATTATGCTGCGGCTGTCATACTGTCAGGGATCGCTATTATCTGCTCGGTGGCCTCATGGGCGGTGGTGTGCTGGCATGGGTGAGCCGCCTACTGACAGGCGATGATTCCCCCAGGACAATAAACCGGCTCATGGATGAAGCAGCCTCCTCTCCGCCAGGTGCCAATGGTGTGCAATTTCTGCCTTATTTGGATGGGAGTGGACCTCCGGATCGAGCTCCGACCGCCTGGGGGGCCTGGTTGGGACTAAGCCTAAAACACACGCGCTCAGATATGGTCCGTGCGGCCGTGGAGGGGCTCAGCTACGGGATTCGATATCTACTCGAAATTTCTCAAACTCGGACAAACGTCTCGGTTGGAGAGCTACGCTGTGTCGGTGGCGGTTCACGGAACGGCTTTTGGCAGCAGATCAAGACCGACGTTTTAGGCTTATCTGTGGATACCCCCACTGTCACCGATGTTACCGCGCAAGGTGCTGCATTACTGGCCGCGGTGGGCGCCCAGGTTTTCCGGGATGAGGTGGAAGCCTCAAGAGTTGCATATCGCTCAGGCATGCGTTATGAAATTCAACCCGAGCACAGCGCATTTTATAATGATGCGTACCAACAAGAATACCAAAAGAACTATCGTGTTCATAAACCAAACCAGCCTCAAGGGGTTTAAAAATGCCATCGATAACCATTGTCGGCAGCTTAAATATGGACTTGGTGGTGCGGGTGCCACATTTGCCTGCGCCTGGTGAGACTATTCTCGGACGGGATTTCCATATCTTACCTGGTGGTAAGGGGGCAAACCAGGCTGTGGCAGCTGCACGGCTGGGAGGAGTCGTCCACATGGTTGGCAGGGTAGGGCAGGACAAATATGGCCAGACTTTGCGCGCCAATCTACGCGTTGAGGGAATCAATGTCGATTATGTCCAGGCTGACTCTCAGAGTGCCAGCGGTGTTGCATTGATCACCGTGGATGAGGCTGGTGCCAACACCATCGTTGTAGCGTCCGGGGCGAACATGGCCTTAACTCCACAGGATGTATCCCAGGCTTTTAATCGCATTGCTTCCATGGATGTATTGGTATTACAACTGGAGGTGTCACTCGATTGTGTGCTAGAAGCTGCCCGTGCCGGCCGGGCGCGCGGGGCAAAAGTCGTGCTTAACCCGGCGCCCGCCAGGCTGTTATCTGATGAAATTTATGGGAATGTTGACGTACTGATTCCCAATGAGACTGAAACCGGTTTGCTGACAGGTTTACCCGTTGATACACTGGAACAGGCCGAACAGGCTGCAAATCGCCTTCTAGAAATTGGGGTGGGAGGAGTGGTTCTCACTTTGGGAGGGCGTGGCGCGCTGGTGGTTACACCCGTTGAGAGTTCGATCCAAATTCCTCCCCACGTTGTTCAGGTGGTTGATACCACAGCGGCAGGCGACGCCTTTGTCGCAGGCTTGGCCGTGGGATTGGCTGAAGGGTTGAATTTGGCGGAAGCTGCTCGCCTTGGAAATTCTGCCGGAGCAATTGCCGTGACACGGTTAGGGGCGCAGCTTTCCATGCCGACCCGTGAAGATGTGGTGAGGATGCTTGAAGCAAGATAAATGATTACAATTTTACAGAGGAGATTGATTCAATGTTCAAAGTCAGAATGAGCAAGCGTAAATTCAATTGTATTAATGCTATCGCAGATGATCATGGAATTATTTCTGCATTAGCTATGGATCAACGTGGATCACTTCAAAAATCGATCTCTAAAGCCAAGGGCAGCGATGCAAGCGCGGCAGACTTATCCGAATTCAAAAAGGTTGTTGCAGAGGAGCTTTCGTTGTATACCAGTGCTATCTTGCTGGATCCCGATTTCGGATTGGAAGCGATCAAACATCGCGCCAAAAAGGCCGGTATTTTACTTGCATATGAAAAAACCGGTTATGACGCCAATGTAAAGGGCCGAATGCCCGATTTGTTACCCGAATGGTCGGTAAGGCGGCTGGTTGCTGCTGGCGCAGATGCGATCAAATTCCTACTGCATTACGATCCCGATGATGATCCAAAGATCAATAATATCAAACATGCCTATCTCGAGCGGGTTGGAGCCGAATGCTCCGCAAACGAAGTGGCTCTATTTCTTGAGCCGATATGCTATAGTGATGCGATCAAGGATGAGAAGGGCATCGAATTTGCGCGAATCAAGCCTGATAAAGTAGCCAAATACATGCGTGAATTTTCCAAGCCGCAGTACGGAGTTGACGTACTTAAAGTTGAAGCGCCTGTAAATATGCGTTTTGTAAAGGGATCGAAAGCCAACATTGATAATCAGGTAGTATATAGCCGTGAACAGGCAAAAGAATATTTCCGTTCAGCAGCCGCTGCCTCCCGGTTGCCATTTATATATCTCTCGGCCGGTGTAACCGATGAGGTCTTCCGCGAAACACTTGAGCTTGCTGGTGAGGCAGGCACGCCATTCTCAGGTGTATTGTGCGGAAGAGCAACATGGCAAGATGGCATACTCGATTATGGGAAAGGCGGCGCCGAGGCGCTGCGCAATTGGCTAAAAGGTCGCGGTGTTCAAAACATCCAGGAGCTTAACAAAATCCTGTCCAAATGTGCCAAACCTTGGTGGGATTTTTATGGCGGCAAACAATGTGTCGAAGTGGTTGAATAACTAATTGGGTTGTCATGGCAGATTGATCAGACTTTTTGAAGTAGTCGCAATGACCAAGGGGCTGTCCCAAATGTAGGGCAGAATGGCATTCAAAAGCCGCCGATTGGAAAAATGAATTTGGAGACTATCACACGTGGTGGTCTCCAAATGCTTCCTCCACCTTATTTAGGCAGCCCCTTGATCTAACCTGGAGTAACTTTCATTAAGCGCAGCACTATTAGAATATTAATATAGTTGATAAAAGGAGGCTCATGTCCAAAGCCAAAAGATTT
>JBEKCT010000127.1:0-10161 GCA_050014715.1 Anaerolineales bacterium | reverse complement strand
ACCGGGATACCTGTGGGCACCGCCAATTGTCGCTCCATTTTTATGGAAGCACGTAGAGTAGAATCTAACTCTTTGGGTATCCATGCCAGCCGATCACTTTTATAATCTATTTTCAGAGTAGAGAATTGCCAGCATGATTTATTGCAAGAAAGATGAAGCTGGCAGTGTTATGATTTTTCCAAAGTCCTCTGCGATCCGCTGTCTGCCGGAATGATATAATTCCGGCAGAGAAGTAATGAAAACCAAACCTGTCCTTGCGATTTTCCTGTTCGCTGCCGGGGTTTTGTTGCTCTGGTTGCAGATCCCAGCGGCAGCTTCCTCAGACCAACAAGTGGCCTATCCATCGCCGACCCCCGGCCCGGATGGACGGATCATTTATTTCGTCAAGGCCGGCGAAACCTGCACCCAGATTTCGCTCCTGTACGGGGTAACGGTGGAATACATCCGCACCACCAACCTGTTGGATGAAAATTGCACCCTGCGGGAGGGCCAGGCGCTGATGATCGGCGTGGGCGGACCTTCCGGCGGCTCACCGACCCCCGGACCTTCGCCGACGCCAACGCCGGTAATTCCCACAGCCACGCCCAGCGCCGGAGGCACCGCACAGGTTTGTGTGCTTGTGTTTGATGACGCCAACGGCGACGCGCTGCGCCAGGCCAGCAAAGGGGCGATAGCCGGAGCAGCCATCAGCCTGACCAGCGACGACGGCACCTATTCGCAGTCTCTCACCAGTGTGATCAACCCGGACGCGACCGCCTATCCGGGGATGTGCTTTACCAATGTCCCGCCTGGAAATTACTCAGTCAGTGTGGCAGCCCCGGATGGATACAATCCAACCATGAATATGACCTCCAAACTGGTGGTAGACCCAGGCGATCAGATATCGGTTAACTTCGGGGCGCAATCCAAGGCAGCCGACTCGGGCAGCCCGGCTGGTAATGGACCTTCGCCGCTGCTGGGCTTGATCGGAGCGGCGCTCCTGCTGGGCGGGATCGGGATCGGAGTGTATTCCTGGAGCATGCTCAGGAAGAAATAGCCAGACCCTGGCAGAAGGTCTGTCTGCCGGTTTTTCGAAATACTTTGCAAATATTCCTGCAATCGCAAATCGATCATTGCATCATTCTTCTAGTGAATCGGTGGGATTTGAGTTTATTTAGAATTGTTTAATAGTGAATTGGGGACAAATTTTCAATGATCCTTTTTGAGCCTTGGGGAATATCTGCAAGGGATGGAAATACTGCCAATGGAATCCGAAGTCTGGAGGCTTCGGACTTCGAGGTTTCGTGATTACAAGCTGGAAGCAGTGCGGGTACTGCGAAAAACAGCGGATAACGCTTCATAATTACAACCAGTAAGCAGTATAATAATTTTGTCATGCCGATAACCAGCTCGAAAGCTTCCTCCAGCAAGAAATCCGGCCCTGCGGCTGAGCGCGGCGGCCTTGCCCGGACGCCACCACTGGAAACCGGTTCATCCCAACGTACCAAAACCCCCTCCCGAAGTTCCAGGAAAAGCCCACCGCCGCCGCCTTCCGGCCTGTTCGAAAATATCTCGCCCGACCGCAAGATGGACATTTTGGGCGTGGTCGTGACCCTGATCGGCCTGTTGACCCTGCTGAGTTTCTTTTCAGCCGGGAAAGGCGGGCTGACCGGGTACTGGATCAATGCCCTGCAAACCATTTTCGGCTGGGGCGTCTACATCCTGCCGGTGGAGCTGATCGTGGTGGGCGCCTGGCTGGTGGCACGTAATGTGGAGCGCCTGCCGGTGCTGTCGTTGGAACGCGTTATCGGAATGCTTCTGCTCTTCATGGGGCTGCTGCTGGCTTTCCACTGGCTGAACGGACCGGTCGAGAGCGCAACGGCCCGAGCTGGTAAAGGTAGCGGCGGCGGATACATCGGCGCGCTGCTGCAACAGGGATTGGTATCCGCCCTGGGAGACGCCGGAACCGCCATCCTGATCGTGGCCTGGCTGGTGATCGGCCTGGCAATGACGCTGGACCTGTCACTGCAGGAAATGTTCCAGTGGGCCGGACCGCTGGCAGGCAGGATCAAAGCCTGGCTGGGCCGCCTGTTCCAAAAAAAGTCCTCCGGGGCGCAACCGGTGATCCATTTAGGCCAGGCGCCCGAACCGGAAGGGTCGCCAGACAATTTCACCCCCATCAAGGTTTCGCCAATCATCAAACTTGCCCCGGTGCAACTGGCCGGTGTGACGATCAAGACCAACCAGAGCGCCGCCCCCGCGCATATCTGGGTGCTGCCCAGGGTGAGCGATATCCTGGAGCCGCCCCAGGCGCCGATCGTCAACCAGGAGTTCGTGGAGAAACGCGCCCGCCTGATCGAGGAGACGCTGGCTTCCTTCGGGGCGCCCGGCGTGGTGGTGGATACCAGCATCGGCCCCACCGTGACCATGTTCGGCGTGGAGCCGCGCTTCGTCGAATCGCGCGGCGGGCAGATGCGCGTGCGGGTGGGCAAGATCGCTGCGCTGGCGGACGACCTGGCGCTGGCGCTGGCGGTGCAGCGCATCCGCATCCAGGCGCCCGTGCCGGGGCGCGGTTACGTGGGCATCGAAGTGCCCAACGACGAGATGGCACTGGTGGCGCTGCGCGAAGTGGTGGAAAGCGAAGTGTTTACGCGCAACAAAAGCCCGCTGCGCTTTGCGCTCGGCAAGGACGTGGCCGGGCACCCCAAGGCCGCCAACCTGGAGTCGATGCCACACATGCTGATCGCCGGGACGACCGGCTCGGGCAAGTCGGTCTGCGTCAACTCGATCCTGAGCTGCCTGCTGCTGAACAATACGCCGGACGACCTGCGCATCATCCTGGTGGACCCGAAGCGGGTGGAACTGACCGGCTACAACGGCGTGCCGCACCTTTTGGCACCGGTGGTGACGGAGATCGAACGGGTGGTGGGGGCGTTGCAATGGATGACGCGCGAGATGGACAACCGCTATCATAAATTCGCCGAGATCGGGGCGCGCAACATCGTGGATTACAACGCCCGCATGCTCGCGCAGGCAGGCAAGAAACTGCCCTACCTGCTGGTAGTGATCGATGAGCTGGCCGACCTGATGATGGTGGCCCCGGACGAGACCGAGCGCACCATCACGCGCCTGGCCCAGCTGGCGCGCGCCACCGGCATCCACATGGTGCTGGCCACCCAGCGCCCGTCAGTGGACGTGGTGACCGGCCTGATCAAGGCCAACTTCCCGGCCCGCATCGCATTTGCGGTGGCCTCCAACACCGACAGCCGGGTGATCCTGGACCAGCCCGGAGCGGAACGATTGCTTGGGCGCGGCGACATGCTCTTCCAGGCCCCCGACGCGCCCGCCCCGGTGCGCCTGCAGGGCGTGTTCGTCTCAGACGTGGAGATCGGCCGGCTGGTGGAGTTCTGGCGCCAGCAGGCCGGCGCGGCCAGTCCGTACGCCATGCCGGCCGGGGTCCAGGAAGGGCCAGTGGATGCCGCCCTGCTGCAGGGCGTTCCTTTAAAGCAGGTGCCGATGTTCGAGGACATCACCGCCATCCAGGGCGACCCGCTGCTGAAGGATGCCATCGACACCGTCCGGCGGGAGGGGCGCGCCTCCGTTTCGATGCTGCAGCGGCGCATGCGCATCGGCTACACGCGCGCCGCCCGCCTGGTGGATTCGATGGAAGAAAAGGGCATCGTCGGCCCGCCGGCGCAGGGCACGGGGGTACGCGAGGTGCTGGATTACGGCCAGGCCGCGCCGCCGAAGGAAGAGTAAATATATTCTATTGTCATAATAGAAAGACAATTAAACACAATCCTGCAGAATAACACTGCAGGAGCTGGTCCCGCGGAGTTCTCCCGCGGGAAGGCGGACACTAAGGGTACGACGGGGAAAAAACAAGAACTATATAATGAAAGGCCAGGATGAATTGTCCTGACCTTTTATATTTCATCTACCCTCTGGAAGTGCTGCGTAAATCGGATTGGCAATCCGACCTGCGAGAAACATCCAATGTTAATAGGGTTATGACATAAGCAGTATATAATTCTGTTGGTGAAAATTCTGAATGCCATCTACTTTGGAGATGAAAAATGAGTAAAGCAATGGACGATCTAAAAAATGAACACGAGGCGATCCTCTCAGCCATTCAGATACTGGAAAGGATGATCGCCGATATGGAAAAGGCGCCATCCGTGAATACAAAGGATATGCATGATTTCATCGGGTTCCTGAAAGAGTTCGCAGACAAGTGCCATCACGGGAAAGAGGAGGGGCTTTTATTCCCGGCGCTGATTCAGGCAGGCCTGCCGGAAAAAGGCGGACCGCTCGGTGTTATGCTGGCCGACCATGCCCAGGGCAGGCAGTTTATCCGGGAGATGGAAGAAGCTCTCTCGCCGCAGGTGGACCTGGTCAAGCTTGCCCAGGCGGCGGGTGGTTACGCAGCCCTTCTAAGGAATCATATCCAGAAAGAGAATATGATGCTGTTTCCGATGACGGAAAAGATGTTGACAGAAACGCAATTGGAGCAGCTTTATGAAGGGTTTGAAGAGCACGAAGAAAAGGTAATCGGACAGGGACGGCATGAAGAACTGCATGCCATGCTCAAGAGCCTCCAGGAAAAATACCCGGCGGAATAATGATAAAGAAAATTAAACACAAAGTTCACTAAGGGTACGACGTGGAAGAAACTAACAAAAGAAAATGAAAGGTCAGGTTATTTTTCCCTGACCATTTTTTATTCCATCCATTCTGCGCAGTTTTATAGTATATTGTGCCCTCCAAAGGAAAATAGATAAATGGCATTAGTCAGTCTGCAGGAGGTGAGCCTGGGGTTCGGCGGGCCGCTGCTGCTGGAAGAGATCAATTTGCAGATCGAGCACGGCGAGTGGGTGGGACTGCTGGGCCGTAACGGCGTTGGCAAAACGACCCTGCTCAGGCTGATTAACGGCGACCTGAATCCGCAGGGCGGGGTAGTGGCGCGCCAACAGAATCTGCGCGTGGCATACCTGCCGCAGGAGATCCCGCTGGGATTGACCGGGAGCGTGGCTGAGATCGTGGCCAGCGGGTTGTTCGCCAAGGGGCTGCAGGAGGGCGCGAGCGAGGCGGGAAGCGACGCCCACGAGCACACCTGGCCGGGCCAGCTGCAGGTGGAGCAGGTGCTCTCGCGCATGCGCCTTGACCCGCGCGCCTCCTTCGAGAGCCTTTCGGCCGGGCTGAAGCGCCGGGTGCTGCTGGCGCGCGGGCTGGTGCGGACACCCGACCTGCTGCTGCTGGACGAACCCACCAACCACCTGGACATTTCATCGATCGAGTGGCTGGAAACATTCCTGAAGCGCTGGGGCGGCACGCTGCTGTTCGTCACGCACGACCGGGCCTTCCTGCAAAAGCTGACCACCCGCATCTTCGAGCTGGACCGCGGCCGGCTGTTCGACTGGGACTGCGATTACGCCACCTTCCTCAAGCGCAAGGAGGACCTGCTTGCGGCCGAACGCGAGCAGAACGCCCTGTTCGATAAGAAACTGGCACGCGAGGAGCAGTGGATCCGTCGGGGCATCGAAGCCCGGCGTACGCGCAACGAGGGGCGGGTGCGGGCGCTGCTGCGGCTGCGCGCGATCAGGCGCGAGCGGCGGGAACAGCCCGGGATGATCCGCATGCAGGCCCAGGCGGAGAAACGCTCCGGTCTGTCTGTGATCGAGGCGGAAAATGTCAGCTTCTCCTATGGCGCGCACACAATCGTGCGGGATTTCTCGACCACCATCCAACGCGGCGATCGGGTAGGTATCATCGGCCCGAACGGCTCCGGCAAGACCAGCCTGCTGCGTGTGTTGATGGGCGAACTGCCGCCGCAGTCGGGCGAAGTGCACCGGGGCGTCAACGTGGAAATGGGCTACTTCGACCAGCTGCGCAGCCAGCTGGATGAAAGCAAATCCGTGCTGGATAACGTCGGCGAGGGACGCGACACTATCCGCATAAACGGCAAAGAGCGGGCCCTGGCCGGTTACCTGGAGGATTTCCTGTTCAGTCGCGAACGACTGCAGGCACCCATCCGCGACCTGTCGGGTGGGGAGCGTAACCGGCTGCTGCTGGCGCGCCTGCTGGCCAAGCCGGCCAACCTGCTGGTGCTGGACGAGCCGACCAACGACCTGGACATCGAGACGCTGGAGGTGCTGGAAGACCTGCTGCTGGAGTATGCCGGCACGCTGCTGCTGGTAAGCCACGACCGGGCCTTCCTGAATAACCTAGTCACGAGCGTGCTGGCGCTGGACGGGCAGGGCGGGGTGAGCGAAAGCGTGGGCGGCTACGACGACTGGCTGCGGCAGAGTTTGTCCCTGGATGGGGTATCCGAAGCCGCTTCTACGAAGCCAACAGGTCCTGCCTCTGTCCGCTTGAAAAGCGCCGCTGCCGCGAAGCCCGCCCGTAAGCCGGGCTACAAAGAGCAGCGTTCCTTGGAAAGGCGCCAGCGCGAGCTGGAGGAACTGCCTGACCGCATCGAAAGTCTGGAATCCGAACAGCACAGCCTGACCCAGGCCATGGCCGTCCCGGAGTTTTACCAGCAGGATGGGCTCGAGATCATACGCGCAGCCGCCCGGCTGAAGGAGCTGGACGAGGAATTAAGGCTGGCGTATGCGAGGTGGGAGGAATTGGAAGGGCGAAAGGATTATTGATCCGCTAATCTTCGCCAATCTCCACTTAGATAAAAAAAGTAGAGAACATTAGCGTGGACCTGTCCCACGAAGTGGTGTTAGCAGATTCTGACCTGCGGTGGGAACGCCTGAACCCCCTAAGTAACCAAGAGAACCGGGGTAACCGGGGGCGGGTGAACTCCCGCGGGAAAGCACCGCGGAAACTGCTCCTGCGGGAGAGCTACGCAGGACAGTCGGTCACCAAGAAGCACGATAGAAATACCATTTCTTCTTTCTATTACCCGCAGAAGCGATAGGCGTTTTCGGGGGTGACGGCAAAAGTCTGCACGGGTTTGTAGACGTCAAAGGCGCGCGAGAATGTGGTTTTTTCTGCCCAGGTAATTTGAAAAGCCATTAAAAAATGTCAATGGACTGAATAAATTTATATTAAAATATTCAATAAATTGAATGATTTCATATTAACATGTTGTTTAAGAGCTTAAGACCATGGAGTTCTTAGGGAACTCCGAGGTCTCTGGTTTTCCCTTTTGACAAATCAGAATACATGTTCTAATATTGTCCTGCCTTGGAACAGCCCCGCCGCCGCGCATCCCACCAGCCTATTCGTTTTGCATCGTTTCGAAACAAATGTAATTCAATTCCCTGCGCCGGTTATCGTTTCGCTGCACTCTGCTCCCCTCTCCAAATGGCATTTCCATTTGGGGAGGGTGCCCGCCTGCACCCGATAGGGCGAAGGGGATATTGTCCTCGCTCCTCCCTCCAATTTTCAATCTCAAATTTTCAATCCCCAATCAAAAATTCTCGATCCCAAATCCTCTTCATCCGATTTCTGACTTTCCGGTTGCCCGGCATTATGGTATCATCTTGTATCTAAAGGTAACTCCCATGGATGACAAAATAACCATCATCGAAGGTCCACCCCCCGTTTTCGAACAAGTCCAGGATGGCTGGGCGCTGGGGCTCGGCGAAGGGCCGCACCTGCCGCTGACCCTGCTGACCAAGCTGCGGACTTTTAACGGCCCAGCGCTGGTGGAACGCTGCTACCGGCGTTGGCGCTCCAACCAGCCCATTCACCTGGAATACCGCAACGACCTCGGCCTGGAGGAACAGGCCCCCATCGTGGCGGCGCGCGCCGTCGAAACCGACGACGGGCACGTATTGCTGCTGTGGATCCAGCTGGATCCGCAAAAGGTCAAGCTCGAGCTGGACCCGGGCGAGGATGAGGAACCGGGCGACGACGACAATCCCAATTAAGCGCGCATAATGGTCCGGCCGGCCGGGCCATTATTTTTCGATTGTGAGTTTTGTCACATTAATCATGCATGAGAATGGTTTTCGTCATATTGACTTTGCATGCTTAATCGTGTACGCTTAAGTTGTAAGACAATTGAAATGGAAATGCCTATGCAGAGAGTTTTTTCCATAGAAGAAGCGTTGTAGAGCGGGCCTCCCTCCGGTGTGCCCGCTTATCTTTTCGCTTCACTTTCGTCCGTCTCATTGAAGCGGGGGGACGGGGGGCTCCCCCAACCTTCCCGGCACGGCTTGAGACGAAACACATTTTCAATCCTAAAAGGAGAAAAATCATGGCAGGTGTAAATGAATTCGAAATGGCGCAGAAGCAGTTTGACCGGGTGGCCGGACTGCTCAAACTGGACCCGCAGATCTGCGAAGTTCTGCGCTGGCCGCTGCGGGAGTTCACCTTCCGCATCCCGGTGCGCATGGACGATGGCACGCTGAAGGTCTTCACCGGCTTCCGCGTCCAGCATAACGATGCGCGCGGCCCCCACAAGGGCGGCGTGCGCTTCCACCCGGCCGAGACCCTCGACACCGTGCGAGGCCTGTCCATGTGGATGACCTGGAAGTGCGCCGTTGCCGATATCCCGCTGGGCGGCGGCAAGGGCGGCGTCATCGTGGACCCGGCCACACTTTCCGTGGACGAGAAGGAACGCCTGTGCCGTGGTTGGGTCAGACAGATGTGGAAGAATATCGGCCCGCGCCAGGATGTGCCGGCTCCGGATGTTTACACCACGCCCCAGATGATGAGCTGGATGATGGATGAGTATTCCCGGCTGGTCGGCAAGTACACCCCGGGTGTATTCACCGGCAAGCCGATCGAAGGCGGCGGCTCGGAAGGCCGCACCGAGGCCACCGGATACGGCGTCGTTTACACTGTCCGGGAAGCCATGCAGCACCTGGGGATGGATTCGAAGAAATGCGTGGCGGCCCTGCAGGGCTTTGGTAACGTGGCACAGTACGCCTCCATCGCCTTCATCGAAATGCTGGGCGGCAAAGTGGCGTGTGTTTCCTGCTGGGACCACATCGATAAGAAAGCCTACACCTACAGCCACCCGAACGGCGTGGACCCGCACTTCCTGATGACCATCATCAACGAATACAGCGAGATCAACCGCGAAAAGGCCATCAAGGCCGGTTACGTGGTAGAAGACGGCGATATGTGGATCACCAAGGACGTTGACGTGCTGATCCCAGCTGCCCTGAGCGGCCAGATCAACGCCGAAAACGTAGGGAAGATCTCCAAGCGCGTCAAGATCGTCGCCGAAGGCGCCAACGGCCCGACCACTCCGGAAGCCGACGAATACTTCAAGAAGCACAACATCTTCGACATCCCGGATTTCCTGTGCAATGCCGGCGGCGTGACCTGCTCGTACTTCGAGAGCGTCCAGAACGATATGAACTTCTACTGGACGAAGAAGGAAGTACTGGAAAAACTCGACACCAAGATGACCCAGGCCTTCCACGGCGTGTTGAATATGTCGCTCAAGCAGAAAGTCGCCATGCGCGACGCAGCCTACATGGTGGCGATCGACCGGGTGGTCAAGGCCATGCAATTGCGCGGCTGGGTGTAAACTCTCATCCTGTCATCGCGAGCGCAATTAGCGACCGCGAAGCATATCCGAAGGGTAAGCAATCCCCTCGTAGGCCTGGAGATTGGTTCGTCGGGCGAAGAATGCCCTCCTCGCAATGACACCGATCAAATTGAAATCAAAGACGCCGGTCATATCCCGGCGTCTTTGTTGTTGTATAATAAGGTTGGAAGAACGAGAGCGAGGATGCAACCATGAGTTTTCCAGAAGAAGAACCGCCCAGACCAATCGAGCCATCTGCTTCGGAAGAAGAACCCGCCCCAGGGGAGCCCAGCCCTTCCGGGGGCGAGCCCCCATCCGGGGACGAGCCCCCATCCGGGGACGAGTCGCCCTTCGTGACTAAGCCGCCTTCCGGGGATGAGCCCCCTTTCGGGGACAAGCCGCCTTTCGGGGAAGTGGTATTTCCTGAAGAGCCTGACCTGCCCGAGGATTTCATCCCACTCGACAGGACCAGCCGCAGGGCGCGCGCCCGCCGCAGGCGCGCCAGCCGCATGCTGGCAATGCCGGATGCAGACGAGCGGGCTGCCATCCTGGATGGCCTGGCCCGGCGGGCCATTCCATCCTTTGAATTTTTTGTGTTTGCCGTCCTGTGCGGAGCAGTACTGGGGGCCGCCTATTTGATGGATTCGCCGGCCATCCTGCTGCTGGGAATCCTGCTCGCTCCCCTG
>JBEKCT010000126.1:0-10185 GCA_050014715.1 Anaerolineales bacterium | reverse complement strand
ACCGCTACGGTTCGTTCGAACGTTCGGTCATGCTGCCGACCGACGTGGAGACCGCCAAAGCCAAGGCAGATTTCGAGAACGGCGTTCTCACCATTACTCTGCCAAAAGCTGAGACGGTCAAGCCAAAGACGATCAATATCAAGGCCAAATAAGGGCACATCCAGAACCCGGTTGCTCATGAAGGAACCGGGTTTTTATTATTTTAAGGCAGGCAGGGACAAATCCCGGCCTACTTTGGCGGAAGGGGGTGTAAAATCGGGTGGTTGAGCAAGTATAGTGGAAAATGGATATTACAAATAGGAGAAAGTATGACCATTGTTCTGGATGGTTCTTCCCTGAGCGTTGAGAAACTGGTGGCGATTGCGCGCTTTGGCGAAAAAGTGGAGTTGTCCCCCGTAGCCCTGGAGCGCATCAAGGTCTGCCGGTCCATGTTGGAGGAAAAGCTGGCGGCAGGCGAAACCATGTACGGCGTGAATACCGGCATAGGGGAATTCTCCGAGAAAAAATTAAGTGACGAGCAGGTCAAGGAATTCCAGAAGTACCTGATCTACAACCATGCCGCTGGCATCGGCGATCCCGCGCCGGTGGAGCACGTGCGGGCGGCGCTGGTGGGACGCATCAACGTGCACGCCCACGGTAATTCGGCCTGCCGGCCCGAGATATCGCTGACATTTGTCGAGATGTTGAACAAGGGCGTCACGCCGGTG
The DNA here is from genome assembly GCA_050014715.1 of Anaerolineales bacterium. Classification (GTDB taxonomy): domain Bacteria; phylum Chloroflexota; class Anaerolineae; order Anaerolineales; family Villigracilaceae; genus UBA877. The sequence continues at coordinate 9,478 of JBEKCT010000126.1, read as the reverse complement.
GTATGCCAGAAAGGCTCAGTCGGCGCTTCGGGTGACTTGGCGCCGATGGCCCAGGCAGCTCTGCTGTTGATGGGGGAAGGGGAAGCCTATTACCAGGGCGAAAGGCTGCCCGGTGGTGAAGCAATGCGGAGGGCGGGCATCCCGGTGCCGGGGTTAATGGCCCGCGACGGCCTAGCGGCCATCAACGGCTCCAATCTGCTGACGGCCATTTCGGCCATTCAAATCTATGATATGGAACGGTTTCTAAAACAGGCCGAGATCGCCGCAGCTATTTCGATCGAAGCCCTGCTCGGCAATCTCAAGCCTTATCATTTCAGGCTGCACGAATTGCGCGGATTCAAGGGCGCAGTCACCAGCGCCGGGAATATTCGCAAGGTGGTGGATGGTTCGGACCTTTGTACCGGAAAAATGAAAACCAAGGTGCAGGATGCTTATTCGATGCGTTCCACGCCGCAGGTGATCGGGGCAGCCCGGGATGCCATCGCCTATGCCCGCTCGCAGGTGGAGATCGAGCTGAACGGCGTGGGGGATAACCCGATCTTTGTGCCCGAACTCAAGTTGACTCTGACTGGCGCCAATTTCCAGGGTTCACCGGTGGCCCTGCCGATGGATATGGCCGGCATAGCCATCACGATGGTGTGCGTCCTGGCCGAACGACGGTTGAACCGCCTGACCAATCCGGCGCTCTCGCAGGGTCTGCCGGATTTTCTGGCGCACGAACCGGGCTTCTACTCTGGAATGATGCTTTCGCAATATACTGCCGATCACCTGATCGTCGAGCAGCGCATCCTGAGCGCGCCGGCCAGCGTCCAATCCATCCCGGCGGCGGCGGACCAGGAGGACTTCGTCTCGATGGGCATGAACACGGCCCTCAAGAACGGGCAAATCCTGGATAACGCCTGCGGAATATTGGGGATTGAGCTCATGGCAGCCGCCCAGGCGCTGGATTTCCGCACTTTCCTACCCGGCAAAGGTACGCAGAAGGCGCGTGAGATCATCCGCAAGCACGTGGCCCACCTGGAGGTGGATCGGCCGCTCTATACCGACCATAATGCCATGAAAGCATTGGTTAAATCCGGGGAGATTTTGGAAGCTGTTGAGGCTGAAATCGGGAGATTGGGATGATCCTTTCCCAAACAAATCTCTTTTCAGATGTGCTGGCAACGCGCTGCACGATCAATGTTATGCTGCCGCAGCGCCGGGCCGGTAAACCGCAAGAAGCTTACCACCCACCCTTCCGGGTGCTTTACCTGTTGCACGGCTATTCCGATGACCAGACCGCCTGGCAGCGCTGGTCTTCGATTGAGCGCTACGCCGAAGGCCTTAACCTGGCGGTCCTGATGCCGGCCGCCCAAAACAGTTTCTTTACGGATATGGCCCACGGCGGGAAATTCTTCACTTACCTGACCGAAGAGCTGCCAGCCGTGGCCCATGACCTTTTTCCGCTATCAAGCGAACGCGCTGATACCTTCGTGGCGGGCCTATCGATGGGTGGTTACGGCGCCTTCAAATTGGCGCTCACCAGGCCGGACCTTTATGCAGCCGCGGCCAGTCTCTCCGGTGCGGTGGATATCGCCAAAGTGGTTAAGCCTAACGATGATCCAGAAAATAATGCCTGGCTCGTTACGATGCGAAATATCTTCGGGGACCTGGAAAAAGTGGAAAATGGCCCCAATGACCTGTTTGCACTGGCCCGGAAAGTTTCCCAATCTCAGCTCAAACCGCGCCTTTTCCAATACTGCGGAACGGAAGATTTCCTTTACCAGGACAACCTGCGCCTGCGCGATTTTATCCGTCCACTCGGCTTCGACTACACCTATGAAGAGACACCCGGAGATCATTCCTGGGTCTATTGGGACAATATGATCCGGAAGGTATTGGCCTGGCTGGAGCAGTAATGAAGAAACTCAGTTTCCTCACCAAAACTTCGCTGCTGCTTTTCGTATTATTCGGCGTTGATAAGGCCCTGGCTTTTCTGCGCCAGGTCATCGTATCGCGGCAGTTTCAATTATCAGCGGCATATGATGCCTTTAATTCTGCCAACAACCTGCCAAATCTGCTGTACGCACTGATTTCGGGTGGGACGCTGGCAATGGCCCTGATTCCCGTGCTGAGCGAAACCCTTACTGCGAGCGGCCGGCGGGATCTCTGGAATGTTTTCTCGCGTGTCGCCAATATTTTCTTCCTGACCGCGGCCGCAGTTGCCGCCTTGATCGCCGTTTTTGCCCGGTCAATCGTTGGAAGCGAGATCGGCATAGTTCCAGGCTTCTCGCCTTCCCAGCAATTATTGGTGACCCACCTGATGCAGTTGAATCTGATCGCCACCCTGATCTTCTCCATCAGCGGTTTGGTTATGTCGGGCCTGCAGGCCAACCAGCATTTTCTTTTCCCGGCCCTGGCGCCGATATTTTACAACGTTGGGCAGCTTTTTGGAGCGTTGGTGCTCTCTCCGACCAAACCTTATTCCTTCGGTCCCGTCCATTTGCCGGCCTTCGGGCTGGGAGTATACGGGCTGGTCTACGGCGTCATCATTGGAGCAGCGCTGCACCTGCTAATCCAGGTGCCCGGGTTGGTGAAATACCAGTTCCATTGGACACCCTCAATCAGCCTGAAGGATGAACGCGTCCGTCACGTGCTGAGGCTGGTGGGGCCGCGCTTGATCACGATGTTTTTCATCCAGGCCACATTTATTGCCCGCAACAACCTGGCTTCGCGATTACCGCAAGCACTGGCGGTGGGCGCCATCTCGGCCCTGACGATTGGCTGGGATCTCATGCAGGTGCCGGAGACATTGATCGGAACGGCTATTGGTACGGCGCTCCTGCCGACAATCTCGGAGCAGGCCGCTGCCAAGGATTGGGAGGCATTCCGCGCGACCATTCAAAGAGCTGTACGTGTGCTGGTGGCCGTCTGCCTGCCGGTGGCAGCCATCCTGGGTGTGGTAATCCATCCACTGATTCGGGCGGTCTTTGGTCTGAATGAGGCCGGCACAACCATGCTCACCTTGACGTTCCGGATCTATTTGGTGGCGCTGGCAGGGGAATCCGTGCTCGAAGTGGCCTCACGCGCTTTCTACGCACGCAAGGATGCCCTGCGCCCGTTTGTGGCTTCTTTCATCAATGCTGTGTTCTTTATCGGCGGCGGTGCCCTGATCCTGCTGCGCTGGCCGGAATGGGGTGCGCCCGGGATTGCACTGACCGAAATGGCCTTCACTCTCGAAGCGATCATCTTGCTGGTTTGGCTAAACCGTCTGCTCCCGGCGAAAGTCACACTTGGCACTTCCTTGTTACGCGGACTGGCAGGGGCACTGGTCGGCGGGGGCGTGGCGTACGGCCTGGCGCTGTGGTTGCCGCTTTCGGGGACACTGTCAAGCCTGCTGGCGCTGCCGGTCGGGTTTGCGGTCTGTCTGCCGTTCATCTGGCCGGAAGTCCACCTGCTGGTACACTTGTAAGCGCTTTGGAGATTGCCTTGACAGGGAAGAAGTTTCCGTTTTTTTTGTTCTGCGGGCGCCAGCCAGCCAACTCAAATTCAGTTTTGGATGTGTTAAGGTATAATCGCACGCATGTCAGATAACGAACTGAAAGATACCCAAGCAAATCCAGTAAAAATGGAAGCTGCCCCGGCTGCCAGGAGGAAATTCCCGGGTTGGCTGGTCGGATTGGTCTTAATTGTATTCATCGCAGTCGGCGTTCTGGGTGGTTATGCTTCCGGCATGGGACAACGCTATGCAGCCCAGAGCACGCTGGTCGGCGGACAGCTCCTGGAGCAATATCAACTGGGTGTCCAGGCTGTCAATGCCGGCCAATACAGTGTTGCCAAACAGCATTTTGAATATATCATCCAACATTATCCGGATTATCCCGGAATAAAGAGTGCTTATACCGATCTGCTCCTGCACATGATGATAACCCCCAGCGTGGTGCCCTCACCAACTCCGACCATTACCCCTACACCAGACACGCGCAGCATTGACCAGGTTTATGCCGATGTAACCGCGCTTCTTTCTGCTCCAGGCGCGGATATATGTGCCCGCAACTGGGATGATATTATCACCAAGCTTGATACACTCCGGAAGGACGACATCACCTATCACGCTGCCATAGTGGATGGAATGTACTACGTGGCCCTGCGCAACCGGGGGGTCTGCAAGATCTATCCTCAATCCTATGAGCCAAACGCCTCCTGCGCGACCCTGAATATTAACCTGGAAGGCGGGATTTATGATCTGACCCAGGCGGAAGGATTTGGGCCGCTCGATTCGACCGCCCTGGCCCTGCGCACCTGGGCACGCATGTATATCACCGGTGCCAGTTTTTGGGACCAGGATTGGCCGCAAGCCATCAATTATTTCGGCCAGGTCGTGGCAAACTATCCAAACCTGGCGGATTCATCCTGTACAACGGCTTCCGAGCGTTTCCGCCAGGCAGGCATCGGATATGCGCAACAACTTATGGATAAGGCCGATTACTGCGGTGCTGAAAAACAATTAGCGGCAGTCTTTGCCATTGACAGCCCGAAAAATGCCTCGGCTTACCCCACAGGTACGGAAGTCGTTAATATATGCAATGGCGTGGTTAATCCACCAAAACCATAGTCCGGCTTGATGCACGGCCAACGATGACGAAATAGAGACAACTAACAGCGCGACGAGAAAACGTCGCGCTGCCTTCAAGGAGCGCATGCAAAATTATCTGGAGCTCGCCAGGCAGGGGAAGAACGAGGCATGGCGTAGCGTTCTGGCAGTCCTGTTAATGCTGATCGCCTGGCAGGTACTGGGTGCCATGCCCAGCGCCGTCCTGCTGGTCTGGATGGCATTCCACGGTCAGTTGCATGCCGGCAGCATGGGTGCTGTCCTTCAAGGAATGAACACGCTGGTGGGTTTTATTGCGCTCATGCTGGCTTCCGTATTCTTTATGGTTGGAATTTATCTCTCCATGCGATTCATCCATCGCCGTCCCTTGCGGACCCTGGTAACACCCGCCCGCTCGCTGGATTGGGGACGTTTGTTCCAGGGATTTGGAGTCTGGTTCGGATTGGTTGCCGTGATGTCGCTGGCGGAGGCGCTGATTTATCCAGGCCGTTACGTTTGGACTCTTAATATGGTCCGGTTTCTCCCGTTCCTTTTTCTTGCCCTGATCTTCATCCCCATCCAGACTTCTACAGAGGAGCTGTTTTTCCGGGGCTATGTCTTGCAAGAGATCGGCCTGCACTTGAAGAATATTTGGGTGCTGAGCACTGTCTCGGGTCTGCTTTTCGGCCTGCCGCACCTGCTGAATCCGGAAGCTTCGGTCAATTATCCCTTGTTGGGATTTTACTATTTTGCCTTTGGATTCTGTCTGGCTTATATCACCTTGCGGGAAGGAAAACTGGAACTGGCTTTGGGAGCGCACGCCGCCAACAACCTGTTCTCCGTGATAATAGCGAATTATACGATCACCGCACTGCCCTCCCCGTCTCTTTTCACTATTAGAGTATTGGACGCATTTTTCTCCGTCCCGGTTGCAATTCTGGGGATGGCAATCTTCCTGCTTCTGTTTGTTGGCCCATGGCACAGAAAAGAAGCTTTGGAAGAGGTTTAAATTAAGGTCTAACGTGGGGAGGAGTAAAATTTGTCCGGTTCATCCGTGTAATAGTAGATGACCTGGCGGTTCGGATAAAGGGCAGCCAGTCCGGCATCGCTGATCGAACCGTTATTGCTCCACGCGAAAATAAATGGCGAGGTAAACCAGGGATCTTCCAGTTCCAACAGTCCGGCATATTCGGTCCAGATCTTCTGGGTATGAACGATCACCAGGGCGGGCGTTTTGGAGCGTGCTTGCTCGGTCAGGAATGGATTCAACTGGGCATGATGAACATCGTACAGCCCATAGATCTGACCGAAGCGTGCCGGCAGGTAGACCGCCAGGTTATAACTGATCAATATTGCCAGTATTGCGCCAACCAGGAAAATCCGCAGTCTATGCCAATTTGACGCTTTCAAGAAACCTGCCAGCCATATGATCCCGGCCGCACTGGCCATTGTCAGACCATATAGGCCTTCATAATAATAACGCGGGCCATAGCGGGTTACAACCGCCCAGTAGAAGACATAACAAATTACGAGACACACAAAAACCGCTATGCTCAGCCAGGCCGCCCGATTCTTACGGAGCGCCCATAGACCAAACGGCAAGAAGATCCAGGAATAACCGGCCCATCCGAACAAATCATTGGTGAGATCGGTCAGCATCAGACCGGCATTATGGATTCCGAGCTGTAAGGTGTGCCCGCCCGGTTCCAGACCAATACCGGGTCCAAAGCCGATCCGGTCGAAACTCCACCAGAGCGTATAAGGATCGGTAAATGAATTACCGGTCACTGCAAATTGCCAGGCCAGGAAAAGCGACCCGACCAGCAGCGCGATCGCTCCAACCGCCAGGACATGCTGCCTGACGCGGCCATTTCCGCGCCATAGTAAGACCATTCCATGCAGAAAAAATGGCAAAGCAACTCCCAGGGCGGTCAGGGGCCGGGTGATCACCAGCAGCCCCAGGCTTAAACCGGCAATGGTAATCGTCAACCAGGATGGAAGAACCTTATTTTTGGTTGGATCCTGCCGGGCTCCCAAGTGAAATGTGTCCAGCCAGGCCAGTACAAAAATAATACTTAAAACCAGTGACCAGGAATTGGAATCCAACGAACCGGAAATCATCAAAAAGAATGGGGAAGTAATCGTAAGCAGCGCAGCCAGCAAGCCGGTTGCACTGTTGCATATTTTTTGGCCAAGCCGGAAGGTTAACCATACCGTCAAGCCTCCCAGCAGAGGATTCACCCAGGTGCGGATGCCAAGCAGGATGCCCAGCGCCAGTACCATTGGCCATCCAGGCGGGTACTTGGCCGAGCGATGCCCGTTGGCATCCACTACGAATGGAACATACATGCTCTTAGGTTCGGGCGGAGCGGGGGCGGTCATTTGTCCATGTGCAAGGACTTTTGCCTGCCAGACATAGGCCATTTCATCTTCCACGTGCGGGACGGCCTCGAAAACACTGGTGGCAACCAGATAGGCCGCCACCACCCCGGCCAGGCTGATCAGGAGAGCGATCCATTCCATTTTACGCATATGTCCCCCATTCGCTTAAGTTGCGAGAATACCCGCCAGATCGTAGGCCATGGCTCCGGTAATTTTTACCGGTACCAGGCTGCCAATGGCCGGTGGTTGGACAGATTTTTTCGAGCCATCCGGTTCGATCAGCACCAGCCCGTCGATTTCCGGCGCATCTCGGTACGAGCGCCCTATTGTAATACCGTTATTGAACCCTTCGACCAGCACATCCAGTGTCTGTCCCACAAATGTCTGGTTGATCTGTAGCGAGATGGTTTGCTGAAGTTCCATCAGCTTTTGATAGCGTTCTTCTTTAACCTCGGCCGGCAACGGGTCTCCGAGCGCTTCAGAAGCAGTTCCGGGTTCAAAGGAGAATTGAAAGGCCCCGGCATGGTCGAATCGCATTTCTTCCATGAAATCCAACAGCGTCTGGAATTCTCTTTCCGTCTCCCCGGGGTAACCGACGATAAAAACGGTCCGGATGGCCAATTTGGGCATGGCCAGGCGCATTTTTCCGATCGTTTTATGCACCCAATCCATATTGGCGGGGCGGCCCATTCGAGTGAGCGTATCCGGGTGGGCATGCTGGAGCGGTATGTCGAGATAAGGCAGGATTTGCGGATGGCTTGCCATTACATCAATCAGCCGGTCCGTAACATAACCAGGAAAAGCATACAGGATCCTCAGCCAGTCCAACTCCGGCATACCGGACACTATTTTTTCGAGCAGGGTTGCCAATCCGTCTTTCATTCCCAGGTCATGACCATAATCGGTGGTATCCTGGGCAATCAAGATGAGCTCGCGCACTCCCGACTCGCGCAGACGCTGTGCATCCTTCACGATCATATCCGGCGGGCGGCTGACTGCGCTGCCTTTGATGAGCGGGATGGCACAGAAAGCGCACGTTCGGCGGCAGCCGTCCGCGATCTTCAGGTAGGCGCTGGCTCCGAATCTGTTGGCCCTCACAACGCTGGCTGGCGAGTTTTCCTCCAACAAAGTGGGTGTTTCGGGTAAATGGTATAACGGCTGGGAGTGCGGGCCGTTACGCAATTCGCGTACGACACCAACAATATCCATCCAGCGGCGCGTGCCGAGAATTCCATCCACGCCGGGTACCCGCCGGGCAACTTCCTGTCCGTACCTCTGCGTAAGACACCCAGCTGCGATGAGCAGCTGCCCCGGGCGTTTGGCTTCGGCAAGTCTCTGCAACTCAGAATAAGATTCCTCTCGGGCCGTTCCAATGAATCCGCAGGTATTGACTACCAGAATGCCGGCTTGACGCGCGCTGCGGGCTGGCTGGTAGCCGTCCTGAACCAGCAACTGGGCCATGGAATCAGAATCGACGGTATTCTTTGCACAACCAAGCGAAATCATATGAAAGGTTTTTGGGTTCATAACAATAAAAGATTTTTCCTTTTTTTCCATCACTCGTAGATTCAACGATCAAGTGCAACTTTGAAGGCAGTCAAAAGAGGTAAGCTGAGGTAGCATAGAACTCTTTAGACGGCCAAGTCAAAGGAGCGCTATGAGGGCCTACAAACAGCTTACCTCGGGACAACGATACCAGATATCTGTGCTTAAGAGAATAGGACATAGTCGAACAGAAATAGCCATAGAGCTTGAAGTGCATAAATCCACGATCGGCAGAGAACTGCGCCGAAATACTGGTAAACGGGGCTATCGTCCGAAGCAGGCCGATGAAAAAGCCTGCGAAAGACGAGTAAATGCTGCGCACAAAAGACGTATTTCGGCAGAGGTATGGGAAATGGTGGATGAGAAATTGCGCCAAGATTGGAGTCCTGAACAAGTTTCTGGCTGGCTGGAAAAACGCCAGGCGATACAAATTAGCCATGAGTGGATCTATCAACACATTTTGGCTGATCAGCGAGCAGAGGGCGACTTGTATACCCATCTGCGCTGCCAGAAAAAGCGTCGCAAACGCTATGGAAAGCACGATTACCGTGGAAAAATACCCGATCGGGTCAGTATTGAACAGCGTCCAACGATCGTGGAACAGCGTGAGCGGCTGGGAGACTGGGAGATCGACACTTTGATTGGTAAAGGGCATCACGGTGCACTGGTCAGTCTAGTGGAACGCAAATCCCGCTTTACCTTGTTGCAGCCAGTAGATCAATGCCAGGCAGAGCTGGTCTCTCAAGCTACCATCTCATTGTTGAAACTATTCGCAGAAAAGGTTCATACTATCACCGGAGATAACGGTAAAGAGTTCACCAATCACACCCAGATTGCAAAGGCATTAGAAGCAGCTTTCTCCTGAGTTTATCATCCTAGTGTCCCCAACCCAGACTTTTTAGCACAGGTTTTACTGCGTCGGGGATCTCTGGTTCGGCCAATACCTCATTGCTATTGATGGTCACAATACCAGATCTGATC
>JBEKCT010000125.1:0-18524 GCA_050014715.1 Anaerolineales bacterium | reverse complement strand
CAAGGTTGAGAACGCCGCAACCCATCTTTGCGATCATCTATTCCTCGTCAGTGGGAAAAACGCGGACGGTGACCCGGCCGGCGTCCGGCGAAATCATTAAAGCGTTCCTGGCGTTACGCATCTCGTTCAAGTAAACGCCAAGAAATCCCAACCCATCGCAGACCCGGGCTCAGAATAACGGCGTATTCTTTCCAATGCCGCCCTCAGACACCAGTGTGCCCAACCCACCCAATGCCGCCGCGAACGCACCGATCCATTTTTTACCCGGTAACAAAACAGCGCGACCGCCTCGGCTGCATCCATCTGCTGGGGGGAATTTGTATCCGCCACGCGGGGGAGGGTGTGTGGGGCGACCGGGCTTAAAGCCTCTGATCATTTGTGCACTTTAGTACATTTAAGTGCATCGGTAACTGACTTTTTCAAAATGGGGTCGATCTGCAATGAGCCAAGCGCAGGTTTGCCGAGTGTTTGGGCGCCTCCTATGCCTTTTACGGCGTCGACTAACCAGGTCACGGCCAGGTCAGGGGAGATTTTGTTGGTATTTATAACCAGGTCAAAGGCATGGATGGCATCCCAGGGCATTCTATAATATTCCTGGGTAAATACCACATGTACCTTATCGTTCTCTTTCACAAAATCTTCAGCCTCTTCGTGTGAGATCTTCATTTCTTTCATCACGCGTTCGACCCGCACGGGGATGGGAGCCTGAAGGCGGACATGCAGTACATCGGCAAATGGAGCCAGAACCTCGAAACCACTTCGTCCAAGGATAACCACATTGCCATGTTGCGCCACAGCCCGAATGGCCCGATTGAGCATATGGACCACTTCATCCCGGCGCTCAAAGCGATGCTCATTTACTGCTTTATCCCAAAAACCAGGCAGGGCATCGTATTCTCCATCGAACTCCACCAGTCCATATTCTTTAAGCACCGTGCCGAAAAAATCTTTATCAACAAAATGGTAGCCTAAAACCTGGGCGACTTTTTCGGCGATGTATTCGCCTTCGCTGCCAAAATCTCTTGAGATGGTTATTACTGTCATGGTTTCGATTCCTTTCTTTTCTTATTAGTTTTTGTACATTTGATTGATTTGGAAGATGTGATCATTCCAAAACGATTTGGAGGATTTCGATTGCACTTATCCTACACTGAAAAGCAATGGAGAAAAACCAACTGAATTACATTGGGGATACCTCCTTGAGTTGCTGCTGCCTATGCGGATAGTCTTATCGAGGTTCTTGATCCGGTAACTTTCCTTTTGGCCTGATCTATCATGCCCAACGCCTTTGCAGCGCAAAGTATGGCAGGGCCTCGATCTGGAGCTTTGTGAGTTTCAGGAACAAGGTATCCTCGTGCTTATTGCCCATGGCAGAAACGGGGATGATCACATCCTTCTGACCCCACAGATTGCCTTCCCGCATTACCAGATGAGTAATGTGACCATTCTCCGGGTTGACCACAAATTCGTCAACTTGCCCAACATAGCCATCAGTCGCTTCTATATGTGTGCCACGGCGCACGGTCAGTTCACCCGGTGGGATCTGTTCATGCGCCTCAGGCACTTGCACCGTTTTTTCAGGAGTAACATAGGGTAAGTAATAGTATGATCCCTTAGCATACATTCCGCGAGCATTAGCATAATTCATATGAATCTTCTCTTCGATGAATGTCGTTTTGATAAATGGCTCCATCTTCTCCAGCTCTGCCTTGCTGCAGCGTAGATGGATCGTACCGGATATGGTTTCGGCCAGAAGTTCTACCGGAACAATATATTCCGTATTGGATGAAACCTCTTTCACTACCAGGTGGGATACCTGGTCGATCACCGGGTTGATCAGCACATACTCGGAGCGTCCGCCGACACCGTCTGTACATTCAACGGTAGCGTTCAAAGGAATTTCCATCTTACACCTCCAAAAAATTTATCCGGATAGTATCAATCCAATACACGGCTAGGTTAGGTTGGAATGCCCGCCTTATGTCCATCATACAACAAACACTCCCCAGCCGCATCCATCTGCCGGGGAGTTTTTGCCTCCGCCGCTTGGGGGATAGGATCGTCGGTTGCCGTTACACGAATGCCTCCCCAATTTGCACATTTGGAGAACCTGCGTGGCATGCTGCCGGCAGCAGAAAGGGCAAAGATTTGCGTGCTGTCTCGATCCTGTCTCGACTCAGGACCAGCGCCGATGCAGCGGGAAAGTTGGCAGTGACTCGATCTGGTGCTTATTGAGCTTCAGGAACACGGTATCAGCGTGAGTATTTCCCAGTGCTGAAAGGGGGATAATTACATCCTTCTTTCCCCACAAATGCCCTTCCCGCATTACCAGATGAGTAATGTGACTGTTCTCCGGGTTGACCACAAATTCATCGACTTTGCCAACAAAGCCGTCCGTCGCCTCTACGCGGGTACCCCGGCGCACAGCCAACTCTCCCGGTGGGATTTGCTGGTGTTCCGTGGCCTTGTATTCTGTTCTTTCAGTAGCAACATAGGGCAAGTAGAAGTATGATCCTCCTCCATACAATCCACCAGGATAATTGTATTTCATATCCGGCACCTTCTCTTCGATGAAGGTCGTCTTGATAAAAGGAGGCATCTTCTTCAGCTCTGCCTTGCTGCAGCGCAATCGAATCTTGTCTGCTATTGTTTTGTCCAAAAGATCAACCGGTACAATGTATTCTGTACTGGAGGCATCTTCTTTCACCACTAAATGCGTTACTTTGTCGATCACTGGATTGATCAGCACGTACACTGAACGGCCACAGACTCCGTCTGTGCATTCCACTTGAGCTTGTAACGGTATTTCCATTTTATATCTCCTTTCGAATGATCCAATTGTCATGGTGCTGCATTATGGGTTCCAGCAGCTATTCATTGACCACATATGTGTACAGGCGAACGTTCCCGTCGCTTTCCTCTTTCCTGTATATGCCTTGTATTTCATTTTCGAAGCCAGGAAAGCGATTGCCGCCTTCTTCGAACATCCGGAAGTAGTCGAGCATCGGCAGCGCACGCTCGTCATAGCGTTCGCCTGGCACGACAACGCCAATGCCCGGCGGATAAACCAGCGCGAGCGTGGCTGCAATCCGGCCGCTGATCTGCTCGATCGGCAACAACTCCACGTTGTTCCGGACAAGTTCATTCATGGCTGCCTGAGGGGTCATGGCTGCTCCGGGAAAATGCTCTGCACGAAACTGCTCGCGCTGCAGCTGGCTGGCGTTACTCTTTCGATAAAATTCATGCATCTGATCACATAGGTCGCGCAGGCCAACGCCGGCATAGCGTGCGTGGTGAGCCGCCACAAAAGCAGGGATGACCTCTTCGAGTGGTGCATTCTCGTCATGTAGCTGTTTGAAACGGATGAGAGCGGAAAGTAGCGTGCCGGCCTTGCTTGATTCCAATCCGGGTGTCAATAGGAAAAGGATGCTGTTCAGATCATTCTTCTCAGGCACGATCCGTTGTTCCCGCAGAAATTCGGCGACGATCGCTGCCGAAATGCCATGTGCATCGTATTCTCCCGTTGCGCGATCGAAACCAGGCATCAGCAAGGTCAGCTTATTCGGGTCGGTCATGACATAGCCGGGCTTTAAGTGACTGAAACCGTGCCATTTCTCACCGGGAACGAGTTCCCAGTAACGCACGTCTTTGGCCAGCTCGTCGGTCGGAATATCTTCCCAGCGTTCGGTGCGGCCTTCCACATGAACAACATCTGGCACAAATGGATCAAAGAACCACTGCCGCTCCGGGTCCGTTTCGATTTCTTCATACTCATGGTGCAGGGTGCGGATCTTCTTGCGCAATTCGATGCCGAGCTTGATCGTGTCTTCCCAGAGCACCTCCCCAGAACGACCTTTCATCATTTGCGCACCCACGTCCAGCGACGCAAACAGCGGATAGAACGGCGAAGTCGAAGAGTGCAGCATGAACATCTCATTGAATCGCCGATGGCTGACCTGTCTGTGCTGGCCATTCAAATGTGCATCCTTCACATGGATCTGCGAAGCCTGGGAAAAGCCCGCAAGTTGCTTATGGGTCGATTGTGTAGCCATGATCCCCGGAGCATCAGGACCCAGTCCATCCAGCCCCATGGCAAAATGCCCTTTGAAAAGCGGATGGAACTTCATAAAGCCTCCCCAGGCCTCATCGAACATGATGTACTCGCACAACGACCCCAACTTTTCCACCAGCATGTTCACGTTATAAATGGTGCCGTCGTAGGTGCATTGTTCGATTACCGCAACCCGGAACGGTCGCTTGCGCTGCCAGGCCTGCGGGTCCTTTACCAACGGGTTGTTCCGAATCGACTCCCGGATGCGTTTTTCGTCGAGTGCATCGAAATCGATCGGCCCGATCATACCCTGGGCATTGCGATCGGTTTCCAGGTAGACCGGTATGCCGCCACCGAAAACCATGGCGCCTTGTAACGCCGCTTTATGGTTGTTGCGATCGAACAGCACGAGATCGCCCGGCGCCACCAGCGCGGTCAACGCGATCTTGTCCGATGTGGAGGTGCCATTCAACACAAAATAAGTGCGATCCGCACCAAAGATGCGAGCGGCAGCCTTCTCAGCCGCAAGCGCCGGGCCTTCGTGGATCAGCAGATCACCCAGTTCGACCACCGAGTTATCGATATCGTTCCGAAAAACTGCCTCGCCCAAATGCTCGACAAATGCACGCCCGATCGGACTCTTCTGATAGAAGACCCCGCCGTTATGTCCGGGACACGTCCACATCTGGTTGGCTTGCTCGGCATAGTCAACCATCGCGCCAAAAAAGGGCGTCTTGAGCGACTCTGCATAGCTTTGCAGGTGACTGACCAAGTTGCGGGCAACGAACTCCGGTGTGTCCTCGTCTATAAAGACATATCCCGTTACCTGGCCGAGTACCGCCACCGGGATTTCTTCGAGCAAGTGCCGCTTTACCAGGATGAACACAGGCACATCCAGTCCACGCTCACGAACGAACTTTACAAATGTCTTGACCTCGCTTTCAGATTCCTTGAGCGACCACTCGACCATCACACAGCCAAAACTTGCATCGCTCCGAATGGCCGAGCATGCCTCGGCAGTTGTGAGGGTGCGCGTCATTGCGTAACCAAGCCGGCCCAGTTCATCGACGATGCGCTGCAGCCGCGCAGAAGAGAGTGTCGGAGGCACCGGCATTGCGCTACAGATCAGAAAACCAAACAGTTTATCGTAGTCCATGCAAGACCTCTATTTATCCTTCTCGCATGGCTTTCTTGCCGGCCGACTTCCAACTGGATTTCTTAAATTTCAAAAAGACCAGCGGTGGCAATGCCAGTACCGCGGTGCCAACCACCATGATTACAACATACAACGGACCCGACATGGGGATGCCCCCGATCGGCAGCATGCTGATGATAAATGTCAAAGCCGTGGCCAGGAAGCCCAACCCGCCTACGATCCAAACACCAATCAAACCACCCGGGATCTTGAAGGCGCGCTTCACATTCGGCTGTGAGTAGCGCAATTTGATTAATGCGGCAAAGATGAGCAGATAGGCGATGCACAACAGCGTCACCGTCATGGCCGACATGATCCAATAGGCGGTGTTGACGCCCGGAATGAAAACGTACAACAACGATATGGCTGTACCGATCACAGCTTGCAGGATCAACACACCCACTGGAGCGCCGTTCTTGTTATGGCGGGAGAACAGGGGCGGCAGGTTGCCCTCGGTGGCAACAACGCCCAACCCCATCGCCGGGCCGATCAACCAGGCCGCCAACAGTGGTATGCCACCCAACACCACCAGGATGGCCAGCGGTGCGAGCAGCCAGGTCATGTTGTAGGCGGCCAGAAAGGCCTGGAAGGCTTGCATCAGACCCGCTGCCAGTTTGAGTTTACTCAGTGGCACCACAATGGCAATCGCCATAGTGCCGATCACCGTCAACACGAAGATTATCACCGCCGACAACAGCATCGCTTTCGGGTAATCCTTCTGCGGATTGCGCACTTCCAGGGCATGGAAGCCGGCCATCTCCATGCCCGCGAACATCAACACGATCGTGGCGAGGAAGGGCAGCGTGTTGATATTGATAGATGGAACCAGAGCGCCCAGAGTGAAGCGCGGTATTTGGATCGCTTTGCCGGAAAACAGGAATACCAGGCCAAGCGCGACTACCAATACCGCCGGAACCAATGTGCCTAAAACGACACCATAGGAACTGTAACGGCTCGAGACTCTTGAACCCAACAGTGCGAGGAGCGTGGTGCCCCAGAAGATTATCATCATCACCACGAACATATACATTCCGTTGCTCGCCAACTTCGGATCGAACGCAAAAGCAAGCGTAGAGGCAAGGAAGGCCAGGATCGTGGGGAACCAGACCAGGTCATTCGACCATTCGCAGAAAACGGCGATGAAGCCGGACGTGTCGCCGAAGGCTTCCTGCACCCACGCATACACACCGCCACCCTTGGGCCAGCCAGTGGCGAGTTCCGCCCCTGCTAAGCTCAATGGGATCAGGAATGTGATCGTTCCGATCAAGTACCACCCTATGGACGACCAGCCAAACTCGGCCATCGGGGGCAGGTTGCGTAGACTCAGTACGGCCGCCACGTTGATCATCGCCAACACAAATACGCCCAGTGCTTTGACATTAACCTTTTTCTTTTCCATAGAGACTTTTCTCCTATATTCAGGTAAGCCCTCGCTTCGTCTCCTTTACCCGCGGTAGAGGAATACCGACGCGCGGGTGAATTTCACTTCAAACAATACACATGATACGTTCCGTCCTTGTTTTCCACGCCGTGCGTTTCATGCCCAAAGCCGGGGAAACGCCGGTCCCAGGCCTGCAGTGCCCGCAGATAGCCTAAATAGGGACTGTCGTTCCCGCCGATATTCTCGCCTGGCATCAACATCGGAATACCGGGCGGATATGGCACCACGCCGGTTGCCACGATCCGGTTGGCCATCATGTCGATCGCAACGTGTTCGACTTCGTCATGCACCAATTTTGAATAGGTATCGGATGGAGTCAATACGGGCACCGGCAGTGTCGAGAAAGCCGCGTCCTGCACTTGCAATTGGTTGGTTTCCTGCATCTGTGAGAACATCTCATCCGCCAGGTCGTGCAGGCCCATACCTGCATAGCGCTTAGGCACGCCCGCCACGCTGGCGATCAGCACTTCGTTCAGCGGCGTGTTGGCGTCGTAGTCCTCTTTGAAGTGCAACAGCGCGTTGATCAGCGTGCCATATTTGCCCTTGGTCACGCCGAGCGAGAAAAGGAACAGGATCGTGAAGTCGGTGGTCTTTTCGACTTGAATGCCGCGTTGATCGAGATATGCTGTAACCAGCGTGGCGGGAATGCCCAGCTTCTCGAACGAACCATCGTTCGACAGACCGGGCGTCACCACTGAAACTTTGATTGGATCGAGCATGCAATAGCCGTCTTCCAAATCCTTGAAGCCGTGCCACGCTTCGCCGGGATGCAGCACCCAGCAATCCGGATTGGTGATAAGCAGCTCATCCGGCGCATCCGCAAAGGCGATCTTCTTGCCTGTTGTCGGGTCGATTACCTTGACGGCATTCCAGGTTCTGAACATCCAATCGCCCTTCGTTGCGGCATCCCGATGGGCGCGGCATAAGGCTTTCCGGAAAGCCACGGCTTCCGTGATCGATTCGGTGGTGAGCGTGAGGCCGCCGGCGCCATCCATCATCGCCGCCGAAACTTCGTTGGAGGTAATGATGGCATACTGCGGGGAGGTGCTGGCATGCATCATGAAGGCTTCGTTGAAGCGGGCATGTTCCACCGGCTTGCGTCCGTCGCGCACATTAATGAGCGAGGCCTGTGACAACGCCGCCAGCAACTTGTGGGTGGAGGTGGTGGTGAAGATTGTCGGCTTGTTCTTGGGATAATCCTTGGGATCGCCATACATGCCGAAGCGATCTGTGTAAATCGGGTTAAAGCGTGCATAGCCGTACCACGCCTCATCGAAGTGGATGCGATCGACGCTCTTATCGAGCAATTCCACGACTCTCGGCACCAGATAAGTTAAACCATCATAAGTGGAATTGGTGATAATGGCATGAACAGCCTTTTGCGCTTTGTCCTGCGCCAGTGGATTCTCGGTGATGGCAGCCTTTATCGCTTTGCGTGTCAGGCGTTCGGGATGGATCGGGCCGATGATACCCAGGAAATTACGTGTCGGCAGCAGATACGTAGGAATGGCGCCTGTCAATGTCAGCGCCTGCGTCCCATTGGTCACCGTGTACGATCGTTGAGCCCCGAAGACGCGCGCAGCATACTTCTCGCTCTCCCCGATCGGCCCGCTGTGATCCAACAGCGAGCCCAGCTCGCCCACACTGATCGAGAGATCGGAGCGCAGCAGGTTCTCGCCAAAGTAGTCGTAGAAGACACGCCCCACCGGCGACTTCAGGAAGGCCGTGCCGCCCGTATGGCCGGGGGTATGCCACGAATACTCATACACCTGGGCAAAGGCGATCAGAGCTTTTGTCAGCGGTGGCACGATGGCTTCCCGGTAACGCAGGATGGCGGCAACCACACGCCCGGCGATGAAGAACGAAGTATCTTCCAGCATCCAGATCAATTCATCGGCTTTACGCATCACTTCACTGGTGAGTGTGGAGGCATCGTCGCGCTCGGCGATAAGAAAGATCGGGATGTGTATATTGCGCTTGCGGATGAGCGCCAGCAATGCCCGGGCTTTATCGTGGGCCACATCGTCGTCACTCAAGGTCCAGTCCAACAGGATGCCTTCCAACGATGGATCGGACAGTACCACGGCCTGGCCATCTTCATCCGAGGTCGCTTCGATTACGGTAACATCCCGATCACGCAGTTCCTGCGCCAAGGCGCGGGCGGCCCGTCCTCTGGCCGTCTGGGCCGTGAGTTCATCATCAACCATCAATACTTTCTTACCGATCAATCTTTCGCCATAGATCATATGCCACTCCTGATTGGATAAATTCTCTTGAATTCTGTTCTGCCTCATTCTGCCTCAATGAAATCTGCACAGTCTTTTGGCAAATAGTTATAACCCACGGCTGTCCGAGGCCAAAGTACACCATTTATATAATAGGACAAACCGTCCCAGGCTGCATCCACCGGTTGGGGAGTTTTTTCATCCGCCATTTGGGGGAGGTGTGCAGGAACGCTCTTTATGGTTTCCTTGCTTCCCATGAGTCAATGATACAATTTCCCCGCTTGCCCTTATCAGGTAGAAAGAGAGTGCAATTATGGCAACACAGACCAAGATTCCTAGTCATCCCAATCCGCCGCCGTTGGTGCGCATCTCAGGTAGCCACCGCGAGATGGGCCGCCAGATCGGCGAAGCCTGCCACAAGCAAGTCACACATAGCATTAAGAGTGCCTGCCAGTTACTCGTAGAATCGTACGCGCAGCTCGAATTGACCTGGGAAGGAGCCCGCTTTCAGGCCCACAAATACCTTCCATTCGCCCAGGCGCATTACCCCCAATACGTGGAGGAAATGACCGGGATCGCCGAAGGAGCCAATGCTGCTTTTGACGACGTGGTTGTAGTTAACACCATGGAAGCGCTGACGGATGATGCCCTGCAACTGACCCACTGCACAAGCTTCGCGGTCAACGATGACCGTACTGTGAATGGTCATGTCCTGCTCGCGCACAACGAAGATTGGGTGCCGGAGGACGAGAACGATGTGTTCATCATCCATGCCACTCCAAAAAACGAGTGCCCTTTCCTAGCAATGACCTACGGCTGTCTGCTGCCAAACGTTGGATTCAATGCCTACGGTATTGCCCAATTATGTGATTCGGTTTATCCCAACGATCCCCGGATCGGTATCCAGCGAGTTGTGGCCGCGCGCGCCGTGCTGGCCAGCCAGAGATTAGACAAAGCCATCCAATTTTCGCTCTCGCCCCAGCGTGCTGCGGGATACAATCATGTGTTGGCCCATGAGAGCGGTGAACTCTACTCGGTAGAAGTATCAGCCCATCATTTTGCCATCCTGTATGGAGAGGATGGGTATATTGTCCACACCAATCAATACCTGGCGCCGATAATGCAGAAGGTCGAGCGTAGGACGGAAGACCTGATCGGCTCGCGTGTACGCTATTTCCGCGCTCTGCGCCTGGTCAAGCGCCAGGATCGGCATAATATCGAGAGTTTGCAAGCCATCCTGCGTGACCATGTCAATTTCTCCAACTCGATCTGTAACCACTCCGTGGATGCCAGCGATCCGCTGGATCGCGGCAAGACCATCAATTCCATGATAATTGACCTGACTGACCGCACGATGCATATCGCTTGGGGCAACCCTTGCGAAAACCCATTTCACACCTATCAACTGGATGCATAATGTAGGGAAGTGCAAGGTTAAAATATAAAGAGGCACGCTTCTCCCTCACGCGAAAACTGGATTGAAAAACATGAATGACTTACAATTCCTCCAGGAAATTTATTCTTATGATCCTGAAAAACATCAGTTCACGATCCCAATTTCGATCAGGTGTTATGATGAATTTTTTTCACGGTTGGATCCTTCGCCCGCTCCCAAACGTGATCTCTCGCCCGAATTGGTCGAGTATTTAGATCAGTGTTCTGGGGAGATACCCAGCCGATTTGATATATCGATCGACCTCAATATAAGCCAGGAGGCCTGTAACCCTGTCCAGGAACGAGATTGCCTGGGTAGCCTTCAGAGATTTTTCCAGCATCAAATCTATATGGAAAAATCGGAAATCCGGCGTCAACGATTGGATGCGCTCAAATATTTACTGGTATCCCTGCTCTGTCTTTCTACTGATATAGCCAGCGTCGGACTGTTATCGAATACTTTACTTGGAAATTTAATCCATCAAGCACTGCAAATCGGCGGGTGGGTGTTTATGTGGGAAGCCATCACGGTCAACTTCCTTCAAACAGACCAGCATTATCAAGCAATTAGAAAGTTGAAGCGGTTTATTCAGGCTAGAATTCATTTTACCTATTCTGGTGATAAAACGATCTATACAGATTCGATAACGACAGATTAAGTTTGAACTTCAGCCTTGCGGCACTTCACGCATAAGGCGATAAATCGTAAATGAATATGCATACTTAATCCTATAACAAAACCTCCTCGGCCACATCCACCGGTCGGGGAGTATTTTGCTTTGCCACTTGGAGGAGGAAAGAGAAAACGATTCAAACCGTTCCGATTACTACCAAAAGGGGCTACACCTCTCTAATGGACAGCTCCTGCCATGATGATAACTTGCTTTGGATTTTGGATAATGTGATCCCCTGATAATTCATTTCCATTTTGCTTTATTCGACTGAGCATCCATACGTGCAACAACCTTATTGCGTTAATCCCGACCATAGTTTTTTTATAGATGGTTCCCCCTTTAGAAGTGTCCGCCATTCTGCATATATATTCCCCATTGGCAGTTCATACATACTCCAAAATGCTCAAATGCATCCCTTGAAATAGAATCGGGTAACTCATCCAATATGACCTCTCTGCCACAATAACGACAATGGCCTACCTTTGATTTGATCATGGTTGAGGGTTTATAAACTGCAGAAGAAGCTCGGGAAGAATATGTATTCCCCTTATTCCCACCCGATACCTTGTCATAGATCGAGACAATAATGATTATTAAAACAACTCCGATCAAGCATAATCCTTCCATAATGTTATCTCCCTTCTGAAAAGAACGCTATATATTCATATACGAATCTGGATTACTAAGTAGTCATATCCAATAATACTTTTTATCATCCTGCACTATCCACCAGGCCAGCCTTTTGATGAGCTTCCACAGTACCCAGATTTGTTTGCTTCAAATTCCGCATCGAAGAAGTAATTCCTTTTTAATTTCCTATTGACAGGCATGCTTCTATGTTTGCTTTTTTGTCAATAGGTCTGTTGATCGGCGCATTCTGAGAACGGTTTAGAGCAGATCTTTTCTGATTCCATTTGCTCCTCCTTTGTGAGCATACTAAAACCGTCCAATGCGAGAGTTCCACATTCCTTGGAGTGAAACGACCTGTTTCGTCAAACCGCTTGACCGTACTTCACATATTATTTATACTTATAGTGGATTATCCAAAATCACTAGCGATAGTCATGATTGAGGAGGGTACCCCAATGACACATGCCAATGTCAACGAAAAGATGACAAGCGCGCAGAAGGAAAAGCGCACCCGTCGACGATGGATCCTTGCGATAGGGGGGCTCATCGGGTTATGTCTAATCCTGGTATTCTGTAGTACGGGTGGTTTTTTAGCCTTTCGCTGGCTTGGTCACCTGGGAGGATCCACTTCTACTCTTGCGGCATCTTTCCCTGTTCCTGCAGAGTTCGCCTCCCTTGGTAGCTTGGCAAGTGTACCATCCAGCCCGCAGTCATTCAGTGTGGATAATAACGCACAACTGCTCAAGCTGGAAAATGGCATGACCCTGCAGATACCAGCCGGGGCATTTTCCAGCTCGAATCATCTGCTTTTAACCCAGGTGGATGTGGCATTTGACAAGATCTCCTTTGAAGTCAAACAATCCCCGTTCTATGTGCTTTCCCCCCGGGATGAGGTCGGCATGCTTGGCTCGCCCCTCATCCTGGAGATACCCATCCCGACAGGAGATGTAATGGTAGTCCAATACGATGGACGAAACTGGCAAGCAGTCACGGGTACCCCCGGCGAGACCGTCCAGCTCAAAATCACTCACTTTTCCAACTGGCTGTGGGGATATGTGGAGAGTCGTTCTGAAGAAGATCTGAAAGAGAACCTGTCTCAAAACCCGGCTTTGAATATACCTCTTACCAAGTCACGCACGTTGATCGAAAACGGGGACGCATTGACCCGTGCTTTTTTCGGGGTGGGAGAGTCTGCGGAGCAGAGTCAGGATCAAATGTGCAGCGAGATCATGGATGTGCTGGAACAATACAATACGCCGAAGAATCGTGAATTCCCAAGCGGTTCAACCGCATTAAACCTTGACCTGGCTTCTTTCCTGTTCGACGGTTCTGCACCGGAGTCATCTGGCGGATATTATTTTTATGTTACCGAAGCCTCTCTGGATACGATCAACGACAAAGTCCTGGCCAGCACCTCACCGCTTTCGCCAGCCGATGTACTTAAGATCTCGATTGATGCCAATGGTGGGAACATTCCCCTGGGGGTACTGGCAGCGCACAATTATTTAAAGCAGATCAAATACCAGGGAATTCTTGATTTCAAATATGGGCAGCCATTTCCCACGGACCAGGGACTGCCAGCCAGTCACCTAGCATCCTGGCGGGAAGATTCGAACATCACCCCGGCCGGGGAATATGACAAGATGGGCCCGCTCTACCACATCTTTGCAGCCATGACGGCGGGGATCTGGTTCCCGACCAGGCTAGGCGGAGATATTGCAGTGAATGGGGAAGCGATGCTGCGCTCGTTTCAGCTGCTAAATGATCATCCCGACATGCAAAAAGCTGCTGCTGATGCATGTGGTGACAATACAGCAATATGGTTGCGGAACAACCCCCCGACCAATGCCCAATCCCAGCCCTCAAACAACGTGACTTCAACCAATGCCAGCGTGTCTGACTGTGATGCCACGCAATGGATCCAAGTAAAATACGATACCCCGGATATCGAATCCAGCACAGATAATAAAGGAAATACACATTACACTTGTAACGAACGGATTCATTTTATCTTTTCATATTCCGACCCCAATCGTGGTGTGAGTATCAATGTTAAAGAAGACAGGTCCATCAATGGATCAATTTTCAGCGGTTGGCCACTAACAGGAATGGGATGGGAACCTGGTGGAGATACAAATGTCATCCAGTATCGGGAGAATAATCAATACACGGGATATATAGCCCATGACTTTTACCTGGCATATACCGCTTACTTTAATGATATAAAGGATTCAATAAATTCAGGCGTTCGATGCGCATGGATCGGGAATAATATTGAAGCCTCCGGAATCAAGATACTCCCATTGGATAACGCTTGCAAATGAATAGCAATAGTTATGGTCCTTGGCATTGTTTACAAACCTCCATTAGCCACCGGACCAGCTCATTTATGAGCCTCTTAGGTAACCAGGTTGATTTGGTTCAGGTAGCATTTCAGAACCTGGTGCCACAATTTTTTACAGCTACCTTACAGCTACCAGAAGAGAAGGCATAGAAAACGTAGCAAAAAGAGACATTTTTCTCAAGATCAAACCCATTTCAAGATTCGTCTGCCCCCCATATATAGTACTCGTGAGAAAAATTGACACCATATATACTGGATAGACTTTTCTTTGGGCAACACGAACAATTCTCTGGCCAATATGAAAATTCCTCGGCTCAACTGTGGATCAGGCTGTTGTGGGTTCGACCCCCATCAGGCACCCCTCCGACGCCCTCGTAAAGAGGGCTTTTTTTATCAGTTGTTGTTCCCAACAAGGAAGAATCTCCCACGAGGACGCTACGCGGTGGGTTCGACCCTACATCGCCTTTGGAAAGGATCGGATATTCCAAAAAGGCTCCCTTACAGGGAGTCTTTTCTTTTCGGTTGTAATTCACTAACAGAGATATTGTGGCGAAAATAGCCCGGACAGGTTTGTTGTAAAAATGGATTACTTTAGGGTAATATTTATTACAGGTGAAGGTCTCCTGATTCTTCCCAATCACGGACGGGAGTATTTCCAAGTAGTGGTTTGATTCAAAGACCAAAATGCATCCGATAGAATTAGATAATGCATGTGCTCTTCTTCTGATAATTTAACAAACATGGCATGGCCTTGAGGGTCGTCAAGTTGTTCCGCCAAGTCGGAATATGCTTTTTCCGCCTGCTTCTCAATTTTCTTGGCTTCGGTGATTATTTCCATTAAACTTTTATGCTCAGGGACTTCAGCGAATTTAATTTCGAGTTTGGGGGGAAGGATTAACGCTTTCCCTTGATAATTAATGAACTGGCCACTTTCCTCCAATGATTTCTCAAGGGCGGTTAACTGTTTATAATGATATTTCTCAAACTCACTCAATTGGATGAATAATTCCTTTCCTAATGGGTTGGTTTTTTTGGCTGCATTGGCATATGTCTCTACGGCCAATCTTTCATTTTCCTTGACAATGCGGATCGCATCTAACAGATTCGGGATATTCATATATCACTCCTCGATATAAAAATAGCTTTCAAAATATTAAACCTTTCCTACATGCTTTGGAAAGGATAAAAGTCCAGATTAAGCAGATTCTTTCAAGATATTAACCCTTATATTTAATATCATTATCATCATTAATACAGATCTTCCTAGAAGGTTCCTCCGCCTAATTTGGCCATCAATTATAAGTCATGGCGTGCAATTCCCAGCGATTATGGCACCTTAAATTAATGCTCAAAGGAGAGCCAGTTGTTGCCAAACTTGTCACAATGAATCAACGGATTACGGCTTTGTGAAGTGAAAAGTTTGCAATCTGCGGGTTGGATGGGTCCCCACCTGCCACCCAGTTGACTCTTTTACACATTACCATAAAAATGCAACACTACGCTTGCCCAGGATCAAGTCATCAAAGATCAAGCTGCCTGGCTTGTTTGCCATGCCAGTACACACATGGACCGGCAACAAGTGCTCCTCACGCGGGTGGCAATAGCGTGCCGAAGGCGCTTTCTGCCATTCGATCAGGCGTTGTTCACGTTCGGACTGAGACAACGGACCGGTGCAGGTTTCAACCAGCCAGTTCTGAAAGGCATCATTGGCCGGGTCCTGATGAAAGGTTCCTTCCCACAAAAAGGCTCCCAAGTTATGAAATGAGAATCCTGATCCGATCATCAGGATGTTCTCATTCATTAACTCACGTAAGGCTTTCCCCAGAGCGATATGGGAGGCCGGGTTGAGTCCGCGTAAAAGTGAGAGCTGCAGGGATGGAATATCAGCCTGAGGGTACATTAATTTCAAAGGGATAAACAAACCATGGTCAAAGCCCCGTTTAAGATCAATGCGCGCGGGAATATTATTTTTTCTCAAATATCCGGCAATTTTATCCGCGAGCGCAGGGCTGCCAGAAGCCGGGTAGGTGATTTCATAGGCCTCACTCGGGAAGCCGTAATAATCATAGAACATGGGGGGATTTTGTGCTCCTAACAACGTAGCGGAGTTTTCCTCCCAATGAGCGCTGATCACCAGGATGACGTCAGGTTTTTTGAGCCGGGAGGGAAGTTCCTTCATAAAATCCACCATCGCTCCGTGGCCTGCGTCTCCCAGAATAGGCAGGGGGCCCCCTCCGTGGCTGAAATAAACAATTTGAGCTTTGGTTTCAGCGTTGGTCTGATTCGTCATACAATCCTTTGAAAATTTAAGCTTTGTTACGACTAATAATTGCCACGTTTTAAGCGCATTATTTCCTAATTATAAATCAAGACACTGACGGCTCGAGACGAATTTGTTGGTGTAAGCTGAAATACGCAGACAAACAGCAACCGACCGGGATTACGTCCATAATATAAATTCAATCTACTGGTTTTCTGATTCTCATTCAAACTCTACCAACGAATGGAAACTCCTTGAAAGCGATTCCTCCGCCATTGCCCTATTAATAACCGACCAATTTATATGTCAATCCTTTAAAAACAAAAGGACATCGCGGTGAAATTGCTTTCCATAAGCTGGATGACCCATGCCCTTGTAAAGGATAAGTCTGGCATTTGGAATGTCCTCGGCGGTCGCGCGGAATAACGCTTCGGTATAAAATGGGTCTTTATCACCCGCTATCACCAGTGTGGGCGCAGAAATCTGATTCAGGCGGTCCTTAAAGTTATGTTTTTCTTCTGCTTTAACGGTGATTACCAAATCCGAAAGATCTTCGGGTGCACCGAAAAGCATCCCACCCATTCGCGATGCCAGCCAGACGAGTGGCGCGGATACATACTTCATTATTCCATTTTGGGGGAACATGGGACTGACTAGTATTGTGTAAGCCTCTCTCCACTGGTGCTGACGTGCCAAGTGACCAATTTGCAATTCTTCACGCATGCCCGCAGCACTCAAAGTGTAAGCGCTCGAATGGATGACCAATTTCAGAATAAGATCAGGGTGGTCGGCTGCGAAATGCTGTGCTATGGCACCTCCGGTCGAAACACCTATTATATCGACCGGTCCCCCAAACTCCTCCTTTATCATGGTGGCATAATCGTCCGACATTTCCTTTAATGTGTAACCATCTGGTAACCCTGGCTTTCGGTTCACGATGTAGGTCGTATAGTCTTTATCGAAAAAGAGGAACTTATACACAATCGAAAAGAGCGGAAGCGATAGACCCACAAGGGGCTTGTTTTCAAATTCCAACCCTTGAAAGATTACCAGTGGTCGAGCTCCATGACCAAAACGGTTATAGGCAAGACCACTGCGGAAATAGCCGGCACTCGATGATGATTTTTTCACTCTGTGGCTCCGAATTCATTTCCTGATATTAAATCCATTAACCTTAGATTCTACATCACACCAGATCGAGGTATTGGCGACACCGTCCCAGGTAGGAACCCACCATCCAACTGGGTAAAAATGTCTGGTTAGATTGTTGCTGTTTCAGAGAGCTTCGTGCCAAAAATTCATATGAACAGAACGGGCGTCCTTCTCGATCTCAACGATGGGACCGAGAACCTCGATTGGCTGTTTGCTATGAGAGAAGACCTCCCGGCATGGCAGTAACAAGTGGTCAGGCGACGGACCGACCATGTCATACAGGTCCATTTCATCAAGAGCATAGACTACGCGGCCGATCCTGCTCCAATGGATTGCTCCGGCGCACATGCAGCAAGGTTCCGTGCTCGCATAAAGAGTATGGCAGGTGAGTTGTTCAGGAGAATATTGCTGGACTGCCCGTCGCACGAGGTTGGTTTCGGCGTGTCCGGTGCAATCTCGACCGGTATTAACCGTATTTTCGGCTTGGAGCACAACCTGGTTATGTTCATCGACCAATAATGCTCCAAAGGGATGATTACCATGCTGGCGCGCCTGCCATGCCACCGCAATGGCTGAACGTAAATGTTCAATATCGATGTCGTTCATTCACAGCCTCTTGTTTATCAGATTGACTGGTATGCGGGAATAGGACAAACTGATGAGGGTTAAGGTTTCATTTTCCAGCGCTAAAGAATTTAAAAAACAACTCTTTGGATAGAGCAGCGCCTTTTTCGGTCAGATCAATCGTTGGGCCTTTTCCCGAGGGGTCGCCGACAAAACCTTTTGCGTGTAGGCGGACCAGCACAGCCAGATCCAAACCCTTCCACGCCCGGGTGGCGTATTGATCACGCGAACTGGTTAGATAGAGTAATGCCAGGATCATTTCATCAACCTTACCTTGATCGTACTCCATGGTTTCTCCGAATGTGAAGAAAAAGTCCTTATGGTATAAAAATCCATATATATTATACGGCTGTTTGCAATGCGGATTAACCTGGCGCATTGCATCAAATAGAATCTTACCCTAAGTCAAGTCGTTGCATCAAAAAGGATGTTACCCTACGGCAGAGATTTCTGGCTGCCGGAGGAGAACATGATGAGTCAACGAAGCAAGAGAG